>NZ_JBHYJA010000044.1:24368-56823 GCF_042740355.1 Streptomyces sp. NPDC059010
CAACCGAGGTGCTGAAGTGTTGCCGCGCGGTTTGGGGGGGGGGGGGGGCCCTGGGGGGTTTTTTTTCCTGGTGGCCCCCGCGGGGGGCGCGGCCCCCCCCCCCCCCGCCCCCCCCCCCCAACGCCGTGGCCATCAAGGACTTCTCGGTGATCCGCCACAACAACCAGTGGCTGGTCTACGCCTCGGCCGTGGGCCCGAACTTCGGTTACGGGCTGGAGCAGTTCAGCTTCGGTGACTGGTCACAGGCAGGGTCGGCACAACACTCGTACCTGGACCAGTCGCCGATGGGACCGGGCTACCGGGCCGCGCCCCAGGTGTTCTACTTCGCGCCGCAGAACCTCTGGTACATGGTCTACCAGAGCCCCGCGCCCACCTACTCCACCAGCTCCAACCCCGCCGACCCGAAGTCGTGGTCCGCGCCGCGCACCTTCATCGACAAGGAGCCGCCGATCGTCACGGAGAACAAGGGCAACGGCACCTGGATCGACTTCTGGGTCATCTGCGACTCGGCCAACTGCCACCTGTTCTTCAGCGACGACAACGGCCACATCTACCGTGCCGAGACCAGCCTGGGGAACTTCCCGAACGGTTTCGGGAACACGCAGATCGTGATGTCGGACACCAAGAACAACCTGTTCGAGGCGACCAACGTGTACAAGGTCGCCGGCACCAACCAGTACCTGCTCCTTCAGGAGGCCATCGGCAACAACACGGGCCGGCGCCACTTCCGCTCCTTCACCTCGACCAGCCTCACCGGCGGCTGGACCCCCCTCGCCCACACGTGGGACGAACCCTTCGCCGGCCGCAGCAACGTCACCTTCCCGGGCGGCGCCTGGACCGAGGACATCAGCCACGGCGAGATGGTCCGCGCCGGCAACGACCAGACCCTCCCCATCGACCCCTGCCGTATGCAGTACGTCTACCAAGGCCTGGACCCCAAGGCCGGCGGTGACTACAACTCGCTGCCCTGGCGGATGGGCCTGCTCACCCAGACCAACTCCACCTGCTGACGGCCCGAACCGTCATCGAGTATCCACGTCACCCCGCCGGGCGGCCGGCCCGGCGGGGTGACGTGCTGTTCGCGCGCTCCCACCGGTCGCCGGCGCCCTCAGGCCATGGCCAGCACGGCGGAGATCAGAGCCCGCAGGCAGACCCTTTCGGCGTCCTCGTCCGGCAGTGAGAGGTGCTGCATCGTCAGCCCGTCGAAGCCCGCGAGGAAGAACCTCGCGATCGTCTCGGCGGGCTGGGCGAGCTGGTGCCCGGTGTGTTCGGCGGCCTCGCTGATCAGCTTCGCCGTCACGGCCGAGACGTCGCGGGTGTGGCCTTGCAGGGCCTCCTGGAGATGGGGCGTGCGCAGGGCGAACATGGACAGTTCCGTGAGGAGCTGGTACGACGCCGGCTGTGCGAGCACGGTGTGCCACAGGGCCTCGGCGAGCGTGACGATCGTGTCCTCGAAGCCCTTGTCCGTGGGCGCCGCCCGCTCCACCTGGGTGATCAGGTCCTGGGTGAGCTGCTCCATGACGGCCCGGTACAGATCTTCCTTCGTGCCGAAGGTGTAGTGCACCGTCGCCTGAGCCACGCCGAGCTCGGCGGCGATGGCGCGAGTGCTGCCGGCCGCAACGCCCTCCCTGCTCATGAGGTCGATGGCGGCCTTGATCAGTTGGGGGCGGCGCTCAGCCGCGGATACATGAGCCATGACGGCATCCTAAGCGACTCAGTCTGGCGAACAGGTCGCTCGACAAGGTCAGATTCACGGCCTGGGTGGGCCGGACGTTTCAAGGTCTCCGAGGGTTCCATCAGTCGACTGTGTCAGTCAACACGATCGATCGACATTGTCGACTGACAATGTCGCCTGTACGGTTCTGGCCAGCGACAGCCTCCGCCGAACGAAAGGCAAGCTCATGACCCACGAGACCCTGCCCGCGACCGAGCCGATCCCACAGCGCCCGGCCCTGCCCCTGGTCGGTCACGCGTTTGACATCCCCGGTGGCGCCGACGGCCTGCTCTACGTGATGAAGGAGGCCAAGGAGCTGGGACCGCTGTTCAAGCTCCGCATCTTCGGCAACGAGATCAACTTCGCCTCCGGCCTCGACCTGGTCACCGAGCTGGCGGACGAGAGCCGGTTCCGCAAGAACGTGCACCCCGACCTCGTGATCCTTCGCGAGATCGGCGGCGACGGGCTCTTCACCGCCTTCAACGACGAGCCCAACTGGCGCAAGGCGCACGACATCCTGATGCCGGCCTTCTCGCTCGGCGCGATGCGCGGCTACCACGCGACGATGCTCAAGGTGGCCCGGGAGCTGATCGGGAAGTGGGACCGGGCGGCCGGGACGGAGCCCGTGGACGTGGCCGGCGACATGACGCGGCTGACGTTCGACACGATCGGCCTGTGCGGCTTCGGCTACGACTTCGACTCCTTCGGCCGCGAGGAGCCGCACCCCTTCGTCACCGCCCTGTCGCGAGCGCTCGGCTTTGCCCAGGCCAAGGGAGAGTCCATCCCGGGCGCGGAGCTCTTCAAGTGGAAGCAGGCCGAGCAGTTCCGCAACGACGTGACCTTGATGAAGGATCTGGTCGACGACGTGATCCGAGAGCGCCGCGCCTCCGGCGACCCGAGCACCGACGACCTGCTCGGGCGCATGCTGCACACCCCGGACGCGGTCACGGGCGAGCCCCTGGACGACGTCAACATCCGCTACCAGGCGATCACGTTCCTCATCGCCGGGCACGAGACCACCAGCGGGGCCCTGTCCTTCGCCCTGTACTACCTGACCAAGCACCCCGAGGTCCTCGCCCGCGCCCAGGCCGAGGTCGACGCGCTGTGGGGCGACTCCGACGCCCCCGAGCCCGACTACGGGGACATCGGCAGGCTGACGTACATCCGCCAGGTGCTCAACGAAGGCCTGCGGCTGTGGCCGACGGCCCCCGCGTACGCCGTGGAGCCGCTGGAGGACACCGTCATCGGCGGGAAGTACGCCGTGCGCAAGGGCGACTCGATCCAGGTGCTCATCCCGCAGCTGCACCGGGACCCCGCCTGGGGCGAGAACGTCGAGCTGTTCGACCCCGACCGGTTCCTGCCCGAGCGGGAGGAGGAGCGGCCGGTCCACCTGTTCAAGCCGTTCGGCAGCGGCGAACGCGCCTGCATCGGCCGCCAGTTCGCGCTGCACGAGGCGACGCTGGTCCTCGCGCTGCTGATCCACCGCTACCGCCTGATCGACCACACCAACTACCAGCTGAAGATCAAGCAGTCGCTCACCCTCAAGCCCGACGAGTTCACGCTGAACCTGGCCCGGCGTGCCGCCGGGGAGCGCCGCCTGCCCGCCGCCGCACCCGTCGCAGCGAGCAGCGCTCCCGCCGGTCAGGACGGGCTCGGCGTCCGGCGCGCCACCGGCACCGCGCTGACCCTCCTGCACGGCTCCAACCTGGGCACCTGTGCGGGCATCGCCCGCGACCTGGCGGCGGACGGTGACGAGCACGGCTTCGCCCCGTCCGTCGCTCCCCTCGACGACGCCGTGGGCAAGCTCTCCCCGGGTGACGGACCGGTCGTGATCGTGGCCGCCTCCTACAACGGCAGGCCCACCGACGACGCCACGGAATTCGTCGCATGGCTGGAGGGCCTGGAGCCCGGCGCGCTCGACGGCCTCCAGTACGCCGTACTCGGCGTCGGCGACCGCAACTGGGCCGCCACCTACCAGCGCGTCCCCACCCTCATCGACGAGCGGCTCACCGCCGCGGGCGCCACCCCACTGCTGGAGCGCGGCGCCGCGGACGCCGCCGGCGACTTCGCCGGCACCGTGGACCGGTGGACCGGCAACCTGTGGACCGCCCTGCTGGAGCGGTACGGAGCCGCCGCAGCGGCGCAGGAGCCGGCCGCTGACCAGGAAGCGGGACTGTACGAGTTGGAGGACGCGACCGACTCGGTCATCGGCGGCCTCACGGCACGCCACGGCGTACAGCCCATGGAGGTGCTCGACGCGTACGAACTGGTCGACATGGGCAACGGGTTGGGCCGCTCCAAGCGATTCCTGAGGCTGCGGCTGCCCGAGGGCGTCACCTACCGCACCGGCGACCACTTGGCCGTGCTCCCGAGCAACCCGGACGTCCTCGTACGACGGGTGGCCGACCGCTTCGGCCTCGACCTGGACCGCACCGTGCGCCTGCGCGCACGCCGCCGCACCCGGGGCGCCCTGCCCGTCGACCGGCCGCTGACCCTGCGCCGCCTGCTCACCGACTTCGTGGAACTGCAGGACGCGGCCACCCAGGAGCAGGTCGCGGTGCTCGCGGAGCACACCGCCTGCCCGCCCGAGAAGCGGCCCCTGGCCGAACTCGCGGCGGCGGACCCGGAGGCCTTCCGCGAGCAGGTGACCACCGCCGGACGCAGCGTCCTGGACCTGCTGGAGCGCTACCGCGCCTGCGAGCTGCCCTTCGAACGCTTCCTTGAACTGCTGCCCGTGCTGCGCCCGCGGCACTACTCCATCTCCTCGTCCGCCGAAGCGGCACCCGGCGAGGCCGACCTGATGGTGTCGCTGCTCGCCGCGCCGCACCGGGGCGGCGAGGGCACGTTCCTGGGCATCGCCTCGCACTACCTCCAGACCGTGCACGCCGGCGACACCGTCCAGGCCAGGGTGCTGCCCTGCAGCGAGGACTTCCGCCTGCCGCAGGACGAGTCGGTGCCGGTGATCCTGGTCAGCGCGGGCACCGGTCTGGCGCCCTTCCGCGGCGCCGTCCTCGACCGCCACCACACCCGGTCGGCCGGCACGCTGCTGTGCTACTTCGGCTGCGACCACCCCGACGTCGACTACCTCCACCGAACCGAGTTCGAGACGGCCGAGGCAGCCGGAGCCGTCAGCATGCGGCCCACCTTCTCCTGCGCCCCCGAGGACGGTGCCCGGTTCGTCCAGGACCGCATCGCGAAGGAGAGCGACGAGGTCTGGGCGGTACTGGAGGCCGGTGGGCGTGTCTACGTCTGCGGAGACGGCCGTCGCATGGCCCCGGCGGTGCGGGAGGCCTTCATGGCGATCTACCGCGGGCGCACCGGCGCGGCCGACGACGAGGCCACCGCCTGGCTGGCCGCTCTGACCGAGTCCGGCCACTACGTGGAAGACGTCTGGGCCGGCTGACCACCGCAGGTGTCCATCGAACCGAACCCGACTTGAGGCTCTCATGCTTGTTGCACACTCGGCCCGGCGCCGAGGAACGGCGGTAGTCCCCAACTCCTCGCAGCGGAGCGTCCGGTGAACGCGCGCGGCGCCTCCGCCCTGACCTTCGGGGTGGCGGTGGCGCTCATCGCCGGAGTCACCCTCGGCAACGGCGGCGCGAACGTGATGCCCGTCTTCGTCGACGACTTCGCGACCCGCTTCGGACTCTCGGACTCCGGCGCCGGGATCGTGGCCGCGAGCCAGCTGATGGCCACGGCGGTGGTGACGCTGCTGCTGGCCAAGCGGGCCGCGCGGCCGGGCCGGGTGCGGATGACCCGCCTGGGCCTCGCCCTCTCGGGAGCAGGCTTCCTCGGAGCGGCGGCGGCCGTCGACCCGGTGACCCTGGTCCTGGCCAACCTGGTCCTCGGCGCGGGGCTCGGCGCGGTCTACGCGGCGGCCACGGCGGCGCTCGCCGCCACCGACGACGCCGACAAGGCGTCCGCCGTCACCATCTCCGGCACGGTCGGGGTGACGGCACTGCTGATCATGGGCGTCCCCGCGGCCAACCACGACCTCGGGGAGGGGGCCGGCTTCCTGCTCATGGCGTTGTGCTGTCTCGCCGCCTGGCCACTGGTACGACGGCTCCCGGAGGGTCCCGCCACAGCGGACACCGGGCCCGCCGGCAGGGCAGAGCCGACCGCGGCCAAGCCGTCCGTGGTGCTGCTCCTCGGGACCGCACTCCTGTGGACCGTCACCCAGGGCGCGTGGTCGTACGCCTCGGTCCTCGGCCGTCAGCACACCGGGATGTCCCACTCGGCCGTGTCGGCCGTCCTCGCCATCTCCAGCGTCGTGGCGCTCGTCGGCGCGGCGGTGGGGCCGGTTGCGGCGCGGCGCTTCGGGCGCATGCGGTCGATGGCCGTCTTCGTCACGGCGCAGGCACTCGCGATGGCGGTCCTGGTCCTCACCCACGACCCCGTGCTCTTCACCGTCGCGGCCGTCCTCTGGCAGGCCTGCCAGCTGGCCGTCCTGGTGCAGATGCTCGCCGCCGCCGCGCTCATCGACCCGACCGGACGCCTGGTCGCCTCCCTCAGCGGGGCGGGCGCCCTGGGCACCGGCATCGGACCCCTGGCCGTCGGAGCCGTCCTCGACGCCGCCGGGGCCGACGTGCTCGGCATCGCCTTGGCGCTCGGCACCGTCGTCGCCTCGCTGCCCCTGCTGCGGATGACGGTGGCCGGCACGCAGGCATCGCCCGAGAAGGGGCTCGCTCCCTCCTCCGCCGAGACCGGGTGAGCATGCCGGCCGAGGAGCCCGGCCGAACCCGGGACCGAGTCATCGCCTCACTGGTCGCACACCTTCTGATACGGGACGTCGCCGACGTACGAGCATGACTGGAGCGAACGGCTTCTTGGGAGTGCTCCCTACCCTGCCTGCTGACGTTCTCCGCCCCGGTGTGGTTCCGATGACAGCGACACAGAATCGATGACGCCGACGTCCGTTCTGCGGCGGTTGATTTTTGTGATCGACCGGGGTGCCGATCAACGCCGTGCCCGCCAGTCTGGGTATCGCCGGCCCAGACCCCCGGCGTCGAACACGCCCGGCGGTCCGGTGAGCGGGCACCCACAGCCCGACGGCGGCACGCTTCCCCCCTAGTGCCGACCGACGGGCCCAGCCTCCGGCGGCACATTTTTCTCCCCCCTGTGCCGCCGGAGGCTCTCACGCACGGCACGGTTCCCAGCGCACCCAGTACCACGTCCGGCCCTTTGATTTTCCTGATGGCAGGCGGGTGTCGAACAACGTTCCGGTTGCCGGCGTGAGGCAGGGGCCCGGGATGTTCCCGAGTTCCGGCAACCAACCGTCTGGAGATCAGAGCGCATGATCCGAACAGATGTCACGGCGTCACCCTCAGGGACTGCCCATCAACGACCCCGCACGTACACGATCGCATCCGTCCTGACCGCGCTCATACTCGCGTTCATCGCCACCCTCGCCGGCCCCCTCGGCTCGCTGCCGAGCGCCCACGCCGATGACTTCCCCTGCCCGGGAGGGGCCGGCTCGGGGGAGGCGTCGTCCTCCGGGACCTGCCCCAACCTGCACAACAACGACCTCCTGTCGGAGCGGTCGTTCCCCCGCGACCTCTTCCGCGGCGACTCCCGTGAGCCGAACGACATCTTCAACAACGGCTTCACCGCACGCGGCACCAACTACGACCTCCAGGCCCACGTCCAAGGGGACCGGGCCATGAACAGCGGCTACGTCTCCACGACGGGCACCGTGGGCGTGGCGGAGCAGTTCGCGCGCAGCCAGGGTCTGGCCAACCTGGCGACGGTGGCGGCCCAGCCGCGCTGCTCGTCCGGCGAGCTCGCGCTCTACGGCTTCATCCCCGGCATCGGGAACTGGCTGATGGCGCGCTGTCTGCCGACCACGCACGAGGTGATGGCCGAGACCTTCGTCTACACGATCGACCCGACGTGGGCGCCCAACGCGCTGTACGTCCCCGACGAGATCCGGGGCAACGCCGATCTGTACAACCACTACGCGAGCCAGGACGAGTGGGCCTACACCCACCAGATCCCGAACTACGCGATCACCGGCGTCCGCATCTACCGGACGACGGCGACCGCCGACGGAGACAGGCTCAGGCCGGAGACCGCCACCTTCACCTACGACCAGTGGGTGCCCAACCCCAACCACATCAACCGGCGGCTGTACCAGCCCGCCGACGATCCGGCCGCCCAGTTCCACTTCGACACGGACCTGAACACGCCCGCCCTCGCCGCCAACCCGTGGACGCGCCCCTGCGACCCGTCCAACCAGTGCCGGGACCACGGCTAGACACCGTCGGCGACACCGCCCGTACGGCACCCGCGGCCCCCTCGGTACCCCGTACCGAGGGGGCCGCACTCTTCGGCGCCCCGGGCAGCGGCGGCCTCCCGCTGGCCGCTGCGGTCCCCTCTGTGGCCGTAGGAGTCAGTTCCCGCCGGCCGTCCGGTGCATAGGTTCCAGGCACCTGAGACATCCGAGGAAGGAGGCGGGCTGGTGAGCGAGAACCAGTACGACACCTGTGTGATCGGTGCGGGACCCGCGGGACTGGCGGTCGCGAGGGCGCTTTCCGAGCGCGACCTGCCGTACACGCACATCGAGCGGCACACCGGACCGGGCGGGCTGTGGGACATCGACAACCCGGGCAGCCCGATGTACGAGTCGGCCCACTTCATCTCCAGCAAGACCCTCTCCGGCTTCGGCGGCTATCCGATGCCGGACCACTTCGCCGACTATCCGCCGCACCGGCAGATCCTGTCCTACCTGACGTCGTTCGCCGAGGCGTACGGGCTGCGGGACCGGATCGAGTTCGGCACCGAGGTCCGCGGCGTCGAGAAGAATCCGGACGGGACCTGGTCGGTCACCCGGGCCGACGGCCGGGCGAGCACGCACCGGCAGATCGTGGTCTGCACGGGGGCGCAGTGGCACCCCAACGTCCCCGATCTGCCCGGCGACTTCACCGGCGAGGTCCGCCACACGGTCACCTACCGCAGCAGTGCCGAACTGCGGGGCAAGCGGGTGCTGGTGGTGGGCGCGGGGAACTCCGGGCTGGACATCGCCTGCGACGCGGCACGGGCCGCCGACCACGCGGCGATCAGCATGCGCCGCGGCTACTGGTTCATCCCCAAGCACCTGTTCGGCCGGCCGGTGGACACCATCGCCGCGGGCGGACCCCACCTGCCGATGTGGCTGGAGCAGAGGCTGTTCGGCGGCCTGCTGCGGCTCCTCAACGGCGACCCGCGCAGGCTCGGTCTGCAAAAGCCCGACCACAAGCTGTTCGAGACCCACCCCGCCCTCAACTCGCTGCTGATCCACCACCTCCAGCACGGGGACATCACGGCCAGGCCCGGCATCGAGCACACCCACGGCCGCACGGTGCGCTTCACCGACGGCACCAGCGACGACTTCGACCTGATCCTGCTGGCCACGGGATACGTCCACAAAGTCCCTGTCGCGCAGCGGTACTTCGGCGACGAGCAGCACCCGGACCTCTACCTGTCCTCCTTCTCCCGCGAGCACGATGGCCTGTTCGGCGTCGGCTTCGTGGAGACCAACTCCGGCGCCTACCAGCTCTTCGACAGCCAGGCTCAGCTGATCGCCTCGTTCATCCGGGACACGGGGGCCGGGCTGCCGACCGCCGACCGGTTCACCCGCATGATCCGAGGCGACCGGCCGGACCTGTCCGGCGGACTGAAGTTCGTCGACTCACCGCGCCACACCGGCTACGTCCACAGCGAAGCCTTCGTGAAGTACCTCGGCAAGGTTGCCGAAGGGATGGGCTGGCGTACCGCGGGCCTGCCGCCTCGGGCCACGTCCCCGCGGCAGGAGGCGGTGGCGTCATGACGTACGACTTCCGTGACAAGGTCATCCTGGTGACCGGCGGCGCCGGAGGCATCGGCAGCGCCCTGTGCCACCGCTTCGCCGCGGGCGGTGCCCGGCTCGTCGTGGTCGACATCGACGAGGTGCGGGCCAGGCGGACCGCCGGTGAGCTGCCGGGGAGCGGGCACCTGGGGCTCGGCTGCGACCTGCTGGACCGTGCCGGGGTGGAGCGGATGCTCGACGGCGTCGCGGCCACCCATGGCCGGATCGACGTCCTGGTGAACAACGTGGGGATGACCAGCTCCGAACGGTTCGACGCGCGCAGCGTCGAGAGCATCGAGCTGGAGATCGACCTCAACCTGGTCTCCCCGCTGGTCACCACCCGGCTCGCCATTCCGCTGCTGCGGGCGTCCGGCGACCCCCGGGTGATCACGACCGTGTCCCTCGGCGGGATCTTCCCGCTGGGCGAGACCCCCATCTACACCGCCGCGAAGTTCGGGCTGCGGGGAGCGATGCTCGCCATCGGCCTCGACCTGAGGGACAAGGGCATCATGGCGGGTTCGGTGCTGCCGTCGGCGACCGATACGCGGATGCTGCGCCAGGAGGCCGTCGACGGCGGGAACTCCATGCAGTTCCAGGACGCGCCGCAGCAGCCGTCCGATGTCGTCCGAGCGGCTGTGAGCCTGCTGGACAAGCCCCGCCTGGAGTCCTACGCCAGGCCCGGCGAGTCCCGGCTGGTGCGGTGCGCGCTGCTGGCGCCGAACCTGCTGCCCCGGCTCTTCCCGCTGTTCCGCAAGCGCGGTGAGCGAGGTATGGCCCGCTATCTGGAGGACCTGCGCCGCAGGGGACTGGCCCGCCAGGCCGGCGGCCGGTGGGAACTGGTGGAGGAAGCATGAGCGCAACGCACATCACCGGTGACCCTGAGACGCTCGACGTCGTCAATCCCGCGACAGGTGAGCTGATCACGACCGTACCGGCGGCGAGCGAACAGGACGTCGTGCTGGCCGCCGAGCGGGGGCACACAAGGTCTTCGAGAGCGGCGTGTGGGCCGGCCGCTCTCCGCGGGAGCGGGCCGCCGTCCTGCTGCGCCTGGCAGACCTCATGGAGAGCCACGCCGGGTTCCTGGCCCGGCTGGACTGCGAGGACGCGGGCAAGCCGATCACGGAGTGCCGTACCGGCGACGTGCCCGCGGCGATCGAGTCGATCCGCTGGTTCGCGGAGGCGGCCGACAAGGTCTTCGGCCGCGTCGCCCCCACCGGTCACGACAGCCTGGGCCTGGTGAGCCGCGAACCGGTCGGGGTGGCCGCCGCGATCCTGCCCTGGAACTACCCGCTGGCGATGGCCGCCTGGAAGGTCGGGCCCGCGCTCGCCGCGGGCAACTCCCTGCTGCTCAAACCCGCCGAGGCCACCCCGCGCTCCACCCTGCACCTGGCCGCTCTGGCGGCCGAGGCGGGCCTGCCGGACGGTGTGCTCACCGTGCTGCCCGGCCACGGCACCGTCACCGGTACGGCGCTCGCCCGCAACCCCCTCGTGCGCGCACTGTCGTTCACCGGATCCACCGCCACCGGACGCCGCATCCTGGCCGACGCGGCGGAGACCAACTTCAAACGGGTCTCCTTGGAGATGGGCGGCAAGAGTCCCCAGGTCCTGATGGCGGACGCGCTCGACTACGGCGACGAACTGATCGACAACATGATCGAGGGCGCGTTCCTGACCATGGGGCAGAACTGCACCGCCGGCTCCCGCGTCCTGGTCCACCACAGCATCGCCGAGGAGGTGCTGGACCGGTTCACCGCCGCCGCGAAGAACCTCACCATCGGCGATCCCGCCGACGCACGCACCCAGGTCGGGCCGCTCATCAGCCGTGCCGCCTTCGACCGGGTCGCGACGGCGGTGGACGCGGCCCGCTCCGCCGGAGCCCACATCCACACCGGCGGGCTGCCGCACGGCCTGCCGCCGCGCGGTGCCTACTACCCGCCCACCGTGATCAGCCGGGTCCCGGAAGGCAGCGACGTGCTCACCAAGGAGCTGTTCGGCCCTGTCGTCACCGTCCAGACCTTCACCTCGCAGGACGAGGCGGTGCGGATGGCGAACGCCACCGAATACGGGCTCGCCGCCTCGGTGTGGACCCGCGACCTCGACGCCGCGCTCCGGCTCGCGCGGGGCATCGAAGCCGGGGTGGTCTCCGTCAACGCCTACAGCGAAGGCGACATCACCACCCCCTTCGGCGGGTGGAAGCAGTCGGGGTTCGGCGGCGCGGAGAAGTCCACCGGCGCCTTCGCGCAGTGGACCAGGGAGAAGACCATCTGGATCCGCACACGTTGACACGGAGGCCCGGTGGCCCGCTGATGGGCGTGGGCACTCCCGTCAATGTTCCGGGCCCTCCTCGCGCAGCCGGGCCGGGCTCACCCCGTGCCAGCGGTGCACCGCCCGTCGCAGTGCCCGTACGTCGGAGAAGCCCGCCTGGCGGGCGATGTCCCGCAGGGTCAGCTCGGGTCGGCGCAGCAGCTGCTCGACCCGCTCGCGGCGCACTCCGTCGACGACCGCTTCGTACGTCGTTCCGCACTCGGCCAGCCGACGGCGCAGCGTGCGCTCACTGGAGGCGTGCCGTCGGGCCTGCTCGACGAAGGACGGAACGTCGGGCAGGCTCTGCGCGATCGAGATCTCCAGCATCTCCAGCAGATCCTGCTGATCGCGCCTCGACGCCACCTGTTCCGCCAGCAGCTCCACGACACCGGTGTAGGTGACCCGGTCGCGGCCCGGCATCGGCCGCCCGGCCCATGCCGTGGGGAACACCAGGCGGTTATGCGCGGCGCCGAACCGTACGGGGCAGCGGAACAGGTCGGTGAACGGCCCGATGCGGCCTGGGGCGGGGAAGGCGAACTCGACGCTCTGCGGGGCGAATTCCTCCCCGGAGCTCAGCCGTGTGAGGGCGACGACGCTGGCGAACGCCTCCTCCGCCAGGAAGACCGCGACCGCCGGATCGAGAGCGGGGTCGGGCAGCTCGGCCCGCAGCACATAGCCCGCTTCTTCCTGCTCCGCCGACCAGACCACCATCGCCCCGGACAGGTTCTGGAAGCGCACGCCCGTCTCGATGGCCTCCCGCAGCGTCTCCGCGGCCATCTGGGCGAACCCCAGCAGGCCCCAGGAGGTCAGGTGCTGCGCGGCACCCACCCGCAGCCCCAGGTGGGGGTCACCGGTGAGCTCCAGCGCACGCCGGATGACGGCACTGCCCTGGCGGTAGGAGACCCGCAGCGCCGCCGAGCCCATCATCGCCTCGTCCAGCCCGACCCGGCTCAGCTCGGGCCGTAGGTCGACTCCGTAGCCGTCGGTGACCGGCGTGAGACAGCGCAGAATGTTCGGCGGGATGGTCGCCGAGGTGCTGCGGCTGGTTCCCGGGGACTGCGCCGGGGCGGGGCTTTCGGACATGGCGTTCCTCGTGACCGGGCTTTGCTCGCTGCGGACACAGTAGAAGGGTCCGGTCCGGGGCCGCCCGCCCGGGAGCCTCCCGGGGGGGGCGGTGGCCTCAGCTCAGGACGTCGTACCGGTCACCGCGCTTCCCGACTTGGTCACGTGATACGTCGCCGTCGCGCCGCTCCAGAAATGGAAGGTGAGCTTCACCCGCGCGTTGTCCTTCACCGCGTCGAGGAAGGCGGAGGTGAGGCGGATCTCCTTCTTGGCGTAGTCGGGCGCGAAGGCGGTGTTGAACTGCTGGTACGGAGTCCAACTGGTCGGACCGGCGTTGCCGCCGTCGGCGTACTCGGCCTTCATCGTCGCCAGCACATCACCCCGGAACTGCGTGGGGATGCGGAACGAACCGGCCGTTCCGGTCGTGCTCGACTCCGCCGGGGCGTCGTGGGAGATCACCTGGATCCGCCAGGGGACGCCTCGGGAGAACTCGGCCTGGAGCGTCGCGTTGACCCCGTAGGAACGGTCGCCGACGAGCCGCGTGAGAGCGGTCGCCTTAAGGGTGAGCCGGTTGCCGGAGAGGGTGTAGTCCCGGCCGCTGGCCAGCTTGGTCGTGCCCTGCTTGAGAGCCTTGAAGGCGGTCCCGTTCAGGTTCAGCGTGAGCGTACGGTCCTTGACGGGACCGGACTTCGGTACGAAGACGCTGTCCGAGGAGGCGGTTGCCGATCGCGTCGTCCAGCTCGACTTGATCTGGCGGAAGAGCGCCGGGTCCTTCCACTGCTGCTTGGCGCGGTCGTAGAAGGCGCCGTTGTCCCACAGCACGGTGGTGACCTTGTTGCTCCGGGCGGCCTGACCGAGCGCCTCGAAGTACTTCAGCATCTCGCCGCGTTCCACGGCGCCGGGACCGTGGTCGTCGCCGAGCAGGCCGTACTCGCCGAGGACGACGGGGATGCCCCGGGCGACGAAGGTGTCGCGCATCCGCTTGAACGTCTTGTCCAGGTCTCCGCGGGCCTGCGCGTCGAAGCGGGTGGCGCCGGCGACGTTCACGCTGAACGGGAAGTAGCCGTAGTAGTGCACGGTGGCGACCAGCCGGGGGTCGTGCAGCGACTTGATCGTGGTGGCCAGATTGTCCATCAGCCGCTGGTCGGGGGTGCAGACCTCGGTGGGCAGCATGAGCAGGCGTTTGGTGTTGTTGCCTCCCGACGCGCGCACGACCTTGTGGAAGGACGTGTTCAGCTCGTTGAGCAGCTCGGCCTGGCGCGCGTTGTCGGCGTTGTCGAACTTGGGCTCGTTGATGCTCTCGAAGACCAGCTTGGCGGACTCGTTCCGGAACGCCGTGGCGAGCTGCTTCCAGGTCGTGTCGAAGCGGGCCAGCACCTTGTCGTGCTCGGTGGACATCTTGCCGGCCCACTGCCAGGAGTCGTGGTGGACGTCGAGGACGACGTAGAAGCCCTCGTCGACCGCCCAGTCGACGACCTGCCTGACCCGGCTCAAGTACGCCGGATCGATGGTGTAGTTCGGCGCGGCTCCCTGGTGGTCGCTCCAAGTCACCGGGATGCGGATGCTTTTGAAGCCCTGGGCGCGGATCTTGGCCAGGAGGGCTTTGGTGGTGCGGGGCTGACCCCACGACGTCTCGTCGGGGATGGCGTCCAGTGTGTTGCCCAGGTTCCATCCCGGCTGCATCGCGGCCACGGCCGCCATCGCGCTGTCGGGAACCGCGGCCGTCGCCGCGGACGCCTCGGGCTTGGCGTCGTCGCCGAACGCCCCGAAGACCGTGCCGTAGGCGATGACGCCCGCGGCGATCAGCGCCAGCGGTGTACCCACTGCGAGCCGAAGCCGGCGTCGGCGGTGCTGTGGGGCCTGCTGCTTGTTCATTGCTCATCCGTTCTGGAAGACCGAGCCGGTGTCGCCCCTTAGTGGCCGGCGATGGGGCAGGAGGTTGCCGTCGATCACAGACAATGCACAGATACGGTCCCCGCCATCGGCAGAGAGGCCGGCTGCTCACCTCGTGGGGCCGGGTGCGTGTGCCGGGTAGCGGGCTCCGGCCTCCTCGGATCGGCATGACGGGCAGAATGACTGCGTGCCCCCGTTCGACCAGCTCCGTTTCCCGCTGCTCCGTGGCGCCCGAGCCGACGCCGCACTCGCCCTCGGGACGTTCGTGTTGGTCGCGGTCGCGGAGGGGCAGCTGCTGCGGAGTGGAGAGTGCTCGACGCCCTCGCTCATCGCGTCCTGGCTGCTGATCGCCGCGGTGTGCGGAGCACTGCTGTTCCGGCGCCGGTATCCGGTGGCGGTGGGCTGGTTCACGGCGCTGGCCACGGGCGGCTACCACCTGTTGAGCGAAACCGACGGTCCGCTGGTGGTGGTGCCGATCGTGGCGTTGTACGCCATCGCGGCCCAGGGCCGGCTGCAGGCCGCTGTGGCCATCGCGGCGGCGATGGTGATCGGCATGTCCGCGGGCACCTTCGCGGGCAGCAGCGACATCGGCGGCACGGCGGTGTTCATGCTCGCCGGCTGGCTGGTCGCCGTCGTGGCTCTCGGCACGGTGCGGCACGGCCGGGCGGCCTACGCCGAGGAGGAGGCACGGCTGCGGGCCACCGAGGAGCGGCTGCGCATCGCCCGCGAGCTGCACGACGTGATCGGGCACAACGTCTCGATGATCAATGTGCAGGCGGGTGCGGCGCTGCATCGGCTGAGGAAGGATCCCGCGCAGGCCGGGGAGGCGCTCGGCGCCATCAAAGCGGGCAGCCGGGAGACCCTGCGCGAGCTTCGGGCCACCTTGGGGGTGCTGCGCCGGGTCGATGAGGAAGCGCCCACGGCACCCGCGCCGGGACTCGCCCGGGTGGACGAGCTGGCAGCCTCGGCGAGACCGGCGGGGCTCACGGTGCGGATCGAACGCACGGGGGCGGAACGCCCGCTGCCCGCCCCGGTCGACCTGGCCGCGTACCGGATCGTGCAGGAGTCACTGACCAACGCCGCCAAGCACAGCGGAGCCGGGCGGGTCACCGTCCGGCTCCACTACGGAGACGAGCAGCTGGCCCTGACCGTCGAGGACGACGGCCGGGGCGCGGCGGCCGGCCCGGCCGGGGCCGGTGACGGCAGCGGGATCGCCGGCATGACCGAGCGGGCGCGGACACTGGGCGGCGAGCTGGCCGCGGGTGCGCGGCCGGAGGGCGGATTCGCGGTACGGGCCCGGCTGCCGTACGGGAGCAAAGGACAGCCGATGGAGGAGAGCGACCGATGATCAGGGTCCTGCTGGCGGACGACCAGAGGCTGGTGCGGGCCGGGTTCCGGTCGATCCTCGCGGACGAGGACGACATCGAGGTGGTGGGTGAGGCCGCGGACGGGCAGGCAGCGGTCTCGGCCTGCCGCGAGCTTCAGCCGGACGTGGTCCTGATGGACATCCGGATGCCGGGGATGGATGGTCTGGAAGCCTCCCGGGCGATCGCCGCGGACGCGCGGCTGGCGTCGGTGAAGGTGGTCATCCTGACCACCTTCGATCTGGACGACTACGTGTACGGGGCGCTGCGCGCCGGGGCGACGGGCTTTCTGGTGAAGGACACGGAGCCGGAGGAACTGCTGCAGGCCGTGCGGGTCGCCGCCCGCGGTGACGCACTGATCAGCCCGTCGGTCACACGGCGGCTCATCGCCGAGTTCGCGGGCCGGGTGAAGAGCCCCGGGGCGGATCCCCGGCTCGATGTCCTCACCGAACGAGAGCGTGAGGTCATGCAGTTGGTGGCGGCGGGGCTCACGAACGACGAGATCGCGGCGCGCCTGGTGCTGGCACCGTCGACGGCGAAGACGCACGTCAGCCGGATCATGGCGAAGCTGGGGGCGCGGGACCGGTCGCAGGTCGTGGTGCTGGCGTACGAGTCCGGTCTGGTCAGCCCGGGCTGGCTGGCGGACTAGGGGATACCCGGCCGGCCGCGGGCTCCTCGCAACTCCTGGGGTACCGCGCGGCGGCGCCGTACATCCCCTGGGGTACGACGGGTGTCGGCCGGAGACGGACGATTCGGCCCCCGTCGCGCAGGCACGATCGGGGCCATGAACGCACCCCCCTTCCCTGGACGGGCCGCAGCCGCGATCGTCGGCGCGCTTGTCGGGGCCGCTGCCGGAATTCTGCTGGTCTCGGCCGCCGGCGCGCTGGCCGTGGAGGTCGATGTCGTGTTCGCCGTCCTGGCGATCGGCCTGCCCGCGCTCTGCGGCGCCGTGGTGGGCGCGTTCGTCACGCCAGGCCACTCACGCTGAATCCGAGGTGTCACCCATGTCCTCCACCCGCGGCACAGCCGCGCCTCTTAACCCACCCGCAGCGCCGGGCCGGCCGGACCGGCCGAGCGGCGGACGGTTCGGATCCCTGGCCGGCTGGGCACAGCGCCACCGCTGGGCCGCCCTGCTGATCTGGGTGGCCGTGCTGGTCGCGGTCACGCTGGGATCGCAGGCCGCCGGCTCCGCGTACAGGAACGACTTCTCCCTGCCGGGCACCGATTCCCAGGCGGCCACCGACCTGTTCACGAAGCACGGCTCCGCCCAGGCCGGGGACAGCGTCGACATCGTCCTGAAGGACAGTCAGGGCATGGCCGCCGCCAAGGCGGTCGTGGAGAAGATGCTGGCCGAGGTCGAACGGCTGCCGGGTGTCGCCGATGTGCGCAGCCCGTACGCCGACTCCGCCGCCGTCTCCGAGGACGGCACGATCGCTTACGCCACCGTCACCCTCGACGCCAAGGCCGAGGCCATGCCGAAGGAGGACGTCACCGCCATCATCGACACCGCCCAGAGTGCGGAGGCGGACGGTCTGAGGGTCGAGGTCGGCGGTGAGGCCGTGCGGGGCGCCGAGGAGAAGGGGAGCCCGACCGCCGAACTGGCCGGCATCGGGGCCGCCCTGGTCATCCTCGGGTTGCTCTTCGGCTCACTCGTGGCGGCCGCCGTGCCGCTGCTCACCGCACTCTTCGCGGTCGGCTCCGCCCTCGGCCTGATCGTGCTCGCCTCGCACGTCTTCACCATCGCCGACTTCACGCCGCCCATCACGATGCTCGTCGGACTGGGCGTCGGCGTCGACTACGCCCTGCTGATCTTCTACCGCTACCGGCACGAGCTCACTCAGGGCGCCGACCCGGCCGCAGCCGGCCGCAAAGCCCTGGACGCCGCCGGCCGCACGGTCTTCTTCGCCGGCTGCACCGTGATCATCGCCCTCCTCGGCCTGGTCGCGCTCGGCCTCGGCTCGCTGCAGGGCGTGGCCCTCGCCCTGGCCCTGACCGTGCTGACCACCATGGCCGCCTCGCTGGTCCTGCTGCCGGCCCTGCTGGAGTTGTTCGGCAGGCGCATCCAGCGCCATGTGCTCAAGCACGCGGCCAGGACCGAGGCCAAGGGCAAGACCGAGGGCAGCCGCTGGCGGGCGCTGGCCGCAGCCGTGCAGCGCCGCCCGCTGCCGTCTCTGCTGGTCGCCGTCCTCGCCCTGCTGGCTCTGTCCGCACCGGCGCTCGGGATGCGCCTCGGCTTCGCCGATGCCGGCAACGACCCGAGGACGACGACCTCCAGGCAGGCGTACGACCTGCTCGCCGAAGGTTTCGGCCCGGGGTTCAACGGTCCACTGGTCGTCGTCACGCAAGGAGACGAAGCAGCGGGCAGGGCCGTCCAGTTGGAGCTGGCCAAGACCGAGGGTGTGGCGGCGGCAAGCCCCGCGATGCCCTCCGAGGACGGCGCCCTGTCCACCGTAATCGTCTACCCGAAGACGGCACCGCAGGACGAGGGCACCACCGACC
The DNA here is from genome assembly GCF_042740355.1 of Streptomyces sp. NPDC059010. Lineage (NCBI taxonomy): Bacteria > Bacillati > Actinomycetota > Actinomycetes > Kitasatosporales > Streptomycetaceae > Streptomyces > Streptomyces sp. NPDC059010. The sequence continues at coordinate 43,027 of NZ_JBHYJA010000044.1, forward strand.
TCCTGCACCATCTGCGCGACGACGTGGCTCCGAAGGCGGAGCACGAAACCGGCGCCGAGATCCTCGTCGGCGGAGCCACCGCCGCCTCCCAGGACTTCGCGGACACGGTCTCCGAGCGGCTGCTACTCTTCGTCGCCGTCGTCGTCGGTCTTTCGTCGCTGCTGCTGATGCTGGTCTTCCGGTCGATCCTGATCCCCGTCAAGGCAGCCCTGCTCAACCTGCTCTCGATCACCGCCGCGCTCGGCGCCATGACCCTCGTGTTCCAGCACGGCTTGTTCGGGGTCCAGCCGGGCCCGGTCGAAGCCTTTCTCCCCGTGCTCATCTTCGCGATCGTGTTCGGGCTCTCCATGGACTACGAGGTGTTTCTGGTCTCGCGGATCCATGAGGAGTGGGAGCGTACGAAGGACCACTCCGTCGCGGTACGCGAAGGACTGGCCTCCACCGGAAAGGTGATCACGGCGGCGGGGGCCATCATGATCGTGGTGTTCGGCGCCTTCATGTTGAGTGCCGACCGGATGCTCCAGCAGTTCGGCCTCGGCCTCGCGGTGGCGATCCTGATGGACGCCCTGGTCATCCGCTGTCTGATCGTCCCGGCCCTCATGCAGCTGATGGGCAAGTGGGCTTGGTGGCTGCCCGCCCCGCTCGCCCGGTGGCTGCCGAAGGTGGCGCTCGAACATCCCGCGGACAGCTGACACCTGGCTGAGAGACAGCTGCCGAGGGGCACCACGCACAGTTCTCGGCTTGAGTTACGGTCGAGAGCTGTGCGCAGCCCTGAAGCCAGTGCGGTGCGCACAACGGCACCGCCAATCCGGTAAATCCGGCACAGGCCGGTCAAGTCGGCCCTGGGTGTCGGCGGCACTTGGTTACCGCAGGTCGCACACGGGTGCGGAACTGTGGCTTCCACCACGGCGAATGTGCGGTTGGCCTGGTGAGATCACCGGGTGCTCGGTTTCCTCCTCCGTCTCCTGCCCTTCTGGGTCCGGGAGCCTCTGCTCATCATCGTCGGCTCCGTTCTCGGCGTACGCATCATGTATCTCGGCGTCGGCGACCAGGACTGGGTCGCGATCGGTCTCGGCGTGGTGTTCCTCGTGTTCACCGCGATACGCGTCCAGGTGGTGGTCCGGGCTCTGCGCGCACGCCGGAACCCGGCTCCGGCGGCCTCCGCCGCCGGGGCTGCGGCCGCTGCTGCCCCGGCCGCAGCGGTGCCGCCTCCCAGCCGCCCGAGTACTCCGGAGAAGGACCACAACGCGTGGGTCCAGGCCGTCGCGGCCGTGGCCGTGTTCGGGGCGGTCGCCGCCGTGCTGTGGCTGGGCCCAGACATGATGCCGTCCGACGACACCGCCCAGCAGACCGCCTCGTGTTCGGACGGGGAAGAGGAGGAACTGCCGCAGGCCTTCAAGAAGACGCCCCGGCCCGTGACCGGTGAAGAGCTGTGCAAGGTGCTCAACCGGCCAGACCTCGCCACACTCCTCGGAACGCCTGAAGAGACCGCGAGCTCTGCTTCCGGCACCAACAACACCGCTCCCCTCACTGATGAGAGGGTCGCCCTGCCGGAGGCCGAGGTCAGGTTCGAGACGTACACCGTGAATGTCTCGGCGACTTACAACGACCTGACGACCGACCAGTACGTGAAGCTGATGAAGTACGGGGACGAGAGGGACGTCAGGACGCTGAAGGTTCTCGGCCGGCCCGCGATCTTCTCCTCGGATCACACCATGAAGTTGGAGATCAGCCTCGGAGGCGACGGGTCCGCCGGATCCGGCGGACCCGTCGAGGACGGCCCCCTGGCCAGGACGCTGACCGTGGCCCTCGACCGTGATGACCGGGGCGGCTACTGCGACTTCACGGTGTGGAGCACGACCGGAGCGCTCCCGGACGACAGGGTTCTCCTCGACATCGCCGAGAAGGTTCTCCCGAAGATTCCCGAACGGGCTCGTCGCTGAGACGTCCACACCCCATGGGCCGCCCGGGTGGGGCCCCTCAGTTGTTGATGATCCGCGTCATGGGGCCGCAGGCGTCTTCGAGGATGTCCTTGGTGGCGTAGTCGCCGACGCAGGACGCCCAGTCGACGTAGTACTCCTCGGGCAGGTCCTTGTTCTTGAACCGGGTGGTGCGCGCACCGTCCCGGTTCCACACGTTCCCGCCGCGCATGACGCTGCCGTTGGCGTCCTTGACCCGCCACAGGGCGACGGCCGAATAGCCGTCCTTTTGCCGGTCGGTGATGTAGAACCAGTCGCCGAATTCGTCGAAGCACGCTTTCGCGCCGGAGGTGGCCCGGGCGCAGTCGGGGACACCGTCCGGATTCGGGCGGGCGGTGGCGACGTCCTGCTCGGTCGGCCAGGCGTACGCCGGGCTGTTCGCGATCATGGTGAAGGCGCTCGCGGCGATGGCGAGGGTGGCTAAGCGGGACTTCGTGATGATCATCATGGATGGCATGCGCCTGACACTAGTGCGGAGAGGTGCCCTCGCCGTCGGCGATGCAACTCGGGCGTGTCGGCGCCGAGTTGGACGGCCCGTGCGGACACTCTCGGTGCATGCCTGCACCACGCGGCGCGACGGATTCAGGGTGCGAGACCGCCCACGCTCCCGTCCGGAATGTCGACGGTGGGTCCTGTCGTGTCTTGTGGGAAAAGATGCGGCGTTTGTGGGTATGTGGTGACCTTGGTTGTGGAGGCTATGGCTGACCCCAGAGGAGATGGTGATATGCCTTCCATCGACAAGACGATCGAGGAACTCACGGGCGTCCGGAGCGACCTCGAAGCGGCACTGGACCCCGCCGAACCCGACGGCGTCTACCGTGACAGCCGGGAGTGTGCCGCACTGGCGCTGCTCTCCGCAGACACCAAGCTGCTGCTGTCCCCGCCGACCCCCCGCCCCAAGAAGGGCTGAGCGTACGACGGGAGCATTCTGAATGGAGCAGTCAGGCACTTCGACCCTCTTGCAGGGCGCGGTGCAGGACCTTGCGACCGACGTGGTCTCCGCCCTCAGGGGTGGAGACCACGTGCGCATGTCCGGCATCGAGACGGTGCACGAGGTGGAGGGAAGTCTCGACCTCGCGGCCGTACGCGTGTTGGGAGCGGATCTGCTGCTGCCGCACGTACTCTTCCCCACTCCGCCCGACCCGGCGGCGCTCGCCGTGTTCCGCAAGGCGGTGGAGGCCTTCCCGCCCGGCGCCGACACGCCACCCACCGTCAAGTGGAGCCACTGGGCGATGAGTCGGACGCTGCGGCGCCTCGACACACCCCTTCCCGCCGCGCCCGGTGCACCCGGCGCGTCCTTCGAGGACGACGACGCCGAACCCGGCGCCGACTGGCTCGACACGGCCGGCTGGCAGGTCCTGACGCATCAACTCGCGGTCCTGGCGCCGCTCGCGGTGCCCGGCCAGGAGTGCGCGGTGGCCCGCGCCGCCCGGCGTCGTCCGGTCGACGTGGCCCGCGGCTTCGTACGGGCGGTACGCCGCAGGGACTGGCAACAAGCCGCCGGAGCGGGACGCTGGCTCACCCTGCTCGACGGAGTGCCGGACACACTCGGCCTCGAAGCCGGGCTGGACTTCGTGGAACTGATGGGCGGCAACGACACCCGCGTGGCCCTCCAGGTACAGGCGGCACGCGTCATGCGGACGGCAGGAGCGCTCGTATGACCGCCCCGGGCGTGAGTGCGGTGGGCGTCGGCGAGATCAGGGAGGTGGGAGCGGCCGCGTTCGCGTGGCTGTCCGCGCACCGCGGCGACTTCGCCCTGGGCGAGGACGCGCTCACCCTGGACGGTCCTGTCGACGCCACCTGGAAACCGCTTGGTGAACTGGCCCAGACCTGTGCGAGCGTACGCGCGCACACCCCGCCGTCGGACCCGCTGCACGCACGCGCGTCCGACCTGTTGCGGTTCGCCTGGCAGCAGACCGGCCAGGGCGAACTCTTCCTCCGTCTCCAGCGGTTGGAGCCCTTCGCGACCTATCCGCTGGAGATCTACTCCGTCTTCGCCTCGGCCGGATTCAGACACTCCGGGTACGAGGCCGCCGCCGGCACGACGGCCCGCACCCGCAGCTGGCGGCTCACCGAGCAGGAACCGACGCGCCGGCTCGGCGTCCTGAGGGCCGAGCGGCGCAGCGGCATCCACCGGCGTGAGCGGGCCGCGCAGACGCTGCGGCGCACCTGGCTCGGCGGACTTCCGGAACCGTGGACGTTCGAGCGCTCCTCGGGGTACGCGCTCACCCACGTCGTCTTCCACCTCACCGACTGGGGCCGCACCCCCACGGGCGTCCCCGCGGACCTCGCCGCCTATCTGGCCCACTGGCTGCCGCCCTGGCTCGACACCTGCCTGGACGCCGGAATGTGGGACCTGAGCTGCGAGCTCCTGGTCGTGGCCGGCAGCCTCCCGGACCCACCCGACCCGGCGACCCTCCAGCACGCCTGGACCCGGATCGCGCAGGCCCAGCACCCCTCCGGCGCCCTTGAGGAGCAGGCTCACCCGGGCGATACGGGAGCGGACCGGGAGCCGGACTTCCTGCGTTGCTACCACTCCACCCTGATGGCCGCCTTCGCGGCGGCGCAGACCGTCAAGTGCCTTGCCGCCGAAGGAGTGCCCGGATGACCGACACCCGTCTGATGCACACCGTCGGCGCCCGCGCCCTGGAATGGCTGTGGGCTCATCGCGACGGATTCCGTCTGGAGCCCGACGTCGATCCCGAGGTGGGCTTCCTGGAGCGCTTCAAACCGGTCGGTGAACTGGCCCTGATCTGCAGGGTGCTGTTCCGTGAGGGCGTGGCCGGATCGCGGCAGGCGGAACTCGCGCGCAAGCTGCTCGACCACACCTGGCGGCACACCCTGGACGGCGGCCGCATGCTGGCGCGCGGCCAGCGCATCGAGCCGCTCTCGCCGATCCCCTTCGAGGTGTACCTGCCGTACAAGGAACTCGGGTACAGCGAGCCCGAGGTGGAGCGCGCCACCGTCCTCTACCACCGGCTCGACAGCTGGGCGGCCCTCGAACTGGACCCGACCCGGCGCCTTGGACTCTCCGCGTTCCAGCGCCGCTTCGGCCTCACGCCCCGCATACCCGAGGCGGACATCGTCGGCTCCACCTGGCTCGGCCAGACCCCCGAACCCTGGACGGTCAGCGGGCACATCGCCTACGACGTCACCCACACGGTGTTCCACCTCACCGACTGGGGAGAGCACCCCGAGGGCCTGCCGCCGGACATCGCCGACTACCTCGCCACCTGGCTGCCGGTCTGGATCGACGACTGGCTGGACCTCAAGCGCTGGGACCTGCTCGGCGAACTCCTCGTCATCGATGCCTGCCTGCCCCGCCCCACCCTGGACGAGCGGGCCTGGAAGGGCTTCGCCGCCGCACAGCAGCCCGACGGCGCCATGCCCGCCGTACGGACGATGCCGGAGGGCGAACCCGACGAGGTGTTCGACATGATCTACCACCCGACGCTGGTCGCCGCCTTCGCCTCCGTGCTGGCCACCTCCCGCGCCCTCGCCGAGCTGACGCACGCCACCACCTCATGACCGGCCCGGCCATGCCCTGGCCGGGGCCGGGCGCAGCCGACGGCACGGACGTGCGGGTCGGCGAGGAGGACTACGGCAGTGCGGGCCGTGCCCTCGGCGTCGTCCTCGCCGATGGTGACGGTGACTCGCTGCGCGAGCGGCTGGTGAGTGCCGTCGACGCCATCGACGCGCCGGACGTCGTCTTCGCCGTCTCCCGGTTCGGCCACCGCACCCTGCACTGCGGCGGCACCGGCCCGCCCCCGCCGGTTCCCCGGCAGGACCTGCGCTACGAGATCGGCTCGGCCACGAAGGCCTACACGGGACTGCTCCTGGCCCAGCTCATCCAGCGCGGCCTGCTGACCGGGGGCGAGCCGGCCGCCGCCTGTCTGGACCCGGGACGGCGTGGCGACGCGGCTCCGGTGACGCTCGCTCACCTCATCACGCACACCGCCGGGTTGCCCGCCCTGCCGGCCGACTTCTACGTCCGGGCGCTGCCCGCCTGGCGCACCAACCCGTACGGCCGCTACCCGGCCGAGCGTCTGATCGCGGCCTTCCTGCGGCACCGGCCCCGGCATCGGCCCGGCAGCCGGTGGCACTACTCCAACTTCGGTGTCTCCGTGCTAGGCCTCGCCCTCGCCGCCGCGACCGGCACGGCGTGGGAGGAACTGCTCGGCGCCCATGTGCTGCGTCCGCTCGGCCTGAGCGGCACCGCCCTGGCGGCGGAGGATCCGAAGGCGGACGCCGTCGGACACGGCAAGGACGGGCGCACGCCCACCCTCGCCTTCGACGCCGGCGGCTTCCAGTCGGCCGGCGCCGTCCGCGCCACCCCGCACGACCTGCTGACGTTCCTCGAAGCCCATCTCGACCCGGCCGCCACCCCACTGGGCGACGCGCTGCGGGCGGTGCGCACACCCGTGCTGCGGCGCGGGCTGGACCGTCGGCACGTGCACACGATGGCGTGGTTCCGGCACCCCACGGACGCCGGACCGATGTACTTCCACAGCGGGGCGACCCTCGGCCAGCAGGCCTTCCTCGGCTTCCGGCCCGACACGGGCACGGCCCTCGTGGCGCTGTGCACCCGCCGGTTCCGCGCCCGCGACTCGTTCGTCGCCACCGCGTACGGGCTCCTCGCGGACCAGTAGCGGAGCGGTGGCGGGGAGAAGGGGGCGGGGAGCGAGGGACCGAGGGGGAGAGGGAGCGGCCGGTGCGGGAGCGTCCCCCGCACCGGAAGGGTCGTACGACCGACTCCTACAACCGCTGCCACAGCGCCGGAGTGCCGACCGGCGACCAGGCACCCTGTGCCTGATGGCTCTGCAGGCACTGGTAGCGCACACCCGCGAGGGTCACGGTGGCACCGGCCTCGTAGACGCGGCCCGCGGCCCAGGTGTCCGCGGCGTTCTCCGGCGGAGCGGGGGTGCCGGACTGGGCGGGCGCGGTCTTCAGGATGAGGCCGAAGTCGCTGAGGATCGGGTTGATGGGCTGGTAGAACGTGGTCCCGCCGCTCGTGCAGTTGCCGGAGCCACCGGAGGTGACGCCCTGTGCCTGCGAGCCGGAGAGGTAGGAGCCACCCGAGTCACCGGGTTCGGCGCACACCGTGGTCTGGGTGACGCCGTTGACGGTGCCCTGGGAGTAGCTGACGCTCGTGTCGTGCTGCTGGATGGTGCCGCAGTGCCAGCCGGTGGTGGATCCGGAGCGGCAGATCGACGCCCCGACGAGCGCCTGGACCGAGCCGGTGACCTGCGTCCGCTGGCCGCCCTCGCCCTTCACGTCGGGCGTGGCGGTCCAGTTGCTGTTGACGGCGACCCAGGACATGTCCTTCATGGGGAACGTGGACGCCTGGAACTCACCCTGGTCGGCCATGTTGAAGCCCGCGGTCGTGTCGCCCCGCTCGCCGCAGTGGCCCGCCGAAGCGAAGCCCTGCTGCTGGTCCTTGGTGACGGAGAACCCGATCGAGCAGCGGGCCGAGCTCTCGATGTAGTAGGCGTCGCCGCCGACCACGTCGTCGAACAGCCGGGGCCGTACCTCCGACACGACGATGCCCACGCCCTTGTCCTCCACGGAGGCGGCCTTGATGAAGGCGGTGGCGGCCGAGCGCTTGGTCGCCTGGACGACGACCTTGTTGCCCGGCACGTCGACGTACCAGACCGGTGTGTCGCGCGTCTTGGTACGGGCGGCGGCCGCGTCCAGCTTCTCCTTGACGGCCTTGAGTTCGGTCAACGGCTGCTTGACGACGGCGGCCTTGGCGCCCTGCGCCTGGATGGCGGAGACGTCGGCGGCACGGGTGGTCGCGACGGTGAGCTCGGCGGAGGTCGCCCCCTTCACCCAGGCCCCCGCGAAGTGATCGCCCAGGGCGTTGCGGAGGCGGCCGGCGCGGGCGCCCGCCTCCGCCTCGTTCACCAGCCGCTCGGCCCCCTGACCCGGCTTCAGCTTGAGATCGCGCTCCATGGCACGCACCACCGCGGCCGGCGGCCGGTCGGCGCCGAGGGTGTGCGCGGCGGTGGACGCGGGCGCGGGCGGCGGCTTCGCCGCGGCGGTCGGGGCGACTCCGGCGAGGGCCAGGGTGCCGAGAGTGGTCAGGGCGACGCGGCGGCCGGCCGCGGTATGTCTGCCCAGCATGCGATGTACCTCCATCGAGTACGAGTGGGATGTCGACCAGGACAAGCCTTTGACGGAAAGTCATGCCGAAATGCCGGAAAAGATGATTTTTCGCGGTTTTGGGGGACGCTGGACGTGCCATGTGCGCTAGCGGGCGCGGAGGCCGGGTCCGGGACGTGCCGGTGCGGGTCGCCAGAGTTTCATCATTCGTTTTCTTGAATCATTCGTGTTTAGCGAGGTAGGTTGTCTGCCATGACCGCATCCCAGACCCCGACCCCCGCCGAGGAGCTGCGCGGTGCCGGCCTGCGGGTGACCGCCGCGCGCGTCGCGCTGCTGGAGGCTGTCCGGGCCGGTGACCACCTCGGCGTCGAGGCCATCGCCTCCGGGGTGCGTGATCGCGTGGGCCATGTCTCCCTGCAAGCCGTGTACGAGGGCCTTCACGCACTCACCGCGGCGGGACTCATACGCCGCATCGAGCCGGCTGGCAGCCCGGCCCGGTTCGAGGGGCGGATCGGCGACAACCACCACCACATCGTGTGCCGCTCGTGCGGGGTCGTCGCTGACGTCGACTGCGAGGTCGGCGAGGCGCCCTGCCTCACCGCGTCCGACGACCACGGCTTCTCCATCGACGAGGCCGAGGTCATCTACTGGGGCCTGTGCCCCGACTGTTCCACCGCCAGCAGTGCACCCCGAGCACTGTGATCCACCTAGTTCGGAAGGTTTCCCATGGCTGAGAACCCCGATGCGATCGTCACTGACGCGAAGACGGAGGGCACCGGTGGCTGCCCCGTCGCGCACGGTCGCGCCGCGCACCCCACGCAGGGCGGCGGCAACCGTCAGTGGTGGCCGGAACGGCTCAACCTGAAGATCCTCGCCAAGGACCCCGTCGTGGCGAACCCGCTCGGTGAGGAGTTCGACTACGCCGAGGCGTTCCAGGGCCTCGACCTGGCGGCCGTCAAACGGGACATCGCCGAGGTACTGACCACCTCGCAGGACTGGTGGCCCGCAGACTTCGGCAACTACGGCCCGCTGATGATCCGTATGGCCTGGCACAGCGCCGGCACCTACCGCATCAGCGACGGCCGCGGCGGTGGCGGCCGCGGTCAGCAGCGCTTCGCCCCGCTGAACAGCTGGCCGGACAACGGCAACCTCGACAAGGCCCGCCGTCTGCTGTGGCCGGTCAAGAAGAAGTACGGCCAGGCCATCTCCTGGGCCGACCTCATGATCCTCACCGGTAACGTCGCCCTGGAGCAGATGGGCTTCGAGACCTTCGGCTTCGGCGGTGGCCGTGCCGACGTCTGGGAGGCCGACGAGGACGTGTACTGGGGTCCCGAGACCACCTGGCTCGACGACCAGCGCTACACCGGCGACCGTGAGCTGGAGAACCCGCTCGGCGCCGTCCAGATGGGCCTCATCTACGTCAACCCGGAGGGCCCCAACGGCAACCCGGACCCGATCGCCGCGGCCCGCGACATCCGTGAGACGTTCCGCCGCATGGCGATGAACGACGAGGAGACCGTCGCCCTCATCGCCGGTGGTCACACCTTCGGCAAGACCCACGGCGCCGGCCCGGCCGACGCGGTCGGCAACGACCCCGAGGCCGCCTCCATGGAGGAGCAGGGCCTGGGCTGGAAGTCCACCTACGGCTCCGGCAAGGCCGGCGACGCCATCACCTCCGGCCTTGAGGTGACCTGGACCACCAAGCCCACCCAGTGGAGCAACGACTTCTTCGACATCCTCTTCGGCTACGAGTGGGAGCTCACGCAGAGCCCCGCCGGCGCCAACCAGTGGGTGGCCAAGGACGCCGAGGCGATCATCCCCGACGCCCACGGCGGCTCGAAGAAGCTGCCCACGATGCTCACCACCGACCTCTCGCTGCGCTTCGACCCGATCTACGGCCCGATCTCGAAGCGCTTCCACGAGAACCCGGCCGAGTTCGCGGACGCCTTCGCCCGTGCCTGGTACAAGCTGACGCACCGTGACATGGGCCCGAAGTCCCTGTACCTCGGCCCGGAGGTCCCGGCGGAGACGCTGCTGTGGCAGGACCCGCTGCCGCAGGCCGAGGGCGAGGCCATCGACGCCGCCGACGTCACGGCCCTCAAGGCCAAGCTCCTCGACTCGGGCCTGACCGTCCCGCAGCTGGTCAGCGCCGCGTGGGCGTCGGCCTCGACGTTCCGCTCCAGCGACAAGCGCGGCGGTGCCAACGGCGCCCGCGTCCGCCTGGAGCCGCAGCGCAACTGGGAGGCCAACGACCCCGACCAGCTCGCGCTGGTGCTGCGCACCCTTGAGGGCATCCAGGAGGAGTTCAACGCCGCCGGCGGCAAGAAGGTCTCGCTGGCCGACCTGATCGTGCTCGGCGGCACCGCTGCCGTGGAGAAGGCCGCCAAGGACGCCGGGCACGCCGTCGAGGTGCCGTTCGCCGCGGGCCGTGTCGACGCGACCGAGGAGCACACCGACGCGGAGTCCTTCGCCGCGCTGGAGCCGGCCGCCGACGGGTTCCGCAACTACCTCGGCAAGGGCAACCGCCTGCCGGCCGAGTACCTGCTGCTCGACAAGGCGAACCTGCTGGGCCTGAGCGCGCCCGAGCTGACCGTCCTGGTCGGTGGCCTGCGTGTGCTGGGCGCGAACAGCAACGGCTCGAAGCACGGCGTCTTCACCGAGACCCCGGGCAAGCTGACCAACGACTTCTTCGTCAACCTGCTCGACCTGGGCACGACCTGGAAGTCCACCTCCGCGGACCAGACCACGTTCGAGGGCCGTGACGACTCGGGCGCCGTCAAGTGGACCGGCACCCGTGCCGACCTCGTCTTCGGCTCGAACTCCGAGCTGCGCGCGCTCGCCGAGGTCTACGCGAGCGACGACGCGAAGGCGAAGTTCGTGAACGACTTCGCCGCGGCGTGGGTCAAGGTCATGAACGCGGACCGCTTCGACCTCGTCTGATCGGTCTGATCGGTTCGCACCCGACGTCCAGGCGGGCCCGCACGGGCTTGCCTGGACGTCGGCGTGTGCGCCCTGCTGCACAGGCGTCCCGCCGCACGGGCGCTGTGCCTCACAGGTTCCACCTTTCACAGAACGCACACCGCACCTCAGCGACCCCTTTAAGTTTCAAACGCTAGGCTCCCCGGGACGGGGGCGCGGCCGACGGCGGCCCTCCCGCCGCGGCACTCGCTCCTCCTCTTCCCACCAGCTCAGGAGACTCGGCGTGCTTGACGGCGACGTAGTGGTGATCGGCGGCGGATATGCGGGCGTCCGCCTGGCCAAGCGACTGGACGCGACCGCGCGGGTCACGCTGGTGGACCGCAAGGAGGTCTTCTTCCACCGCATCGCCTCCCTGCGCGCCGGAGTGCGCCGGGACTGGTCCCACACCCCCTTCATCCCCTACGACCGCCTGCTGAAGAACGGCCGCGTGGCCGTCGGCAAGGCCGTCCGGATCGACACCACCGAGCGTCAGGTCGTCCTGGCGACGGGGGAGCGGCTCCCGTACGACGTGCTGGTGATCGCCACCGGCGCCGACTACCCCGAGCCCGCCCGCTTCACCGGCACCACCGTTGAGGAGGCCGCGAAGTCCTTCGTCGCGCACCAGCAGCAGATCGCCGCCGCCGAGCACGTCCTGGTCGTCGGCGGCGGGCCCTCCGGCATCGAGCTCAGCGCCGAGATCCGCCTCGCCCGGCCGCAGGCCCGGGTCACCCTCGCCCACTCCGGGCCGGAGCTGCTGCACTCCACGGGCAGCACCCGGGCCGGACGCAAGGCGCGGTCCTGGCTGGAGTCCCATGACGTGCAGGTGTGGCTCGACGCCTTCATGTCCCCCGGCAACGACTTCGGCACCTACCGCGACGCCCAGGGCAACCTCATCGAGGCCGACCGCTCCTTCTGGGCCACCGGCACCACGCCCAACACGCTCTGGCTGCGCCTGGCCGGGCACGGGGACTGGCTGAACGCGTCGGGCCATGTGAAGGTCGACCAGGCACTGCGCGTCCAGGGCCGGCTGGACGTGTTCGCGGTCGGCGACGTCAACGACGCCACCGAGCTCAAGATCACCCCGGCCGCGCTCGCCCAGGCGGACCTCGCCGCCCACAACATCCGCACCTATCTGAACAGCGCCGGCAAGCACCGCAAGGAGCCCCGCTTCTACCGGCCGATCCACCGCACCCCGCTCATCGTCCCGTTCGGCCCGGCCGACGGAGTGACCCTGCTGCCCGTACCGGGCGGCGAAACGGCGGTCCTCGGCAGCCGCACCACGACGCTGGCCAAGGCGAAGACGCTCATGACGCCGTTCATGAGGCGCCAGCTCGGATACACGGCGGCATGAGCGGGGATGTCGGGGAACCGGGCCGACGGGCTACCGTTTGATGGATCCCCGCTCACCCGTACCCCGGACGGCCCGTCAGTGCTCGCAGATCTCTCCCCGCTCATCGCGGCGACCACCCGGTGGCTGACGCGTTCCTACCCCGCGTGCGGTGGCGCGCTGGCCGCTGCCCTGGGTGAGGTGCAGGCCCGGCAGGCCGTCACGGTCGCGGCGTGGCTGCGCTATCCGACGCCGACGGACGCCGCACTGGTCGTGCTGGCGGGCCCGGGCGGCTCGGCCGGTCTGGACTGGATCACCGGGGCGGACCCGGGAGGGCAGGCCCAGGGGGACGACTTCGCGTGGCGTACCTGGGTGGACGAGGTCGTGGCCAGCTGGGCCGCATGCCTGCTCACCGACGCCGGGCTGGCCCGGCCGGCCGTCGCCGCGATCGCCGACGGCGCCCACGCCACCACCGGGGTCCCGGTCGACTTCCGGCGCCTGGTGTCACCCGACGCCGACCACCGGCAGGCGGCGGCGCTGCTGCGTCACCCCGATCTCCTCGCCCCCGTGGCCGCCCTGCACCGCGCCGCACTGCACGAGCGGCTCGGCCCGGGACAGGCGCTCATCGCCTGAAGCGTGCGGCGCGCTGTCCCGTAGGCCGTAGGCCGTAGCTCGTTGCACGCAGCTCGTAGCCCGTGGCTTGCGATACGGGGGCCCGTACGGGCTCAGTGCTCCTTTCCACGCCCCGTCAGCGCGTCGCGCAGGCGGTCGACGAGGCCCGCTCCCGGGGCCAGCAGCTTGTTGGCCGGCGGCTTGTCCGGGGCGGCCGGGTGCGGGCGGGTCGGTGCGACCTTCTTCGCCTGGCGCACCTTGTCGCCCAGGTCGTCGAGCGCATCCGGCGTACATGCCGCGCGCAGCTGAGGGAACAGGCTCCGCTCCTCGTCGGCGATGTGCGAGCGCACCTCCGACATCAGCATCCCGATCAGCCGGTCGAACTCCGGATCGCCGGCGTCGCACCCTTCCAGGTCCTTCATGATCCGCTCGGCCTTGGAGTGATCGTCGATCTCCTTGTCGGCGATGGCGTCCCCGCCCGCCACATGCTGCCGCACGGCCGGGTACAGGTAGGCCTCCTCGGCCACCGAGTGCCTGACCAGCTCCATCGTGGCCTGGTCGGCGTAGAGCTTGCGGTCCTTGTCTCCCGGCCGAAGACCCTCGATGCGGCCGAAGAGCTCCTCGACCTCCAGATGATCGGTCACCAGCTCGTCGATGACGTTCCCACCATGACCCATGTCCTTCACCTCCGGTGCGGGAACGGCGGTCCGGACGGAGCCGCCGCGGGGGGCGGGGGGGCCCGGCGGCGGGGGGGGGGGAGCGCCCCCCCCGCGGGCCGGGCCGCGGACCCCCCGCACCGGGGGGGGATAGTGCGCCGCG
>NZ_JBHYJA010000044.1:56833-66273 GCF_042740355.1 Streptomyces sp. NPDC059010
CGATACACAGAGTGTCGCTCAGCTACCCACACATACCCTTCCCGTAAGCCGGCGGGGGGGTCAGGGCGGTCGCGGCGGAGCGGGCGCGGGCTCCGAGTGCCCGCGGCGGATGGGCTCATACCGGCATCGCGCGTCCGAGCCGTCAGGAACCGCTGCGAAGGGTCTCGTTCTTCTCGGCCTCCGCAGGCGTGTCCTCGCGCTCGCCCTCGGCCTGGGAGGGCGTCGTGTACTCCGGCGTCGGGTGATCGGCCCGAGGGGTGTCGGCGTCGTCGCGCTCGCCCTCGGCCTGTGACGGGGTGTGGTGGCTCACGCTCATGGTGATCGTCCCTTCTGCGTACGGGACGGGTCGGTCGGCCCTCCGCTGAGCGCGTCAGGGCCCGGCACCGCCGAGCGCAGGTCCGGCACCCCCGCACCGACCGGTGACACGGTGCCGCCCGCACGCATCTCCACAGTACGGCGGCCCCCGAGCCCCGGCAGCCGTGAACGCCCCGAGCGTCGACGCCATGATCGCGCGGCTTAGGGTGCCGACATGACCTCGCAGCCCTACCTCTCCGAACTGTTCTCCCTCGACGGCCGGGTAGCCCTCGTGACCGGCGGCAGCTCCGGCATCGGCCGGGCCGTCACCGAGGCCCTGGCCCGGGCCGGAGCGAGCGTCGTGATCGTGGCCCGCCGGGAGGCGGAACTGGCCGCGACGGTCGGCGAGTTGGAGGCCCTCGGCTGCCGGGCGGCCCGGGTGAGCGCGGACCTGGGCACGCGGGACGGGGTGCGTGCGGCTGCCGAGGAGGCGGTCGAGGCGTTCGGCGAGCCCGACATCCTGGTCAACTGCGCCGGGATCAACCTGCGGCCGCCGATGGGCGAGCTGGGCGAAGACGTGTGGGACGCCACGATGGCCCTGAACCTGGAGGCGCCCTACCTGCTGGGGGAGCGGTTCGGGCCGGGCATGGCCGAGCGGGGCTTCGGGCGGATCATCCACGTCACCTCCCAGCAGGCGCACCGGGCGTTCGTGCAGAGCGGCGCCTACGGTGTCTCCAAGGGGGCGCTGGAGTCGCTGGCCCGATCGCAGGCCGAGGCATGGTCGCCGTACGGCGTCACCTGCAACACGCTCGTGCCCGGGTTCGTCATGACGCCCCTCAACGCACGACTGTCGTCCGACCCCGAGCGGGTGGCGGCGCTGGCCGCCCGGACGATGGTCGGGCGCAACGGCCTCGCCGAGGACTTCGCCGGTGCGGCGGTGTTCCTCGCCAGCCGTGCCTCGGCGTATGTCACCGGGCAGGCGATCTTCGTCGACGGCGGCTTCTCCGTGCACTGAGCCCGGCGCGCGGCCGGTCCGTCAGCGCAGGTCGAGACGCATCAGGATCCGGGGGTGTCCGGCCAGCACCGAGGTGGTGTCGGCGGCGTGGACGAACCCGGCGCGTTCGAAGTTCTTCCGCAGCCCGGCGTACGCCATCGTCAGGTCGACCCTGGCGTCGCCGTTGTCGAGCGGATACGCCTCGATCACCGGCGCACCCTGCGTACGGGCGAACTCGACGGCTCCGGCGATGAGGGCGTGGGTGATCCCCTGCTTGCGGTGACCGGGGCGGACGCGGATGCACCACAGCGACCAGACCGGCAGGTCGTCGAGGTGCGGGATCTTGCGGTTGCGCGCGAAGGTCGTGGCCGAGCGCGGCGCCACGGCGGCCCAGCCGACCGGTTCGTCACCGTCGTAGGCGAGCACCCCCGGAGGCGGATCGGCACGGCACAGCTCGGCGACGTACTCGCCGCGGGCCGGTCCCCGCAGCTCGTTGTTCAGCTTGGACGGAATGCGGTAGCTCAGGCACCAGCAGACGTTGGCCGTCGGCGACTTCGGGCCGACCACCGCACGGACGTCCTCGAAGACCGAGGCCGGGCGAACTTCGATGACCATGACTCCACCCTGTCATGGCGCATCCGCGGCCGACCCGGGGACGACCGTGTCAAGCAGGGGCGTGGAACGCGTGCAGCGTGTCCGCGACCTGGGTGTCGGAGACCGGGGTGAAGTCCTCGTAGTACTCGCCGACCGCATGCAGGGACGGCGGCTGCTGGAGGCACACCAGGGCGTCGCACTCGTCGCGGACGGAGAAGAGCGTTCGCGCGTTGCCGACGGGGATGGCCAGGACCAGCCGGGTCGGCCCGTGGCGGCGCAGGAAGCGCAGTGCCGCCGTGGCGGTCAGGCCGGTGGTCAGGCCGTCGTCGACGAGGACGACCGTGCGGCCGTTGACGGACGGGAGCGGGCGGCGGCCGCGGTAGCGGTACTCACGGCGGTGCAACTCGTTGCGTTCGCCGACGACGACATCGCCGAGCCGGTCCTCGGACAGATGCATCATGGCCAGGCTGCGCCGGTCGTACAGCGGCGGATCGTCGGCGACGAGCGCGCCGATCGCCGTCTCCGGCCGGACGGGTGTGCTGATCTCGCCGGCGACCAGCACGTCCAGCGGGGCGTGCAGCGCACCGGCCACCTCCGCGGCGACGGGCACGCCGCCGGGCGGCAGGGCCAGCACGAGCACATCGGTCAGATGGCCGGAGCCGGCCCGCTCGACCAGCCGCAGAGCGAGTTCCCGTCCGGCATGGGTGCGGTCGCGGAATGACACGGCACTCCTCCCTCGACGTCGGCGCGGCCGCCGAGTGCCCGGCACGGCACCCGGCGAAACGCGCGGCCGGTACCCCTCCCGGTGTGCGCACATGACGTGGCGTCGATCGGGTACCCGAACCCCCGGCGAGTATCCGGACGGACGGGCACCACACGGCGAGGGGACGAACCATGACCGACCCCCATCACGACAACGAGGCCCTGGCCACCCAGCAGGCGCTGCGCACGGTCGTCGAGCAGGGCGCGGACCAGGCGGCGCTGGACACACTGGCCCACAGCGAGGTGCTGGTCCCGGCGGCGACGGACGCGGAGGGGCCGCCCCCCAAGGCGCTGACGCTCCCCGTGTTCGAACAGGAGGACGGCACCGAACTGGTCCCCGTCTTCACCACCCAGGAACGCATGGAACAGGCCCTGCCCCGGATCCGTCGGCACCGCAGTGTGCTGCTCGGGGCCCTCGCCCACGGCTGGCCCGCCGACCTGTCCCTGGTCATCGACGCCGGCACCCCCGAGCAGCTGGCGCTGACCTCGCACGGAGTCAGGACGCTGCTGGACCAGGGGGACACCTGAGGGAGGCGGACCCCTGAGGGCCGCCCCCGCCACCGTGTGGCCCGCGCCCATACGGGTACTGCGGCGAGCATGACATCGACCCGCACGCGCACGGGCTGCCGGTCAGCGGCCCGCTCGTGGGGCTCCGCCGGCGCTGACGGCGGGTCCCCGTGCGCGGGATCTGGCCGGGACGCCGGGCTGCGTGCGGGCCGTGCAGAGCGCATGGTGGTGACATGAGCACGCGTCCCCCCGTGGTGGTGCTGCCGCCCGCGTCGGACGGCGGGCGTCAGGTGACGATCCGCGGCGAGCCGGCGGGCACCGCGTACAGCCTCTTCGACGTGCTGGACCTGGTGCACCGCGCGGACCTGCCCGCGGAGGACCGGGCCGTCGACGATCCCGAGCTGATCGAATGGCAGGGCGGCGGGCCCTACGAGTGGAACGAGGCCGACACCGGGGGCGGGTGACGGCCGGCACGACCCTGGGATGTCTGAGGTTCCCGACGAAGCGCCGCTGATCTTGACTGAAGGCGCACATCCGAACGGAACCACTACCTCACGGGGATTTTCATGAACCGCAGGAAGAGCATCTTCGCCGCCGGCCTGGCCACCACCGTCTCGGCCCTGGCCCTCACCCTCGGCGGCCTGGCCGCCCCCGCACAGGCCGCGGCGGGCACCGTCGACTGCCACGGCGTGGTGCACAACAACAACCCGAACCACGGCATCGCGGGCTGCCAGAACAACACCGACCACAACGTCACCTTCCGGGCCGAGATCGTCTGCGGCCTGGCCCCGGACGTCTCCGGCGACTGGGTGACGCTGACCCCGGGCCAGTACAGCGAGTCGTCCGGCGTCTGCGCGTTCTACAGCTCGGGCGTCGGCAGCGTGGGCTGGACCATCCAGTAGGGGCCGGGCCCGACAAGCAGGGGCACACCCGATCCACGGCCGGGCCCGACCAGCCCGGCCGTGTGTCCGGCGCCGATACGCGGGGTACGCGGCGACGGACGGAAGGGGAAGCCCATGCAGTTCCGTGACCGCACAGAGGCCGGGCGGGAGCTGGCGGAGCAGCTGCGCATCCGGCAGGACAAGGGCAGCCTTCCGCACCCGGTGGTCCTCGCCCTCCCGCGGGGCGGCGTCGCGGTCGCCCGCGAGATCGCCCGGGAGCTGGACGCCCCGCTGGACGTGCTCGTCGTACGCAAGATCGGTGCCCCGTTCCACGAGGAGTTCGGGGTCGGCGCGCTCGCCGGCGACGAACCTCCGCTGTTCGACGAGACGTCGCTGTACCGGCTGGGGCTGAGCGAGGCCGATCTGGCTCCGGTGGTGGAGCGGGAGCGCAAGGAGCTGCGGCGGCGCGAGGAGCGCTACCGGCAGGGCCGGCCGGCTCCGGAGCTGCGCGGCCGGACCGCCGTCATCGTCGACGACGGTGTCGCGACCGGCTCGACGGCACGCGTCGCACTGCGTGCCGTACGCAACCGGAACCCCGAGCGTCTGGTGCTGGCCGTACCGGTGTGCGCACCGGAGGCGGCCGAGGAACTGCGCCGGGAGGCCGACGAGTTCGTCTGTCTGTATGAGCCGCGGCTGTTCAGTGCCGTAGGCGAGTGGTACCAGGACTTCGGGCAGCTGACCGACGCCGATGTGCTGGAGGCGCTGCGCGGCGAGTAGGCGTGTGCCGCGGGCGCGTCCCGGAGGCTCAGCCGGTGGCCCGGGCCACCGGCTTCGTCAGGGTGAGCGTGCCGTCCGCGTCCAGCGTGAGATGGACGCGGTAGCTGATGCGGTCCAGGGTGTCGCGGAGCCAGGCGCGGTCCTCGGGCGGGGCCGGTTCCAGGCGCATACGGCGGGCGAGCAGCGGCGCCATGCGCAGGTCGGTGAGGGTGCCCGTGTCCGACGCCACCGTCACGAAGTAGGCGATGCGCAGGTCGTCGCGGTACGGCTCGTAGCCGGGGATGCCCTCGTAGTCGTCGATGAAGTCGCCGCAGCCGTGCAGGATCAGCCGGCCCCGGTAGAGCTCGACCGGGCGGGGATGGTGCGAGGAGTGGCCGTGCACGACGTCGGCGCCGCCGTCCACCAGGGCGTGCGCGAAGCGGCGTTGCTCGCGGGGGACGAGGTAGCCCCAGTTGGAACCCCAGTGCACGGACACGACCACGATGTCGCCGGCCCGCTTCACCTGCCGTATGTGCCGCACCGCCGCGCCGGCCGCGGACGGCGACAGCTCCGGCACATGGGCGACGCCGGGCAGGTCCGCGGTCGCCGCCCAGTCGGGCGGGATGCCGCTGTTGCCGACGCCGAGGGCGAAGACGAGCACCCGGCCGCCGTGGGGGAGCGGCAGGGCCACAGGCGCGTACGCCTCCTCGGCGCTCCGCCCCGCGCCGGCCGTGCGCAGACCGGCGCCGTGCAGCACGCTGAGCGTCTCCTCCAGGCCCGCGCGGCCGAAGTCCCGCACATGGTTGTTGGCCAGGACGCACACATCGGGCCGGGCCACCGTCAGGGCCGGCAGGTTGGCCGGGTGCATGCGGTAGTGGACCGCCTTGCCGGGCTCGAAGGCGTCGCTCGTCGTGACCGACGTCTCCAGGTTGACGATCCGCGCGTCCGGCGCGGTCGCCTCCAGCAGCGCCAGCGCCTCGCCCCACGGCCAGGACGGGTCGACCGGGGCGGGGATCGGTCCGCTCACCGACTCCGCCATGGTCACGTACGACCGGGCGTCCGCGATGTACCCCTCCCGCAGCGCCGGGTCACCGGGCCGGGCCAGGATCTGGTCGACGCCACGTCCGAGCATCACGTCACCACAGACGAAGAGCGTCACCGTGCCGCCGCTCATGTCTCAACCGTACGAGGTCGAAGTGCCGGGCGGGATCACGTCCCCCACACCTCACCCACACCTCCCCCCGGCCATCACCGTTCACCACCGCCCGACGCGATACGGACGCCCCCGCGCGGGTACCCCGCATCTGCGCGCCGCGCGCAGGAAACCTTCGGCCGAGGCGCGGGAGGCCGTCATGGAACTGGTCGAGGAGACTCCCCACCGCTTCCGTATCGACCCGCACGGCCCGATGCGGGTGCCGGGCGTGGTGTTCGCGACCCCGAAACTGCTGACCGACGCCGAGAAATCGCTGGAGCAGGTGGCCAACGTGGCCACGCTGCCCGGCATCGTCGGCGCGTCGTACGCGATGCCGGACATCCACTGGGGCTACGGCTTCCCCATCGGCGGCGTCGCCGCGACCGACGTGGCCGACGGCGGTGTCGTCTCGCCCGGCGGGGTCGGCTTCGACATCTCCTGCGGTGTACGGCTGCTCGCCGCCGACACCGACGCGAAGGGGCTGAGGTCGGCGCTGACCGCCGTGATGGACGGCCTGGACCGGGCCGTGCCGCGCGGCGCCGGACCCGGCGGGGTCTGGCAGCTGACCGGCCCCGGCCAGCTGGAGCGGATCCTGCGCGGCGGCTCCCGGTACGCGGTTCAGGAGGGCCACGGCGAGGAGCGGGACCTGACGCGCTGCGAGGACGGCGGGGCGGTCTCCGACGCCGACGTGGACCAGGTGAGCGCACGGGCCCGCGAGCGCGGCCTCGGCCAGGTCGGCAGCCTCGGCTCCGCCAACCACTTCCTGGAGGTGCAGCGCGTCGACGAGGTGTACGACGAGCCGGCCGCCGCCGTGTTCGGGCTCGCCGTCGGACAGGTCTGCGTGATGATCCACTGCGGCTCGCGCGGCCTCGGCCACCAGATATGCACCGACCATGTCCGGCTGATGGACCGCGCGATGGCCCGGTACGGCATCGAGGTCCCCGACCGCCAACTGGCCTGCACACCGGTCGAGTCACCGGAGGGGCAGCGGTACCTCGGCGCCATGGCGGCCGCCGCCAACTACGGCCGCGCCAACCGCCAGTTGCTGTCCGACGCGGCCCGCCGGGTCTTCCGCCGCACCGCGCGCACCCGGCTGTCGCTGGTGTACGACGTCTCCCACAACCTCGCCAAGATCGAGACCCATCCGGTGCACGGAGCCGGCCGCGCCCTGTGCGTCCACCGCAAGGGCGCGACCCGCGCCTTCCCGCCCGGCCACCCGGACCTGCCCGACGACCTGCGCGACATCGGCCAGCCGGTGCTGATCCCGGGCACGATGGGCACCGCCTCCTACGTCCTGGTCGGTGTGCCCGGCGGGGACGCGTTCTCCTCCACCTGCCACGGCGCCGGCCGTGTCCTCAGCCGCCATCGGGCCGCCCGCGCGGTGGGTGGCCGGGAACTGCGGGCCCGGCTGGAGTCGGCGGGCATCGCGGTGCGCCCGCGCTCCCTGCGCGGCCTGGCGGAGGAGACGCCCGAGGCGTACAAGGACGTGGGCGAGGTGGTGGCCGCGAGCGAGGGCGCGGGCCTGTGCCGGACGGTGGCCCGGCTGGTGCCGCTGGGGGTGGTGAAGGGCTGAGGGCACGGCGGCCGTACGACTTCCGACAGCGTCCGTGCGGCCGTACTCCTCACACGTCCACGGTCACCGCACACGACCACCCGTAGGGCCCCGGCCCGATCTGCAGCCCGTGCCAGGAGACTCCCTTCGGTGTGGCGCCGGTGACCTCCACATCCGCCAGGTCGGCGAGGGCGAGGCGCACGTCCAGGTCGCCTTCCGTGGCGTCGGCCTCCAGATCGACGGGCACCTGGCCGTCCACGTCGAGGCGGAAGACGACCTCGTCGAGGAGGGCGGTCAGCAGATCCTCGTCGGTGTCCTGT
Source organism: Streptomyces sp. NPDC059010 (assembly GCF_042740355.1). Taxonomy (NCBI): domain Bacteria; kingdom Bacillati; phylum Actinomycetota; class Actinomycetes; order Kitasatosporales; family Streptomycetaceae; genus Streptomyces; species Streptomyces sp. NPDC059010. The sequence continues at coordinate 64,686 of NZ_JBHYJA010000044.1, forward strand.
GCGAACCGCACCCGCTCCACCGAGGTGGGCCGTACCGCCGTGACGTCCGCGAAGCACTCCACCATCCCCAGCGCGGCCTCGATCAGACAGCGCTCCCGGCTCGCGCCCCACGCCTCGACGCGCACGTCGGCCGTGTGCGGCACCGCCCGATGGCCGCTGCCGCCGCGCCGCCGTGTCTCGATGTCGTCGTCCGTGTCACCGACCATCTGCACCACCCGATCCGCGTGATCCCGCCCGGAAGGCGCTACACGGATAGGGGTACCCGGGACAGGGCACGACGTACCGCCTCGCGTGAGGAGCCGACATGCCGCACATCGAGCAGGACGAGGCGCGCGGGCGGTTCGCCGCGGCAGCCGTCGCACGGCTGGCGACGGTCGACCCGGGAGGCCGCCCGCATCTGGTGCCGGTCGTGTTCGCGGTGCGCGGCGACGAGATCGTCACCGCCGTCGACGGCAAACCGAAGCGGTCCCGGCGGCTCAAGCGGCTGCACAACATCGAGGTCACCCCCGCCGTCTGCCTCCTGGTGGACGCGTACGACGACGACTGGGACCGCCTGTGGTGGGTGCGGGCGGACGGCGGCGCCCGGATCCTGCCGCCCGACGCGCCCGGGGAGGCGGCGCGCGAGGAGTACGCCGCCGCCGTCGGCCTGCTGCGGCAGAAGTACGCCCAGTACACACGGGAGCCGCCGGAGGGGCCGGTGGTCGTGATCACCGTCCTGCACTGGAGCGGCTGGCGCGCCGCGACCGTGTGAATCCGGCCTTGGGGAAGATCGGCACAGCGGTTGGCGCTGAGATTGATCATGGTCGGCTGAGCGCGACCTGGGTCGGCCGGCGTGGAGGGATGATCTCCGACTCGGCCTCTTGCGCTTGGCTGGTGGTGCTCCTTACGGGTTGTCTTCAGCAGCGGGTGCTGGTGCGCGGGCCGCCGTACTCGTCGTCGCTGACGTGTTCAAGCCAGTCGACCTCGTCGGTCTCCCACAGCGCGATGTGCGTCATGAAGTGGTCCGGGGCGGCGCCGTGCCAGTGCTCCTCGCCCGGCGGTGTCCAGATCACGTCGCCCGGATAAGCCTGGAGGATCTCGCCGCCGCGGGACTGAATCAGGGCGATTCCCTCGACGATGTAGAGGGTTTGGCCCAGGCCATGGCTGTGCCAGGCGGTCCGGGCGCCGGGTGCGAAGCGCACCGCGTTCGCGCGGGCACGGGAGGGGTCCTCACCTCGGTAGATCACGTCCGCCCACGCGTCCCCGGTGAACCACTGGGCGGGCAGCTTCATCGTCGACGGCTTGTTCAACAATTCCATGAGTGGTGCCTTCTTGTCGTAGGTGGCGTGGTCAGGCGGCGGCCTGCTCGTCGGCGATCTGCTTGAGCAGGGTGATCGCGGTCATCGCGTTGGGCCAGCCGGCGTAGAAGGCAAGGTGCGTGATCGCCTCGGACAGCTCCTCCACACTCAGCCCGTTCTCCAGCGCCACGCGCAGGTGGTGGCCGAGTTGCGGGGGGGGGGGGGCTGGGGCGGGGGGCCGCGCGCGGGCCCCGGCGGGGGGCCGCCCGGCGCGGGCCGGCGGCGCGCACCACGCGCCGCCCAGGTGCACC
>NZ_JBHYJA010000044.1:66283-90930 GCF_042740355.1 Streptomyces sp. NPDC059010
TGGTCGTCGGCAGCGTCTGTTGTGTATAAGGTCTGTTGTGTATAAGCGCCCGGGGGGGGGCGGCGGTGCCCGCGGCGGTCCCGCGCGGGGACCACGCTCACGGTGACCAGGCTGCGATCCCGCGCGGCGAGGCCGGGCCGCTCCCAGACGTCGCCGAAGAGGACCTCGTCGGTGACCTCGACGAGCTTGGGCGCGACGCCGACCAGCTCCTGGGGTGCGGACTGCTTCGCCATAGGACGACTCCTTCGCTCACGAACGGTGTGTAACCGGGCCCTTCCGCCTGGAATCAGGTGCCCGCCCTGGCAGCCCGAGGCTCTCGTCCGAGGTGGTCCGCCCGGGAGCCGCAGCAGCGGCCACTACCGAGGGAACCGCAGGTCACGCGCGGGCGGGAGGCACGGCCGTTCCAGGTACTGACAGAACCCCCCTCGCCTGCGCCGGCCCTCCTAGCCTGGAGGGCGTGAGCACCCAGAGCGACATCCGCGAGTTCCTGGCCTCCCGCCGCGCCAAGATCACCCCACAGCAGGCCGGGCTGCCCGCCTACGGCGGCAACCGGCGCGTGCCCGGGCTGCGCCGCGAGGAAGTCGCGATGCTCGCCGGCGTCAGCGTCGACTACTACGTCCGCCTCGAACGCGGTCACCTCGCCGGAGCCTCCGAGGAAGTCCTCGACGCCGTCGCGGGTGCCCTGCAGCTCGACGAGGCCGAACGCGCCCACCTCTACGACCTCGCCCGCGCCGTCACCCGGCGCCCCACCCGCCGCACCAAACGCACCCGCGGCCCGCTGCCGGACAGTGTCCTGCGCGTTCTTGACTCCATGACCGACTCCCCGGCCTTCATCCGCAACGGCCGCCTCGACATCCTCGCCGTCAACCGCCTCGGCCGTGCCCTGTACTCTCCCCTGTTCACCGAGGGCGCACCGCGACCGGTCAACATCGCCCGCTTCCAGTTCCTGGACCCGCACGGCCCGGACTTCTTCCCCGACTGGGAGCAGTCCGTGCACACGACCGTCTCCCTGCTGCGCACCGAGGCCGGGCGGGCTCCCGGCGACAGCGACCTGACCGGGCTGATCGGCGAACTCGTCACCCGCAGCGAGGAGTTCCGCACCGCGTGGGCCAAGCACGACGTGCGCCTGCACCACACCGGCCGCAAAGGCTTCCGTCACCCAGTCGTCGGCGAGATCACCCTCGACTTCGACGCCATGGAGCTGCCCGCACAGCCCGGCCTGACCCTGACCGCGTACAGCACCGGACCCGACTCCCCGGCCCACGACGCACTGCAACTGCTGGCCGCCTGGGCCGCCACCGAAGACGCCTCCGCAGCCACAGACCCGGACCGCACCAGCAGCTACTGAGCCCTGCCGCCGGCCTTCTGGCCTCGCTCACCGCAAGGAGACACACAATGCACACCCGTATCCTCGGCCAGGGCCTTGAAGTCTCGGCGATCGGCCTGGGCTGCATGGGCATGTCCCAGAGCTATGGCCCCAATCCCGGCAACCGGCAGGACATGATCGCCGTGATCCGTGGCGCCGTCGACCGAGGCGTCACCTTCTTCGACACCGCCGAGGTCTACGGCCCCTACACCAACGAAGAGCTCGTGGGCGAAGCACTTGCCCCTCTGCGCGACGAGGTCGTCATCGCGACCAAGTTCGGCTGGCGCATCGAAGACGGCAAGTCCGTCGGTCTCGACAGCCGGCCGGAGCAGATCAAGCGGGTGGCCGACGCCTCGCTGCGCCGGCTGCGCACGGACACGATCGACCTCTTCTACCAGCACCGGGTCGACCCCGACGTGCCGATCGAGGACGTCGCGGGCGCCGTCGCAGAGCTGGTACAGGCCGGCAAGGTGCGGCACTTCGGCCTGTCGGAGGCGGGTGCCGCGACGATCCGTCGTGCGCACGCCGTCCACCCCGTGACGGCGGTACAAAGCGAATACTCTCTGTGGACCCGCGACCCCGAACCCGAAGTCCTGCCCACGCTCGCCGAACTCGGCATCGGATTCGTCCCCTTCAGCCCGCTCGGCAAGGGTTTCCTCACCGGCACGGTCGACACCACGACCGCGTTCACCGACGGCGACATCCGCACCACCATTCCACGGTTCGAGCAGCACAACCTCGCCGCCAACCAGGCACTGATCGACCACGCAGCAGCCCTGGCCCACGCGCAGAACGCCAGCCCCGGACAGGTGGCCCTGGCCTGGCTGCTTGCCCAGCACCCGTCGATCGTGCCGATCCCCGGCACACGCCGCATCGCACGGGTGGAGGAGAACGCCGCCGCCACACAGCTCGCCCTGTCTGCCGACGAACAGGCGGACCTGGACGCGCTGGCGGCCCGCATCGGCGTCCGCGGCGACCGCTACAACGAGATGCACATGAGCCTGGTCGACCAGTAGACGGGCCACCCCCCAGCAGTGCACCCTCCGGACGGCCCAGAGGCCCCGGCCACCGGCGCATCAGCGCCATCAACGGGCTCCTGATCGGCCAACTACATCGTCACAGCTTCTTGACCAGTGAGGACGCAAGGACCTCTGGTCACCTGACGATCGAAGTCACAGTAGATAACACAGGGCCACGGCGTTCAGGATCACGCCGAGCGAGCCGAGTTGGTCCTCCATGTCGTCCCGGTACGCCTGGTGGATGGTGCCGCGCCTGGCCCAGCGGCGTGGGCCGTCCCTCGCGGCCGGACATGGGCACGGACCTGGTTGGTGACGGTCGCGTGGGCTCCTCGGCGAGCTTCCCGTCTGCCTCAGCTTCGTGATCAATCTCAGCGCCAACGGCTGTACCGATGTTCCCCCAAGGCCGGAATCGACCGGTGCAGACCCATTGACCTTGACCGTCCACGACCATAATCTCCGTCCTCATATGTAGACGGCGTCTTCATGTGAGGACCCCATTCAGTGGGTTGAACGGAAGCGGCCGACGTTCAAAGGAGAACCGACATATGCCGCTCGTGGTGGTCGGGATCAGTGTCCTGGTCCTGCTCGTCCTGATGACCAGGCTCAGGCTGAACGGCTTCGCGGCCCTGCTCCTGGTGGCCGTGGGCGTCGGCCTGGTGCAGGGGATCGGGCTGGAGAAGATCCCGGACGTCCTCGCCGAGGGCATCGGCGACCAGATAGGCGACACCATGCTCACCATCGGGCTCGGCGCCATGGTCGGCCGGGTGATGGGCGACTCCGGCGCCGCCCAGCGCATCGCCGGCCGGCTCCTGGACGTGTGCGGGCCCCGCTGGGTCCAGGTGGCCATGGTGCTGACGGCCATGCTCATCGGCGTGACCATGTTCTACGAGGTCGCCTTCGTCATCATCGTGCCGATCGCGTTCACCCTGGTCCGGGTCACCCGGGCGAACCTGCTGTGGGTGGGGCTGCCCATGTCGATCGCCCTGTCCACCATGCACAGCTTCCTGCCACCGCACCCCGGCCCCACCGCGGTGGCCGCGACCTTCCAGGCGTCCGTCGGACTCACCCTGTTCTACGGCCTGTTCATCGCCGTCCCGATCGGCGCCGCCATCGCCCTGCTGTGGCCGCGCCTCCCGTTCGTCCGGGCGATGAACCCGTCCATCCCCAAGGGCCTGGTGAGCGAGCGGGTCTTCGACGAGGACGACATGCCCGGCCTGGGCTGGTCGCTGTCCGTCGCCCTGCTCCCCGTCGTACTGATCGCCGGGGCGGCGGTGACCGACCTGGCGGGCCCGGGCGAAGGCGGCCTGATGCACTTCGTCGCCTTCATCGGCTCCGCGCCGATCGCCCTGCTGCTCACCCTGCTCGTGGCGATCTGGGCGTTCGGCCCGCGCATCGGCCGCAGCCTGGCCGAGGTCAGCACCTCGTGCAAGGAGGCCGCCCAGGCGATGGCGATGATCCTGCTCGTCATCGGAGCGGGCGGCGCCTTCAAGAACGTCCTCGTCGAGGGCGGGATATCCGACTACATCAAGGACGCGACCGACGGCTGGTCCATCTCCCCGATCGTCCTCGCCTGGCTGATCGCCGCCATCCTGCGGGTGGCCCTCGGCTCCGCGACCGTCGCCGTCGTCACCGCCGCCGGCGTGGCACTGCCCCTGCTCGCCGGCAGCGGCGTACACCCCGAGGTGATGGTGCTCGCGGTCTCCTGCGGGTCGATCGCCTTCTCCCATGTCAACGACCCGGGCTTCTGGATGTTCAAGGAGTACTTCAACCTGTCCGTCCTGGACGCCATCAAGGCCCGTACGACCTATACGACGGTCCTCGCGATCCTCGGCCTCGGCGGCGTCCTCGTCCTGGAACAGGCCCTCGACGCCCTCGCCGTCTGACCGACCACCCCCCTCACGAGAACGGCATCCGCCAGCCATGAGCCAGCCCGTCGTCACCCGCTTCACCGTGTATCCGGTCGCCGGCCGCGACTCGATGCTCCTCAACCTCTCCGGAGCCCACGCCCCCTGCTTCACACGCAACGTGGTGGTCCTGGAGGACTCCGAGGGCCGCACCGGCCTGGGCGAGGTGCCCGGCGGGGAGAAGATCACCCGTACCCTGCGGGATGCCGAACCCCTCGTCGTCGGCTCACGCGTCGGCGACTACCAGCGCGTCCTGCGCACGGTCGGGGCGGCCTTCGCCGACCGCGACTCGGGCGGCCGCGGCGCCCAGACCTTCGACCTGCGGACGACGGTGCACGCGGTCACCGCCGTGGAGTCGGCACTCCTCGACCTGCTCGGCCAGCATCTGGAGGTCCCCGTCGCCGCCCTGCTCGGCGACGGCAAACAGCGCGACGCCGTGCGCGTCCTCGGCTACCTCTTCTACGTCGGCGACCCGGACCGCACCGACCTGGACTACGTCCGCGACCCCGACGCCGCCGTCGACTGGTACCGCATCCGGCACGAGGAGGCCCTCACCCCCGAGGCGATCGTCCGCCAGGCCGAGGCCGCCTACGACCACTACGGCTTCCGCGACTTCAAGCTCAAGGGCGGCGTCCTGCCGGGCGCCGAGGAGGTGACGGCCGTACGGGCGCTGAAGGACCGCTTCCCCGAGGCGCGGATCACCCTGGACCCCAACGGCGCCTGGTCCCTGCGCGAGGCCGTCGAACTGTGCCGCCCCCTCGTCGGCACCCTCGCCTACGCCGAGGACCCCTGCGGGGCGGAGGACGGTTACTCGGGCCGGGAGATCCTCGCGGAGTTCCGCCGGGCCACCGGCCTGCCCACGGCGACCAACATGATCGCCACGGACTGGCGTCAGCTCACCCACGCGCTGGCCCTGCAGTCGGTCTCCATCCCGCTGGCCGACCCGCACTTCTGGACCATGCGGGGCTCGGTACGGGTCGCCCAGCTGTGCAACGCCATGGGGCTGACCTGGGGCTGCCACTCCAACAACCACTTCGACATCTCCCTGGCGATGATGGCCCACTGCGGCGCGGCGGCTCCCGGTGAGTACAACGCCCTGGACACCCACTGGATCTGGCAGGAGGGCCGGGAACGGCTCACCGCCGAGCCGCCGCGGATCATCGGCGGGGAGGTCGCCGTACCGGACACGCCCGGCCTCGGAATCCGCCTGGACCAGGACCGGCTCCTGGCCGCGCACGAGCTGTACCGGGAGAAGGCGCTGTCGGGGCGGGACGACGCGGCCGCGATGCGGTACCTGATCAAAGACTGGACCTTCGACGCCAAGCGGCCCTGCCTGGTGCGCTGAGTCGCGGTGAGTCCCGGGTCAGGGGCTCACAGGGCGAAGACGCGACGGGCGTTGCCGTACAGGAACAGCTCCCGCGTCTCCTCGTCGAGGTCCAGGTCGTCCAGGTGCTCCAGGGCCCGACTCGGCGTGATCATGGGGTAGTTGGAGCCGAACAGGACCTTTCGGCGGCCCCGGCCGCGCAGATACTCCACCAGTTCCGGCGGATAGCGGCGCACCGTGTAGGCGCTGGTGTCGATGAAGACGCCTGGGTGCTTGTCGGCGACCGCGATCATCTCCGTCGTCCACGGATATCCGATGTGCCCGCACACGATCGTGAGCTCGGGGAAGTCCAGGGCGACCTGGTCGATGTACGGGATGGGCCGCCCCGTCTCCGACGGCCGCAGCGGGCCGGTGTGCCCGACCTGCGTGCAGAACGGCACGCCGAGGTCCACGCAGGCCGCGTACAGCGGGTAGTACCGCCGGTCGGTGGGCGGCACTTCCCACAGCCACGGGATGACACGCAGCGCCACGAAGCCCGACTCCTCGACGGCGCGCCGCAGTTCCCGTACGGCGGCCATGGGCCGGGCGAGATCCACACCCGCCACTCCGCGCAGCCGCCCGCCGGACTGCTCGACGAAGGCGGCCACCTCGTGGTTGTCGATCAGCGCGCCCTGCGGCCCGTACCAGGCGGCCGCGAGCCCGGTCTCCACGTCCGCGGCCTCCAGCGCGGCCACCGTGACCTCGACGGGCAGCGGCTTGTCGAGCGTCTGCATACCGGTCCACCGGCGCAGCGACTCGAACATCTCGTGGTTGGCGTGGCGCGGCGTCGGATGCTGCATCCAGGCGTCGATGACGGGCACGGGTTCCGCCTCTCTGCGCGAAGGGGGAAGCGGCCGGGGGCTCGCGCAGATCGCGCCTCCCACGCTCCTCCCACCTCACTCACTTCACTAGTGAAGTGAGCATGGCGCCGCCCGGCGACGTCTGTCAACATCGGTCCATGTCCGAGCCCGACCTGCGTCTGTTCTTCCTGCTCCAGCGGGCGGCCCACCGGCTGCGCACCGGTTTCGACCGGCGTCTGCTGGCCGCCGCCGGGATCACCACGGCCCAACTCGGCGCGCTGTACGCGGTCCGTGACGAGCCGGGCATCACCCAGCAGCAACTGGCCCGCGTCCTCGGACTGCGCGAATCCGCCGTCACCGGGCTGGTCGGACGGCTCACCACGGCCGGTCTCGTCGTGAAGCGGGCGCATCCGCGTGAACACCGGGCCGTGGTGCTGGAGTTGACCGCCGCGGGGGCCGCCGCACTCGACGCCGCACAGCCGGAGGTCGACGGGTTCAACGCCGAGGCGCGGGCCCTGCTGGGCGACGACGGTTTCACCCGCACGGCCGAGGCGATGCGGGCACTGGCCCACTGGGAGTCCCTCTGACGCGGGCTATCGTGAGGCCATGCACTCGACGCGGGTCTCCCGGCATGTGAACGCCTCGCGTGCCGCCGTCTACCGGGCACTGCTGGACGCGGACGCCGTCGCGAAGTGGCGGGTGCCGGACGACATGACCGCGCGGGTGCACCACTTCGACGGCACGGAGGGCGGCGCGTTCCGGGTCTCGCTCACCTATGACCTGCCGACCGGCGCGGGCAAGTCTGATGCGCACACCGACACCTATCATGGCCGCTTCGTGAGACTGGTGCCGGACGAGCAGGTCGTCGAAGAGATCGAGTTCGAGACCGACGACCCCGCGCTGCACGGCACGATGACGATGACCACCACCCTCACCGATGCCGACGACGGCACGGACGTCCTCGTCGTGCACGAGGGTCTTCCCGATGCCGTCCCCGCGAAGGACAACGAGACCGGCACGCGGATGGCGCTGGCCAACCTCGCGCGGCTGGTCGAGGCGGAGTCCGGCACTCGCTGAGCGGCCTCGTGGGCATCACCTATAGCTGATCTTTGCCTGGGGTTCGCCGAGCGTACGAAAGCGCTCGCTTGCATCGGTGTATGAAAACCGAACTGTTGTCAGGGCTGCGTGTCGACTACACCGATCAGGACGATCCCGTACTGATCCGGCCGGACGGCAGTCCGGTGGACACCTGGCGTGAGAACTACCCGTACGAGCAGCGCATGGAGCGCCCGGAGTACGAGTGGCACAAGCGGCTCCAGCAGATCGAGCTGCTGAAGCTGCAGAGCTGGATCAAGGAGAGCGGGCGGCGACTCGTCATCGTCTTCGAGGGACGGGACGCGGCCGGCAAGGGCGGCACGATCAAGCGGTTCACGGAGCATCTCAACCCGCGCGGCGCGCGCGTGGTCGCGCTGGAGAAGCCGACCGAGCGCGAGCGCGGACAGTGGTACTTCCAGCGGTACGTCGAGCATCTGCCGACCGCCGGTGAGATCGTGCTGTTCGACCGGTCCTGGTACAACCGGGCCGGCGTGGAGCGGGTGATGGGCTTCTGCACCGACGACGAGTACCGGCGGTTCATGCGGCAGGCCCCGGCCTTCGAGCGGATGCTGGTGGACGACGGCGTGGACCTGGTCAAGTTCTGGTTCTCGGTGTCCCAGGGCGAGCAGCGCACCCGCTTCACGATCCGCCAGGTCGACCCCGTACGACAGTGGAAGCTGAGCCCCATGGACCTGGCGTCGCTGGACCGCTGGGACGACTACACCGCCGCCAAGGTCGCCATGTTCCGCGAGACGGACACCGACCACGCGCCCTGGACGGTGGTCAAGAGCAACGACAAGAAGCGGGCCCGCGTCGAGGCGATGCGCAGCGTGCTGGCCCGCTTCGACTACGCCGACAAGGACGACGAGGTCGTCGGCGCCCCCGACCCCCGCATCATCGGCGCTGCCGCGGGCCTGCTGGAGGCAGGCGAGGACGACACGGAGCAGCGCTGACGCACCGGTGCTAGCGCGGCACCACCGTGACGCGGTGGAAGTTGCACTCGGACCGGGCCGGGTCGCCGACGGGGGACGATCCGGTCTGGTGGGCCTTGAGTGCCATGCTGACCAGGCTCATCAGCAGATCGACGTCGGTGTCGCAGTCGAGGTGGACGGTCACCCAGCGGGAACCCGCGACCAGCCGGATCGCGGTCGACTCCTGGAGGTCGGCGCGAAAGCGCTCGATGGCCCTCTCGGTGAGGTGCAGGTCCACGTCGTGGTCGGAATGGAAGTGCACGATCTCGCTGTGGACGGTGCGCAGGGCCCGTCCTGCGCCGCAACTGGCCGGGCCCGAACTGAGGTCGGGCCAGACTTCCAGTTGCTCCATGGCGCGCTGGGCCAGTGTCATGCACCCATAGTCGCTCGATCACCGCGTCGCAACCAGAGGTTGAGCGATTCGTAACCGGGGCGTGAGGTACCTCTCGGCCACTGCGGCCTAGTCGGGAGGTGTGGGTGTGTCGTGTGTGCGGTACATCGCCTGGACGTCCAGCTCCAGCTGCACCGTCGGACCGACCACCGCGATCCCGCGGGCGAGCATGCTGCGCCAGTTCAGTGTGTAGTCCTCCCGGTGCAGCTCCGCCTTGGCCAGGGCCGCACAGCGCAGTTCCTCGCCGTAGCCGCCGTTGACGGAGCCCAGGTAGGTGGTGTCCAGCTCGACGGAGCGGCTGATCCCGTGCATGGTCAGGGAGCCGTGCAGGGTCCACTTGGTGCCGCCCCGGTAGGCGAAGCGGGTACTGGCGAAGTCGATGTACGGGTAGCGCTCGACGTTCAGGAAGTCGGCCGAACGCAGATGGTTGTCCCGGGTGTTGTTGCCCGTGGTGATGCTGGCCGCGTCGATACGCACCGACACCTGGGACGCGGCCATGTCCTGCGCCACCCGGATGCCGCCCGTGAACCGTTCGAAACGGCCGTGGACATGGGCCATGCCGACATGCTTGGCGATGAACCGGATCGCCGTGTGCGGCGGGTCGAACAGCCAGGTGCCGGGCGCCGGCAGATCCAGCTGCCGCCCCGAGATCAGCTGGACCCGCGCGGTGGGAGGCGTCGTACCGGCGGCGACGTCCAGGGTCTCCTGGTGTGGAGTGAGGCCCTCGGCCGTGATGCGCAGGCCGTAGCGGCCCGGGGGCAGCGCGGCGAAGAACAGCCCGTACGGATCCGTGGTGCCCCGCACCACGACCTCGTGCGAGTCCATCGCCGTGACCGTCACATCGGCGCCCCGCATCGGCAGCCCCACCGGATCCACGACCTCGCGGCCCACACCACCCGCACCCGGCGGAACGGGAAACCCGGCGGCGGGCACCCCCCGGGAGCGTCGACTCCTGAGCAGTCCTAGGGGCATGGCAGTCACCTTCCTGAGGGGGTGGGGATGTGGGGGGGGAGGGGAGAGGGACGGGGGGGCTTACCGGGCCGCGGTCACCGGCGGTGCGCCCTCGTACGCCGCCCGCAGCACGGCGAGCGCGCCGTCCACGGTGACCGGGCGGGGATTGGCGTACGCCTGGCCCGCGGTGCGGGCGGCAGCCGTCGCCAAGTCGGCCTCGGTGAGGCCGAGTTCGGCCAGGGAACGGGGCGCGCCGAGGCGCCCGGCCAGTTCCCACAGGGCCGTCGGCGCGTCCTCGGCGTCCAGGGCGCGTGCGACCGCCGCTGCCGCCTGCGGTGCGGCGGGCGCGTTGTGGGCCAGGGCGTACGGCAGGACCACCGTGTGCGTCTCGGCGTGCGGCAGATCGAAGGTGCCGCCCAGGACATGGCACAGCTTGTGGTGCAGGCCCATCGTGGTGGCGCCCAGACACGACCCGCACAGCCAGGCGCCGTACAGCGCACGGCCGCGCGCCTGGAGCGACGTCGGTTCCGCGGCCACCTCGGGCAGTGCCCGCCCCATCGCCCGTACGGCCTCCTCGGCCATCAGCGTCACCAGGGGCGAGGTGTCCGGGGCGTACAGCGCCTCCACGGCGTGGGCGATCGCGTTGACGCCGCTGGTCACGGAGAGCGGCACGGGCAGGGAGAGGGTGAGCTCGGGGTCGTAGACGACGCTGCGGGGCTGCACGGCCGGGTCGCGGCCGGTGCGTTTGGCGCCGTGCTCGGTCAGGCCCCAGACCGGGGTCATCTCCGAGCCGGAGTAGGTGGACGGCACCGCGATCAGCGGCAGTCCGGTGCGCAGCGCGATCGCCTTGCCCAGCCCGATCGACGAGCCGCCGCCGACCGCCACACACCCGTCGGCACCCGCCGCCCGGGCCACCTCGACGGCCCGGTCGGCGACCTCGACGGGCACGTGCATCCGGGCCCCGTCGTGCAGGCCCGCACAGGCCGGGCCCAGCGCGTCCGCGACGGCTCGGGCGGTGTCCGCCCCGCGCGCGCCGCACACCACCAACAGCCGCCGCAGACCGAGGCGTTCGGCCTCACCGGGCGTCGCCGACACCGCGGCGCCGGGCCGCAGGACGACCCGCACCGGCCGGGTCTCGTACGAGAAGTCGAGCGAGAAGGCGGGGGAGAAGTCGGGGGAGCCGGTCACGCCCGCTCCAGGACGAGGTCGAAGCGGGCGTGCCGGAAGGGGTTCGCCACGCCGTACTCGCGGGCCAGGGCCGGGTCGTTCGTCGACGCGAAGTCCTGCACCAGGCTCTGTTTGACGGCGAACACGGCGTCGGAGTCCAGGTATGCGCTGCCCGCCACGAAGATGTGCGTGGTCACCGGCGTGTGGCCGGCGGCCGAGGCGATGAAGTGGATGTGGGCCGGGCGGTAGGGGTGCCGTCCCGTGGCCCGCAGCAGGTCGCCGACCGGGCCGTCCGTCGGGATCGGATACGGGCTCGGCACACAGGTACGGAACCAGAAGCGGCCCTCGGCGTCCGCCGTGAACAGGCCCCGGCCGTTGCCCGGCGGCTGTACGTCCGGGCGCTGCACGTCGTAGAAGCCGTGCCCGTCGGCCTGCCACACGTCGACCACCGCGCCGGGCAGCGGTTCGCCGTCCCGGGACAGCACCCGGCCGCTGACCACGCACGGCTCGCCGTCACCGACCAGGTCGATGTTCGCGCCGAGCGCGCGCTCGGGGGACTCGGTCATGTGGAAGGGGCCCAGCACCGTCGACTCGGTGGCGCCCGGGCCCTGGCGCTCGTTGATCGTCTCGACGAGCATCGACAGCCCGAGCACGTCCGACAGCAGGATGAACTCCTGACGGGTGTCCGTGCACGCCTGCCCGGTCGCCGTCAGGAAACCGATCGCCCGCTCCCACTCCTCCTGCGTCAGCCGGGTCTCCCGCGCGAAGGCGTGCAGATGCCGGACCAGACCGGAAAGCAGCTCCCGCAGCCGTGGATCGGCGGTCCCGCGCAGACTGGCGACGGCCTCGTCGGTGACTGTCGGCTCGCCGGTCATGTGGGCTCCTTCCCCGGCCTTCTGTCCTTCCCCGGATTCCTGTCCTTCTCCGGCTTTCCGTTCTTCCCCGGCTTCCTCGGCGCTCATCTCAACCGTGCCCGAGAATCCGGCGCAGCGCGTCCGCGAGCAACCGTTCGGCGTCCTCTGCCGCCCCGGCGTGCCGGAACGCCACATACCCGTCGGGGCGTACCAGGAGGGCGCCCGCGTCGGAGATCCCCCTGAGGTTCGCCCAGTCGCCGTACGGGTCCTCGTACTCCTGCCCCGGCCCGATCACCACCGTGGCGAGGTCGAGGGGCTGCGCCTCGGCGGCCCGCACCCAGGCGTCGCCGCCGATGCCGGTGAGCAGGGTGAAGCGGCCCTTGCCGACGGTGTCCAGGGTCGACACGGTCCGGGTTCCCGAGGTGATCCAGGCGTGCGGGAGCTTGGCGCCGGGGCGGGAGGTCGGCTGATGGTGCAGCTCGGGGTCGCGGGTGAAACCGGGGTCGGGGGTGCCGTCCGGGACGACGGCGGCAGAGCTTTCGGCGCAATAGCGCTGGTTGAGATCGACGCCGTGCGCGTTGAACTCGTACACCTTGAACGCGATCGCCTCACGCAGCGCCGTCCGCTGCTTCTCGGCCGCCTCCGTGGCGTCCTTGCGGGCGGCGATGTTGGCCCACAGCCGCTCCGGGGTCTGCGGAGACAGCCCGTCCAGCGCCTCGAAGACCGGCGCGGTCTCGGCGATGGACTTGTTCGCGCGGGTCACGATCTGCTTCCCGACCGGAGCCCGCTCGGCGTCATAGGTGTCCAGGAGCCTCGGCGAGGCCACGCCGTCAAGGACCAGCTTCAGCTTCCACGCCAGGTTGTAGGAGTCCTGGATGGAGGTGTTGGAGCCGAGCCCGTTGGACGGCGGATGACGGTGCACGGCGTCACCGGCGCAGAAGACCCGCCCGTTGGCGTACGTCTCGGCGTACATCTCGTTCACCGTCCACGCCGACGACGACTTGATCGTCACCGGTATGTCGTCGTCGCCGACCAGCTGCCGTACGACGGACAGCGCGTACTCCTCGGTGAGGTCGGGGGCGCCCGCGGTCACGTCGTAGCCCCACACGATCAGCCACTCGTTCCAGGGCCGTACACAGCGCACCAGGCCCGCGCCGATGCCGCCCACCGTGGCGCCGGGCGCCAGCACCCAGTAGAGGGTGGAGGGCCGGTGCGCGGTGTACTTCGACAGATCCGCGTCGAAGACGATGTTGATGCTGCCCGCGACACCCATCTGCCCGCCCATCGGCAGCCCCGCGTCCTCGGCCACCTTGGAACGGCCGCCGTCGGCGCCGATCAGGTACTGGGCGCGGATCGTGTACTCGTCGCCGCGCAGCCGGTCCTCGACGGTGACCGTGACACCGGCCTCGTCCTGCACGAAGGACTTGTACACCGTGCTGAACCGGAAGTCGGTGCCGCGCGCGATCGCCGCGTTCACCAGTACCGGCTCCATCAGATGCTGCGGCATGTCGCACATCCGGGTCGGGCTGGCCAGCTCGTGCGCCGCCTGCACCAGCGGATCGTTGCCCCAGGAGCGGACCCGGCCCAGCTCCTCGCCGGCCAGGCTGGTGCAGAACGTCGTGTTGCCCATGAGGTGCTGGGGCGTCGCCTTGGCGATGACCTCCTCCTCGACGCCCAGATCGCGCAGCACCTCCATGGTCCGCTGGTTGGTGATGTGCGCACGGGGGGTGTCGGCAAGGCTCGCGTACCGGGTGACGACCATGTTGCGCACGCCGTAGCTGCTCAGCGCGAGCGCGGCCGACGCGCCCGCCGGGCCGCTGCCCACGATCAGTACATCGGTCTCGACGACGGTGTGCACGACAGAACGCTCCAGGAGATGAGACAGGAGGGGAGACAGGGCAGGGGAGCGGAGGGGAACAGACTCCGGCCTTTCATGATCATGGAGCGGGGTGGCCGGTCATGGGTGTCTCAATACGAGACAACCCGCCGTCGTCCGGCGCGTGACGCCCCCGATACGGTGAGGGACGCCATGACCACCGCGGAACATCCCCCTGCCCTCGCCCCGCTACGCCAGGCCCGCGAACGGTTCCTGACGGGACGTCCCCTCCCGGACGGCGTCCCGGACGACATCGTCGCCGCCTGGCGGCGCGCCCGGTTCTTCGGCGTGCGGCCCGATCTCGACGGCCCGGCACCGGAGCCGGCCCACCCGGCCGACTCGCCCCTGCTGGAGGCGGCACGCCCCGTGCTCGCCCGCATCGCCTCCGCCCTGGACGCCGCAGGCTCGGCGCTCATCCTCACCGACGAGCGGCTGCGGGTGCTGTGGTCGGCCGGCAGTGCGCCCGGCGACGACGCGTGCCGCGACCTGTCCGAGCGGGAGGTCGGCCACAACAGCGCCGCGCTCGCGCTGCGCACTCGGCGCCGGGCGGAGGTGCACGGCCCCGAGCACTTCCTCGACGTGTGGCAGGACGTCTCCGCGGTCAGTGTGCCCCTGCTCTCCCCGGAGACGGGTCAGGCCCTGGGCACGGTGACTGTCGCCTCCGGCCTCTGCGCCGGCTGCCGCCCGCACCCCGGCGCCGCCCTCGCCGAGTCGGCCGCGGCTGCCGTGGAGGCGGAACTGCGGGCACGCGCGCGTACCGCGGAACGCGCCCTGCTCGACGCCTACGAGCGGGCCGCGCGGGAGAACGGACGGGCGGTCGTCGCCCTGGACGGCCGTAACCGCGTGGTCAGCGAGGCGGCGGCACGTCTTGCCTCGCCGCAGGTGCTGGAGGCGTTGGAGCGAGCCGCGCTGGAGCGGGCCACGCGCGCGTGGGGGAGGGGGAGTGCGGAGTCGTACGACATCCCGCTTCCCGAGGGCGCCGGGTGCACGGCCGAGATCACTCCGGTACGGCACGACGGCCGTGTCCTCGGCCTGGTCGCCGTACTCGAACCACGTCCCGTGGAGTCGGCGGCGGCACCGCTCTGTCCGGCGGGCTCGCTGGTGGGGAGCTCGGTGCCGTGGCGGCACGCGGTCGCGCGGGCGGCGGCCCTGGCCCGCACCGAGGGGCCGCTGCTCGTCGTGGGTGAGCGGGGCACCGGGAAGGCCGCACTCGCCCTCGAACTCCTCGACGGCAAGGCCCCGTTGGTCGTGGACGCCGCCGAGTCACCCGAACTCGACCTCAACGGCGACGAGCGCGGCGAGACGGGGGTCCCCCTCACGGAAGGCTGGGGGAGGACGGGCGATCGCCCGCTGCTGCTGAGGCACGCCGAGCGGCTGGCCCAGCCGGACGTCGCCGCCCTCAACTCCCTCCTGGACGAGCGCCCCGATGTCCATCTGGTCGTCACCTACACTCCCGGAACGCCGCCGGGCCCCTGTCTGCAGCGACTTCTCGACACCCTCGCGGCCCGCTCGGTGACCGTGCCCGCCCTGCGCGAACGCCCCGAGGACATCAGGGAGTTGCTGCCCGTCCTCGCACCCCGGCCCGCCCCCGGCAGCCCGCCGCTGACCTGGACGCTGGACGCGCTGCGGGCGCTGGAACAACATCCCTGGCCCGGCAACGTCACCGAACTCGCCCACCTCGTACGGGCGCTGGCGAGTCAGCGCCGGGTCTCCGGGCCGGTGCGGCGGGGCGAACTGCCGGACCCCGTCCGGGAGGGGCCCGCGGGGCGGAGCCTCAGCCCGATGGAGCTCGCCGAACGGGCCGCGATCCTGGAGGCGCTGCGCCGCCACGGCGGCAACAAGGCACGCGCCGCGGCGGCGTTGGGGATCGCGAGGGCGACCCTTTACCGGAAGCTCAGGGAGTATCAGGGGCCCGCCTCTGTGAGGTGAGGCGGGCCGCACCGTGTCGTGGGGCGGGCTGCACCGTGAGGTGAGGCGGGCCGCCTGATCACTCAGTTCCTCTGGGGGCCTCAGCGTGCCCCGGTCCAGTTGTGCGCGACGTCGACCACGACCCGGCCGGTCGCCACCCACACCCGGAACGGCAGCCGTGCCCGGACCCCGAGCCCGATCTGTGTGTCCCCTTCGAAGCTGCCGGCGAACCGTGCGTCCCGGAAGGTGCGGTAGCCCGTGAGGTCCACGCCCGACAGGCGCTCACCGGCGCGCACGGGATACGTGGGCTTCCCGGTGTCCGGGTCGTAGGCCGGGGCGGCCACCCGCACTTCGAGGACGGCTCCGCCGCCCACCGGGATGTAGTTGCCCGAGCCGTCCTGGTGGAGGCGGCTGACGTACCGGACCGAGTAGCCGAGGGCGCCCGTGCCCGCGCCGGGGACGTCGACGACCATGCGGTCGAAGCAGGCGTGCCGGCCGGTCCTGATGTTCGTCACCGACTCCGTCGTGGCGGCGGAGCGGGTCTTGGCCACACTGCCCCAGCCCGTGGGGCAGGCCGTGGCCTGGGCCGTCGTGCCGACGGGTGCGGCGCCGGCCGGAACCGCCGCCACTCCCAAAGTGGTGCCCATGAGCGCGAGTGCCGCCCATGCCGTTCTCTTTCGTACCATTGCGTCCCCCGGGGAGGCGATCGGTCTGATATCTGGTGAGACACCCGGGTTGGCTCAATGGTTGCACCGTTCGCGAGAGACGGCACGGGAACCATCCGGAACAAGCCAGGAACATCGATGAGCAGCGCCCACGCCGACATGGGGAACGCCGATCGCCGCCCATGCCGAGGCCCGGGCAGTGCTCGGGAACCCGCGCCGGTGCCGGGACGTTCCATGAAGGACCGGGCGATGCACGGGTGCGTACGAGTGGGGGGCGATGTTGGCACAGGTACTGGTCATCGGGGGTGGAATCGCCGGTGCGGGAGCGGCTCTTGCCGTGCACAAGGCGGGATTCGACGTCACTGTGCACGAGGCGCACCCCGACTCCGCCGAGGACATCGGCGCGTTTCTCACCCTCGCGAGCAACGGTATGCGCGCGCTCGCGGAGATCGACGCCTCGGCCGCGGTCACCGCGATCGGCTTCCCCCTCACCTCGATGCGGGTCCTCGACGACACGGGCACCCAGGTGGCCCAGGTGCCGCTCGGCGAGGCCGGCACCCCCCACCTGCGGTACCGCTGCCTGCGGCGCGGTGATCTCAACGCCGCCTTACAGGCCGAGGTGACAGGCCGCGGCATCGACATCCGGCACGGCGCCCGCCTCGTATCCGTCGAGGAAGAACCGGACGGCGTCACCGCCCGCTTCGCCGACGGCAGTACGGCCACCGGCGATCTCCTCATCGGTGCCGACGGCCTGAACTCGACCGTTCGCCGGACCGTCGCCCCCGACGCCCGCCCGGACTACGCCGGACAGTACGTCTTCTACGGCTACACCGACGCCACACCCCCGTCCGGCGAGGGCGAGACGATCACCATGGTCCGCGGCAGCTCCGTCGCGTTCGGATACGCGGTGTCGCCCGCGGGGGAGACGTACTGGTTCGCCCGCGTCACCGACACCCCCCTGGCCGCCGACGACCTCGGCCACGGCACCCCCGCCCGATGGCGCGACCTGCTGCTGCCGCTGCTGCGCAAGGACGCCACCCCCGCGGCCGACCTGGTCGCGGCCACCTCCGACCGGCTGATGGTCACCAACGCCACCGAACTGCCCACCGGGACGCCCTGGCGCTCCGGCCGCACCCTGGTCATCGGCGACGCGGCCCACGCGGCGTCCCCCGCCACCGGGCAGGGCGCGTCCATGGCCCTGGAGGACGCCGTCGTCCTCGCCAAGTCCCTGCGGGACACACCGGACACCGACAGTGCCATCGCCCTCTACGAGACGCTCCGCCGCCCGCGCGTGGAGAACAACATCACGGTCAGCGGCAACATCTCCCGCGGCACTCACACCCCGTCAGGCCCCGGCCCCGGCCCCGGCCCCGGCCCTGGTCCTGGTCCTCGACCCGGTCCCGGCGCCGCGCGTGGCAGTCGGCCCGGCGACGACGAGCTGATACGACACCTGGAGTGGGGCACCGAACTGCGGCCACCCGGGCCGTAGATCGATGGAGTGACCAACCGGCGCAACCCCGGCGAGCAACCGCCCCTCATACATGTCGAACCACCCCGGGTTCTCGGAGAGGAGCGTCTGTTGGCCCGTCAGTTGTCACGTCGACAGTTCGTGGTCTATTCGCTCGCGGCGACCACCCTGACCGTCGCCGCACCGCTCGGCTGCGAGGGCTCGACCGCGGAAGGCGCCGAGGAAGCCGCGGACGGCGCCCGCCCGTCGTCCGAGGTGGTGGCCACCGGCACCGACGAGGAGATGCTGGTCCTGGAGGTCACCGCGGCCAACAGGATCGTCGTACGGCTGCCGCGTGTGGAGGTCGGCCAGGGCGTCACCACCGCCGTCGCCATGATGATCGCCGAGGAGCTGGACGCCCGGCTCGCCGACGTCGACATCCCGCTCGCGGACGCCCGCGGCAAGGGCAACCAGTTCACCGGAGGCTCGAACTCGGTCAGTTCGCTGTACGGTCCGGCCCGGCACCTGGCCGCCACCGCCCGCGCCAAGCTGGTGACCGCGGCCGCCCGGCGCTGGCACGTTCCCGCGCGGACGCTGCGCACCCGGGGCACCCGTGTCTTCGCACCGGACGGGCGCACCGCCACCTTCGGCTCGCTGAGCCGAAGCGCCGCCCGGATCACCCGGCCGGCCGTGCCGACCACACCCAAGCCCGCCTCCCAGCACCGGGTGATCGGACGGCCGACGACCCGGATCGACGCCCGCGACATCGTCACCGGCAAGGCGAAGTACACCGGAGACCTCGCGGTCGCCGGAGCCAAGCCGACGGTGGTGGTCCGGCCGCCGACGCTCGGCGGCAAGGTCGTCTCGGTCGACTCCGCGGCCGCACGCGCCATGCCCGGCGTGCACGCCGTCGTCCGGATCGACGGTGGTGTCGCCGTGGTCGCGGAGACCTTCCACCACGCCTTCCAGGCCCGCGACGCACTCAAGATCAAGTGGGCGCCGGGCCCGCTGGCGAACCTCTCCGACGCGCAGATCCGCTCTCGGCTGCGCGCGGCCGTCCCGAAACTGGGCACCCCGCCGAGCGGATCGGCGCAGACCGAGGCCGAGTTCGAGTTCGCCTTCGTCAGCCATGCGCCGATGGAGGTGCTCACGGCGGTGGCCGACGTTCGCGACGGGCGTGCCGAGATCTGGTTCTCCTCCCAGACCCCGCAGTCCGCACGCGACGACATCGCCGCGACGATCGGCCTGCCCGCGTCGAAGATCCGGGTCCATGTCCTGCGCGGCGGCGGCTCGTTCGGACGCCGGCTGAACTACGACGCCGCGATCGAGGCGGCCCTCATCTCCAAGAAGGCACGCCGGCCGGTGAAGCTGATGTGGAGCCGGGCGGACGACGTCCGGCACGGCAGAATGCGCCCCGCCTCCCACCACCGGATCCGGGCCAGTCACGCCCAGGGCCGGGTGGTGGCCTTCGCCCACGCGACGGCCTCGGTCAACGAGTCCGCCGGGAAGCAGGGCCTGTCCACCCAGGGCGGCCTGTCCACCCAGGGCGGTGTCCGCCCGGCCGCCGTCACTCCCGCCGCGGCCCCGCTCCCCAGCGACAGCGGCCTCTACAACTTCGGCCGCCTCTCCGGCGACTCGGGCTCGGTCGGCCTGGCGATCCCCCTCGGCGCCTGGCGCTCGGTGGACTCCGGCACCGTACGCACCGCCGAGGAGATCGTCGTCGACGAGGTCGCCCGCAGCCTGGGCAAGGACCCGGTCGCCTTCCGCCGTACGACACTGCGCGGCAAGGCCGTCAAGGCCGTACTGGACAAGGTCGCGACCGCCGGGAAATGGGGCCGGACCATGCCGCCGGGCCACGCCCAGGGAGTCGCCGTCCACGAGGAGTACGGCTCCTGTGTGGCCTGTCTGGTCGAGATCGACGCCGTCGACCCGAAGAACCCCCGGGTGACCAAGGTGGTGATGGCGGCCGACGTCGGCACGGCCGTGAACCCGCGCGGACTTGAGGCCCAGCTCATGGGCACCGCCGTCGACGGCATCTCCACGGTGCTGCGGGCCGGACTGCACATCGACAAGGGCGCCGTCCGCGAGAGCAGCTACGCCGACTTCCACTACGCCCGCCAACGGCACGCCCCACCGCACTTCGAGGCGCACATCATGCCCTCCAAGGGCGACCCCGGCGGAGCCGGCGAACTCGGCGTCCCGGCCGCGTCCGGAGCCGTCGCCAACGCCTACGCCCGCGCGACCGGCACCAAGCCGCGCCGCTTCCCCCTGAACTTCTGAGCCTCGTCCGAGAAGGTACCGATGCCGTCCTACTCCTTCACCCTCAACGGCAAGCGCGTCACCGTCGAGGCCCCCGCCGACATGCCCCTGCTGTGGGTGCTGCGCGACCTGCTGAACGTCACCGGCCCCAAGTACGGCTGCGGCATCGGCGCCTGCCGCGCCTGCACAAGCCATCTCGACGGCGACGAGATCCAGCCCTGCGTCGTCCCGGTCGCCGACTGCTCCGGCCGCGAGGTCACCACCATCGAGGGCCTGGCCGACGGCGACCGCCTGCACCCCGTGCAACAGGCCTGGCTGGACTGCGACGTGGCCCAGTGCGGCTTCTGCCAGCCGGGCCAGATCATGGCCACGGCCGCCCTCCTGAAGAAGACACCCCGACCGACCGACGCCGACATCGACGGCATCGAGAACGTCTGCCGCTGCGGCACCTACTCCCGGATCCGTGAGGCGATCAAGAAGGCGGCCGCCAACAGCTGACCAGGTGACTTCGGTAGGGCGCGGCGCCGCCGTACGCTGACGGCCGTGCACCACAACTTCGAGGACCCGGGCGCCGTCGCGGCGCACCTCACCGGACGCACCGCCACCGGGGTGCGCCGGCTCTCCGGCACGCTCGCCGAAGTCACCCTCGACGACGGCCGGATGGTGATGGTCAAACGCGGCGACGGCGACCGGGCGGCCCAGGCCGAGGCGGCCGGGTTGCGCTGGCTGGCGGAGGCAGGCACGGTCCGCATCCCCGCAGTGCACGGCCAGGACGGGCCGTGGTTGGTCACCGACCGGGTGGCGACCGGTCGGCCCAGCGCCGAGGCCGCGCAGCGACTGGGCCGCGAGCTCGCCGCCCTGCACACGGCCGGCGCCCCCGCCTTCGGCGCCCCGCCACCCGGCGGCCCCGAGGACGCCCGCATCGGCCTCGCCCCGATGCGCAACGTCACCGGCCCCGACTGGCCCCGCTGGTACGCCGAGCACCGGGTGCTGCCGTATCTGCGCCGTGCGGTCGACGAAGGCACGGTCCGCGGCACGGAGGCACCCGTCATCGAGCGGGTCTGCGAGCGGCTCCCCGAACTGGCCGGCCCCGTCGAGCCGCCCGCCCGGCTGCACGGCGACCTGTGGAACGGCAACGTCCTGTGGGGCGCCGACGGACACGCCTGGCTGATCGACCCGGCCGCGCACGGCGGGCACCGCGAGACGGACCTGGCGATGCTGCACCTCTTCGGCTGCCCCCACCTGGACCGCGTCCTGGACGGCTACCAGGAGGCCGCGCCCCTCGCCGACGAGTGGCCCGACCGGATCGGAGTCCACCAGCTCTTCCCGCTCCTCGTGCACGCGGTGCTCTTCGGCCGCGGTTACGCCGAACAGGCCCTGGCGACTGCCGAGTCGGCTCTGACGGGCTGACGGTGCCGGATCGCTGCCCGGGTCGCGGTCGGATGGCTGTTGCCGGCGCACAGAGCATTGACTCGGCTTCCACCGCTCCCCACAGTGGCGTGACTACGGAGTCAAAGCAGCCCCGCACAGCCACTGCCGCACCCCTGGGACGTGAGGGTCTTTCACGAGCGGTGACTCACGTGGCACCACGCACCGGACCGCCCGTGAACGCGTCCAGCAGGGTCCGGTCGCCCAGCGGGCGGTCCAGTGCGACGGTCACCTTCTTGGACAGCAGCTGGAGCGTGCAGGGACCGTCCTTGGTCCCGACGAAGTAGGCGGACAGCACGACACTGCCGTCCGTCTCCAGGACGTCCACGCCGGGCCCGTCGTCGCATGCCCCGTGGTGGGCCAGTACGGTGACGGACCGGCCGTCGGCGGACACCTCGACCAGCTTGTCGAGGTCCCACAGCTCGCTGCTGGTGTAGTCGACCGGTCCGATGGGCGACTTCGGCGGCTTGGCGGAGCTGAGGGCGACCCGTTTGAGCGGAGTGTCATAGCCCTTGATCGTGAACAGCCATGCCGGGACGGTGGCCGGGCCGCGGCTGGTGGCCAGCGTCATCTCGCCCGGCTTCGCCCCGGTCACCGTGAGACGCGGCCCGGGGCCGTTCGGCCCGCCCAGCTTCTCGTAGGCCGCCCGCGCCCCCATGAGCGGCAGCGTGAGCGAGTCACCGTTCTGCCAGGTCACCTTCGCATCCTTCCGCGGGGGCTTGGGGAGGTCGCCGCGCAGCGCGAAGTTCTGGGTTTCGTACGCCTCCTTGTCGGCGTCGTTGTGGAAGGCGCCCTCGGGCAGCTGCACCGGGTCGCCCATCGGGTAGTAGCCCTTGCGCCAGGTCTCGGCGGCCGGTGAGCCGTCCCAGGCCCTGGCCACCTTGAGCGCGCGGGGCCTGGTGTCGGGTGCCGGATCGGACTGCTCCTGGCTCGCCGTGCCGCTGCCGCTGCCGCATCCGGCGGCGAGCAGGCCGAGTGCGGTGAGCAACCGGACGGTGCGTGGGACGGTCGTACGCATGGATCCCCCCGAGCGGACGGCGATGAGCCGGTCAGGGCGGCGGTCGACACCGCCCGACACTGTGACGCGGGAAGAGGGCGCCGCGTTCGGCCAGGCGATCCGGATTTTCTTGAGTTCCGCGGTCCACGGATGTCGAGAACGTGCCGGCCGCTCCGTCCCAGGGACATCAGCGGCCACCACCGGCCGCACGAGGAAGAAGAGGAAGAGGGAGAAACCGGCATGGCGATTCAGCGGATGGACAACGTCGGCATTGTCGTGGAGGACATGGATGCCGCCATCGCGTTCTTCGTGGAGCTCGGTATGGAGCTGGAGGGCAGGGCGCAGGTCGAGGGCGCCTTCGCCGACCAGTGCACCGGACTCGACGGCGTCCGCTGCGACATCGCGATGCTCCGGACCCCGGACGGTCACAGCCGGCTGGAGCTGGCGAAGTACCGCAGCCCCGCGGTGATCAGCGCCGGGCCGCGCGACCGGCCGCACAACATTCTGGGCACGCACCGCGTCATGTTCGCCGTCGACGACATCAAGGACACCGTTGCCCGCCTGCGCCCGCACGGCGCCGGACTCGTCGGGGAGATCGCCCGGTTCGAGGACAGCTATCTGCTCTGCTACGTCCGCGGCCCGGAGGGCATCATCGTCGGACTGGCCGAGCAACTGCGCTGAGATGGAGGAAGCGGATCAGATCATCGGTCGGGCTCCTCAGACGACGGCGTCGGCGCGCAGGGCCTCGATCTCCTCGCCGGTACGGCCCAGTTCGGTCAGGATCGCCTCGGTGTGCTCGCCCACCGCGGGCACCGGGTCCATCCGTGCGGGCACGCCGGCGAGGTCGGCCGGCGGCAGCAGGGCCCGTGCCGTCGCGCCGCCGGGTACCGTCACGTCGCGCCAGCGGTCGCGGCCGGACAGCACCGGGTGGTCCAGGAACGCGGCGACGTCGTTGACCCCGGCGCAGGCGATGCTGATGGACTCCAGGTCCTTGAGGATCTCGTCGGCGTCGGAGCGGGCGCAGCGCTCGGCGACCACGGCGTTGAGCTCGTCACGGTGGGCCACGCGGGCCGAGCTCGTGGCGAAGCGAGGATCGTCGGTCAGCTCGGGCCGGCCCAGGAACTGCGCGCACAGGACGGCCCACTCACGCTCGTTCTGGATGGAGAACAGCACCTCACGGCCGTCGGCGGCCGGGTAGGCGCCGTACGGGGCGAGGGTGGGGTGCTGGGTGCCGAGCCGGGGAGGCTGGGTGCCGCCGTACTGCGTGTAATAGGCGGGCTGCCCCATCCACTCCGCAAGCGCCTCGAACAGGGACACCTCCACCGGGTGCGCCGTGCCCGTGGTGGCGCGGGTGTACAGGGCGGTGAGGACGCCGCTGTACGCGTACATCCCGGCGGCGATGTCGGCGACGGAGATGCCCACCCGCGCCGTCTCGTCGGGGGTCCCGGTCAGCGACACCAGCCCGGTCTGGCACTGCACCAGCAGGTCGTACGACTTCCGGTCGGCCCACGGCCCGGAGGTGCCGTACCCCGAGATCGTGCACGGGATCAGCCGCGGCCACCGCTCGCGCAGCGCGTCGGTGCCCAGGCCGAGGCGGTCGACGGCACCGGGCGCCAGGTTCTGCACGAACACGTCGGCGCCGTCGAGGAGTTGGTGCAGGATCTCCTGGCCCTGCGGGGCCTTGAGGTCCAGCGTGAGGGATTCCTTGGACCGGTTGAGCCACACGAAATAGCTGGACTGCCCGTGCACCGTCGTGTCGTACCGCCGGGCGAAGTCCCCGTCCCCGGGCCGCTCGACCTTGATCACGCGCGCTCCGAGGTCGGCGAGCTGCCGGGTGGCGTAGGGGGCGGCGACGGCCTGCTCAAGGCTGACGACGGTGACACCGGACAGGGGAAGGTGGGGCGCGCTCATAGGGGCATGTGTACGGGCACATGGGAGATCGCGTCAACGGCGCATGATCGGGCCGGCCGGGGCGCGGCCGGGCCCAGGTCACTTCGGTCGGGGAGCGGCCGGGGCGCCGCGCGGCCTCAGACGGGTACGCGGAGTGTCTCGACCGCCCGGACCAGCGGGGCCAGTTCGGGGTTCTCAGCGGCCGTGTCGAGGGCCTCGCGCAGGGCCGTGTCGTTGGTGGGGCGTGCCTCTGCGAGGAGCTTGAGGCCTGCTTCGGTGACGTTGGTGTAGATGCC
>NZ_JBHYJA010000045.1:0-36500 GCF_042740355.1 Streptomyces sp. NPDC059010
CCCAGCGTGCCCAGCAGAGAGAGGACCAGGACTTGAATGACAACGAGCCGGATCTGGACGCGCGGCGTCCGGCCCGTCTCAGGGATATTGGTCACACGTGGTCCCTTTGCTGTGCCGTCGTCAGATACAAACCAGATACAAAGGGTCGCTTCGACGGCGAGCCTAGGTGACCGCTACAGCCATCCGTAGCCCAATATCCAGTCACCTTTTATCGGTCCCGGAAGACGGCAACTCGCTCAACTAAAGTACTGGCATGGTTCTTTCGACTCCGACTCTTGCCCAATTACTGCTGTCACGAGGGCATCAGCCAGTCGCCGACGCCTTCCGGCCAATGAGACGCATTCTGGTCGCTGGGGGTGCTACCGCGTGAACAAGCCGCTGCGGCGCATAGCCATTTTCTGCGGGTTGCTGATGCTCGCCCTGCTGATCCGGGCCAACTGGCTCCAGTACATGAAGGCGGACGCCCTAGCCACCGACGACAACAATCGACGCGTACTGATCAACCAGTACTCGGTACCTCGCGGCGACATCATCGTGGGCGCCCGATCGATCACGGGCTCGGCGGAGTCCGGCGGATCGGACCTCAAGTTCGAACGCACCTACAAGAACGGCCCCATGTACGCGCCAGTCACCGGATACGCCTCCCAGGCCATGGGGATGACGTTCCTGGAGAGCACCTACGACAGCGTGCTCAGCGGCCAGGACGACCGGCTGGCGTTCGAGCGCTTCACGGACGTCGTCACCGGAAAGCAGAGGCGGGGCGGCGACGTCATCACGACGATCGACCCCAAGGCGCAGGAGGCCGGATACAAGGGCCTCACCAAGCTCGACGCCCGCGGCTCGGTGGTGGCGCTGGACCCGAAGACGGGGAAGGTGCTCGCCCTCGTCTCGACACCGTCCTACGACCCCGCGCAGTTCGCCGGCAACTCCCTCAAGGAGAGCGACAGGTTCAAGGCGCTCGGTGCCGACAAGGGCAAGCCGCTGGCCAATCGCGCACTGCGGGAAACGTTCCCGCCCGGCTCGACCTTCAAGATCCTCACCGCGGCGGCGGCGCTGGAGCACGGCGTGGTGACCGACGTCGACGCGGCCTCGGACGCTCAATCGCCGTATCCCCTGCCCCAGTCGACCAACAAGATCGGCAGCGAGGCCGGGGACGCCGTGTGCAACAAGGCATCGCTGAAGACCGCCATGCAGTACTCCTGCAACAACGTGTTCCTCGACGCGGCCGTGAAGGTGGGCGCGGACAAGATGCGGGAGACGGCGGAGAAGTTCGGCTTCAACGAGGACGTCTACTCCTCCGACTTCGGTGACCTGCGGGCCAGCAAGAGCCTCTACCCCGGGGACCTGGACAAGCCCGGTACCGCGCTGACCGGCATGGGCCAGGGCAGTCTCACCAGTACGCCGCTGCAGATGGCCATGATCACGGCCGCGATGGTGAACGACGGCAAGGTCATGCAGCCCTACATCGTCGACCAGTTGCGGTCCCCCGATCTGAGTGCCCTGGAGGAGCACAAGCCCGAGGTCATGAGCCAGGCCGTCTCCGAGTCCACGGCCGAGAAGGTCCGGGAGATGATGGAGCACACCGCCGCCGAGGGCAGCGCCCGCAGGGCCCTCATCGAGGGCATCACGGTGGGCGGCAAGACCGGAACGGCCCAGCGCGGCGTGGATGTGCGCGACCAGGTTCCCTACGGCTGGTTCGTCTCGTACGGCATCAAGGACGACGGCGAGTCCGTCGCCGTGGCCGTCTTCATCGACCCGACCGCCATGGACATCTCGCGTGAGGACATCTCCGGCGGCAGCCTGGCCGCTCCCATCGCGCGGGATGTGATGAAGGCCGTACTGGAGAACTGATCCGGTCTGGTCCGGTCTGCCTGGTCCGGTCTGCCTGGTCCGGTCGGTCGGGACCGGTTGGTCGGGACCGGCCCGGGTTCGGCGGTCGAGAGGGCCTGATGACGCAGATGGCTCCCACCCTCAAGGGGGGAGCCATCTGCGTTGGTGATCAGCGGCGAACGGTGGTGGTCGGCGGGGTGCAGCCCTCAGCCGATCCGGGTCAGCTTCGTTCCGAGAGACGGTTCCGCGAGCCCCGACTTCAGCGCCACCGGCACGCTCAGCGCCTCCGCGACACCGCCGCCGAGCGCCAGCTCACCGACCACGGTCCCGGCCTTCGCCCTGCCCGCGAGGGACTTGTCCCTGTCGCGGAAGGTCACCGTCAGCTTCTGCCCCGGTATCCCGATCACCTTCAGGTCCTTCGTCGCCACGACCGGCGTACGGCCGCCGAGACCGTCGTCGACATGCCCGACGACCTGGCCCTTCTTCACCACCGTCGCCGAGGTGAGCGCCTCCCGGACCGCCTTGACGACCTTCTCGCTGTTGTCCAGCACCAGCTGGAGGCTGGTCGAGCCGTTGGGGTCAGGCCCCGTGGCGTGCTGGTCCATCATCGTGCCCAGGATCAGCCGGTCCTCGCCGTCGAGGGTCTTGTACGCCGCCCAGGACAGCGTGCCCCCCGCGGGGGTGTTGGAGCCGGTCTTGATGCCCCGGACGCTCAGTCCGGCCGAGATCAGCGGGTAGTTGTTGTTGTGGATGCGTCCGACCCCGGGTATGTCGGCGTAGGTCATGGAGACGACCGCGCGGAAGGACTCGAACTTCATGACCGCCTCGGCCAGCCTGAGCTGGTCGACGGCCGTGCTGACGGTGCCCTTGTCCAGGCCGCTGGGGTCGGTGTACGTGGTGTTCTTCATGCCGAGCGACCTGGCGGCCTCGTTCATCTTCCGCACGAACGCGGACTCGTCCTCGGTCTTGGTGTTCCAACGGGCCAGCAGCCGGGCCACGTTGTTGCCCGACGGGATCATCAGCATCTTCAGCATGTCCTGAAGGTCGAACGTCTGGCCGACCTGTAGCCCCACGATCCGGGACTCGTCCTTGGCCTCGCCCTCCTTCACGGTCCGGGCGTCGACCGTGATGCGCGGGCCCGGCGCGTCCCTCTTGAGGGGGTGCTCGCGGAGGATCACGTACGCCGTCATGATCTTGGCGACGCTCGCCGTCGGGACGGGCTTCTGCTCCCCGAACGTCCCGATGGTCCCCGTGCCCACGACCATCACCGCACCCTGCCCCTCCTCGGGCCACGGCATGGTGAACTCGCCCCCGCCGACGGTGAACGACGACTCCTTCGCGTCGACGGCGAGGGTCGGTTCGGGCAGCGGGCGGAGCAGCTGGACGACGAGGACGCCCACTGCGAGGAGCGTGGCGAGGAGTGCCGCCAGGAGGGCGGTGCGAGGTGACCGGATATTGATCCTGCGGAGGGCAGGGTCGAGGGTGGGGGCCAGGGCAAGGGCGGGGGCAGGGGTAGGGGTAGGCGCGGTGGCGGTGGCGGTGGCGGGCTGAGCGTCCTCCACCTTCTCCTCTGCGGTGGGGGCTTCCTCGGGTTCGGGCTCGGGGTCCGCTTCGGTACTCTCGTCGGGTGCGGTGTCGGCGTCCTCGTCTTCGGCGTCTTCGGCGTCCTTCGCGTCCTCGACGTCCGGGGCGTCGTCGGCGACCGTCTCGGCGTTCTGAGTCGGGGTTTCGTCGGCCTCGGTATCCGCTTCGGTATCCGCTTCGGCCTCGTCCGACTCTTCCGACTCGTCCGCGGCCTCCTCGTCCGCCGCCTCTTCCGACTCCTCGGCCTCGTCTCCGGTCTCCGCCTCCTCCGCCGGTTCGCCGGCAGGGTCCTTCGGCTCGTCGGGTTCCTGAGCTGATGCGACGGGGGTGTCCTTCGCCTGCGGCTCCGACTCCGGTGCCTCTTCCGGCGTCTCCTCCTGCGGCTCCTCCGGGGTCTCCGACTCACCCGACTCGTCCGCCGATTCCACCGCCTCCGCCGTCTCCACGACTTCCGCGGCCTCGGCAGACTCCGCAGCCTCTGCGGACTCCTGCTCCGCAGCCTCTGCCGACTCCGTCTCCGTCTCCGACTCCGATTCCGTCTCCGTCTCCGACGTCGGCTCGTCGGGCGACTGCCCGCTGCTCTCCGCCTGCGAGTCCGTGCCCGGTTCGGGTTCCGTACCGGAGGAGTCCGTAGGCGGGTCGTCCTGGTCGAGGACGTCGGTGTCGGGCGTTCGGTCCGCCATCGCTGTCTCCTTCACGCGCTCGCGACACATGCGTCCTACGAGACGGGCGGACGGGCGCGTCACGTGACTTGAAGCAGGTGTCGGTGATGCTCGCCGGGCGATCCGCGGCCCCGAGGGAACCGGTCGGCGATCGTCACGCGGCGGCGCGGCAAGAGTAACCGATCATCGTTCGAGAACGGCGGCGGGTGTTACCAGCGGTGACCGGAAACCGACCAGACGCCTCCCCGGCTACCGCACCTCCGCCAACGTACGGGCGATGGAACCGATCCCTTCCGGCCCCACCCGACAGCACCCCCCGATCAGCCGAGCCCCGGACTCCCGCCACCCCCGCACCTGCTCGGCGGCGAAGGAGGAACGCCCGTCCCAGGCCCGGGCCTCGGCGTTCCAGGACTCGCCGCTGTTGGGGTAGACGACGACGGGCTTGCCCGTGACGCGGGCGGCGGTCTCGACGGCGCCCTCGACGTCCTCCGGCGCGCAGCAGTTCACGCCGACGGCGATCACGTCGTCGGCGTCGGCGGCGAGGGTGAAGGCGTCCTCCAGCGGCTGCCCCGCCCGGGTGCGGTCACCGGCGACGGAGTACGACAGCCAGGCCGGAACCCCGAGCCCGCGCACCGCCCGCAACAGCGCCGCGGCCTCGTCGGCGTCCGGCACGGTCTCCAGGGCCAGCACGTCGGGCCGGGCCCCGGCCAGCACCTCAAGGCGGGGCCGGTGGAAGCGCTCCAGCTCGGCCACGCTCAGCCCGTACCGCCCCCGGTACTCGGAGCCGTCCGCGAGCATCGCCCCGTACGGACCGACCGACGCGGCCACCCACAGCGGCCGTGCGACACCCCCGGCCCGCGCCCGCCGAGCCGCCTCGCGCGCCAGCTCGACGCTCAGGGCGAGGAGTTCGGCCGCACGTTCCTGACCGATGCCGCGCTTCGCGAACCCCTCGAAGGTGGCCTGGTAGCTGGACGTGATCGCCACGTCCGCCCCCGCCCGGAAGTAGGCGAGATGCGCCTCGGTGATCGCCTCGGGCCGCTCGGCGAGCAGCCGCGCCGACCAGAGCTCGTCACTCAGATCGTGCCCGGCGGACTCCAACTGGTTGGACATACCGCCGTCGAGCACGACGGTCCCGGCGGCGAGGGCTTCGGCGAGGGTGATGTTGCTGGTCATGTGGTCGACGGTAGCTCCTGCCGAGCCCCACTCCCACTCGCACTGTGTCCAGCTTGTGAACAGATGGACCACGATGTGGGACGGCGGGATACGATCACGCTCCTCCCCGTCCCTATCTCATCCCCAATCCCCATCCCCGTCCCTACCCCATCTCCCGGGAACCGCCATGACCGCCACCAGCACGCCCGAGGCGACCGAGCCCGAGGTGAACCCCGCCGCCCCCCGCCGCCGCACCTTCGGCCTGGCCGCCGCCACCGCCCTCGTCATGGGCAACATCATCGGCGGCGGCATCTTCGCACTGCCCGCCGCCGTCGCCCCGTACGGCACGGTCAGCCTGCTCGCCTTCGGCATCCTGTCCGTGGCCGCCGTACTGCTCGCCCTGCTCTTCGGCAGGCTGGCCCGGCGCAGCCCGGTCACCGGCGGACTGTACGTGTACCCGCGCGACGCGTTCGGCGAGTTCGCGGGCTTCCTGTCGGCGTGGTCGTACTGGACGATGTGCTGGGTCAGCATCGCCGCCCTCGCCACGGCGGTCGTCGGTTACGTCGACGTCCTGATACCCCTGCACGGCAACCACGCCCTGGAAGCGGTCGTCGCCCTCGCCGCGCTGTGGCTGCCGGCCGCCGCGAACTTCGCCGGGACGCGCTGGGTCGGCACGGTCCAGGTGGTCTCGACGGTCCTGAAGTTCGTGCCGCTCCTCCTCGTCGCCGGTATCGGCCTGTTCTTCGTCGACGCCGACAACTTCGGCCCGTTCAACGCCTCCGGCGGCAGCACGACCGGCGCGGTCGCCGCCGCGGCCGCACTGCTCCTGTACAGCTTCCTCGGCGTCGAGTCGGCCGCCGTCAGCGCGGGCGAGGTCGAGGACCCGGAGCGCAACGTCGGTCGCGCTAGCGTCTTCGGCACACTTGCCTCCGCGCTCGTCTACATCCTCGGCACGGTCGCCGTCTTCGGGCTGGTCCCGCACGACCGACTGGTCGACTCCGGCGCCCCGTTCGCCGACGCCGTGAACGCGATCACTGGCGGGACCTGGGGCGGAACCGTCATCGCGCTGGTCGCCGTCGCCTCGATCACCGGCTGCCTCAACGGCTGGATCCTGCTCGCCGCGCAGATGCCGTACGCCGCCGCCCGCGACGGACTCTTCCCGGCGCCGTTCGCGAAGGTCGGAAAGGGCGGCGTGCCCGGCTTCGGTGTGTGGGCGGTGGCCGTCCTCGGCACGATCCTGATCGCCCTCAACTACACGGCGGGCCCGGACACCACGTTCCGTGTCCTCGTCCTCATCACGACGTTCACCGGCTGCGTCCCGTACCTGCTGTCGGCCGCCGCCCAGCTGTACTGGCTGGCCCGGGGCACCCGCGAACGCGTCCGTCCGGCCGGTCTGGTCCGCGACCTGATCGTCGCCGCCCTCTCCTTCGCCTTCTCCTTCTGGCTGATCGCGGGCGCCGGCTACGCGGCCGTCTATCAGGGCGTGCTGTTCCTGTTCGCGGGCATCCCGGTGTACGTGTGGCTGCGCGGACGGCGGGAGACTACGAAGACGCTCACGCAGGAAACGCAGGAAACGCAGGGAACGTAGAGCGCCCGATGACCCTACGCGGCGTGCCGCCCGCCCCCGCGCCGTCCCTGGCCCCGCCCCCGTCCCCGCCCGAGCCGCGTCGCCGGCACCGCGAGCCCGACGAGCAGCCCTGCGGCCAGGACGTACGGCCACCAGCCGAGGCCGTTGGCGGCGGTGCTCGCGGTGGGGGTGTCGGGGGAGGCGAGGGTGTCGGCCGGGGTGCGGGCGTGGGCGGAGGCGGTGGAGGCGGGGTCGGTGTCGGCGGTGAGGGTGACGTCGTTGCCGTCGCCGCCCCGGTAGCTGATCCGGTAGGTGGTGTAGTTCAGTTGGAGCTTCTCGCCCTCCTTGAGGCCGGTGAAGGTGCCGGTCGTCTTCGCCCGGCCCTTGTGGTCGATGACGGTGATCTTCCGGGCGGGCTTCGTCGTCGTGGCGACGGACGCCAGGTCCAGGTCGCCGACCAGGCGGACCTCGCCCGTGACCCTCAACGGAGCGCCGCGCAGGACCAGTTCGCCCTTCGCCGACTGCGTGTAATCGCCGGACACGGTCGGCCCGCTCGCCACCACGCCGCCGTTCGTCACCGCTCCCTCGACCGTGCCCTTGCCGGTCAGTGACTTCCCCGCAGCCACGCGCAGCACCGAAGCGCCCACGTCCAGGCGGGAGTTCGCCGATGTCAGCCGGATCGCCCTGCTGTGCGCCAGGGTCGCGCCGCCGCGCAGAGCGAGGGTCCCCTTCTTCACCGTCGTCGCGCCCGTGTACGTCACCGCGCTCCCCGTCAGGGTCGTCGTCGCGGACCCCGACTGCGTGAGTGAACCGCTGCCGCTGATCCGGGGCAGGGACAGGGCCTTGCGTGTGTTGTTCAGGACCAGGGAGCCGTCGTTGACGACCTTGTGGAGCCCGCCCTGTGTGTAGAGCCCGCCGTCGCCGCCCGACTTGCCGGTGCCCAGGCGCAGCACGGCGCCCTTCTCGACCGTCGTGGAGCCGTCGTAGTACTGCACGGCCGCGAAGGTGACGTCGTTGCCCTTGGTTCCCTTGATGACGATGTCCCCGGCGCCGGGCGCGGCGAGCGTGTCGTGGTACCGGCCACCGCCGATGGGGGCGCCCAGCGTCACCGGGCCGTTGTAGTCGAACGTCAGGAGCGAACGGGACCTCGCCGCCAGCAGGTTGATGTACACCGTCTCGGCCGTGCCCGGCATGAAGATCTTGTGCGTGGTGCCGTCGCCCCACTGGACGTCGGCGCCCTTGATGTTGGTGCCGCGCTTGTTGACGTTCTTGCGCGCGGGCGTCCAGTTCAGGGCGGGGTCGCTGAGCGAGGGGTTGGTGTCGCCGCCCTGGTCGGACCAGCTGTACTGGCCGGTGAGGACGACCTTGCCGCCCGGCCGGGACTGGACGTTGATGTCGCTGCCGTACTCGCGCTGGTAGAAGTCCATGCCCATGGTGACGGTCCGGCCGAGCGGCGTGTCCACGGTCCATGTGCCCTGGTTGAGGACCTTGCGCAGGTTCGGCAGCGACGTCGCGAACTCCGGCCGTCCGGCGTTGACCTGTGTGCCGTTGTCGATGACGCCGGAGAAGGAGTGGCTGCCCGACAGGTCCCAGGTGCCCCAGAGGAAGCGCGGCTGGGTGATCAGGCCGGAACCGCTGATCGTGCCCAGGTTGTAGGCGCTCTTCAGGGAGAGGCGCAGGGTGCCGTCGACCCGGATGTTGTTCTGGTTGAGCCGGAACGCCGGGGTGTTGTAGGGGAAGTGCCCGATCAGGCCGGCCGTGCCCCCGTTGCCGTACTGCAGGGTCGCGCCGCGTGCGACCGTGATCGCGGGCGGGTCCGCGTCGGCCGTCGTGACGTACGGATGGTTGCCGCCCAGGACGCTCACCTTCTGCCGCTGCCGGGACTTGGGCAGGGTGAAGTCGCTGTCCCTGGTCAGGATCAGCGTGCCGGTGCCGCGCACGGTGAGTGTTCCCTCGCCGCGGAGGACGCCGTCGTACGTCGTCGTCCCCGAGGGCATGGTGACCACCGTGTCGCCGCTGAGCGTCACGTCCCGGCCCGCGAGCACGTCGGTGGTCACGTCCCGGGTGGCGGCGGCCGCCGGGGGAGCGGCCACGGTCAGGGCGGCGACGGCCACGAGGGCGCCGGCGGCCGCTGCTGTCGTTTGGGTAAGGCTGCGCACACCATCGGAGACGGGGCGGGAGGCGGCCGATAACAGAAAATCGCGCTTCGGGGGAAAGCGCTCTCTCCGTCTCGTCGAACCCGTTGACCTCCAGGTGTCACACGCTTACCTTTTCGGCGTTCGGAATGACAGATCATGTCCGTTATTTCGAACACTTCCCCCCTCAGAGCCCCGAGAGGCAGTCCGTATGAGCCGCGAACACGACCTGCCCGAAGTCCCCAGCCGCAGACTGCTGTTGAAGGGTGCCGCGGCCGCCGGCGCCCTCGGTGCCGCCTCGGCCCTCCCCGGCGTCGCCCATGCCGCCCCGCCGAAGGCGGCCCCGTATGCGAACCCGCTCGTCCGCAACCGCGCCGACCCGCACATCCACCGTCATGCAGACGGTTTCTACTACTTCACCGCCACGGCCCCGGAGTACGACCGCATCATCCTGCGCCGCTCCCGCACCCTCGCCGGCCTCGCGACCGCCGCCGAGTCGGTCATCTGGACCAAGCACGCGACCGGTGACATGGGTGCGCACATCTGGGCGCCGGAGATCCACCGCATCGGCGGCAAGTGGTACATCTACTTCGCCGCGGCCCCCGCCGAGGACGTGTGGAAGATCCGCATCTGGGTGCTGGAGAACTCCGGTCGCGATCCCTTCAAGGGAACCTGGGTGGAGAAGGGCCAGTTGAAGACGGCCTGGGAGACGTTCTCCCTCGACGCCACCACCTTCACCCACCGGGGCAGCCGCTACCTCGCCTGGGCCCAGCACGAGCCCGGCATGGACAACAACACCGGCATCTTCCTGTCCAAGATGGCGAACCCCTGGACCCTGACCGGCCCTCAGGTCCGGCTCACCACCCCGGAGTACGACTGGGAGCGCATCGGGTTCAAGGTCAACGAGGGGCCGTCCGTCATCGCCCGCAACGGCCGCCTGTTCATGTCCTACTCGGCGTCCGCCACCGACTGGCACTACTGCCTGGGCCTGCTGACCGTCGACGCCGACGCCGACCTGATGGACCCGGCCAGTTGGTCCAAGTCCCCGACCCCGGTCTTCACCAGCAACGACACCACCAAGCAGTACGGCCCCGGCCACAACTGCTTCACCGTCGCCGAGGACGGCCGCAGCGACGTCCTCGTCTACCACGCCCGCCAGTACAAGGAGATCACCGGCGACCCGCTGAACGACCCCAACCGTCACACCCGCGTCCAGAAACTCGGCTGGAACCCGGACGGCACCCCGGACTTCGGCATACCCGTGGCGGACACCGTGAAGGAGAGTGCGTGACATGAGACGTGTGTACGCGGTTGTGCTCGCCCTCTGTCTGGCCCTGGCCGGCGCCCTGGCCACCGCCGGTCCCGCCCAGGCGGCAGCCCAGACCGTCACCAACGGCACGCAGTTCACCGGCACTTCGGGCAGCCCGGTGCACGCCCACGGCGGCGGTGTCATCAAGGTCGGCTCGTACTACTACTGGTTCGGCGAGCACCGCAACGCCGACAACACCTTCCGCTACGTGGACGCCTACCGCTCCACCGACCTGAAGAACTGGGAGTTCAGGAACCACGTCCTGACCCAGTCCAGCGCGGCCGAGCTGGCCACCGCCAACATCGAGCGTCCGAAGGTCATGTACAACGCCGCCACCGGCAAGTTCGTCATGTGGATGCACAAGGAGAACGGCACCGACTACAGCGAGGCCCGCGCCGCCGTCGCCGTATCGGACACGGTGGACGGCAACTACACCTGGCAGGGCAGCTTCCGCCCGCTCGGCCAGCACATGTCCCGCGACATCACGGTGTTCGTCGACACCGACGGCACCGGCTACATGGTCTCCGCCGCCCGTGAGAACTACGACCTCCAGATCTACCGCCTGACCAACGACTACACAGGCATCGCCGCCCTGGTCGCCGACCCCTGGCACGGCGGCCACCGCGAGGCCCCCGCCCTGTTCAAGCGGAACGGCGTCTACTTCATGCTGACCTCGGGCGCCACCGGCTGGAGCCCCAACCAGCAGCAGTACGCCACCGCCACCAGCCTCGCCGGCCCGTGGACCGCGATGAAGAACGTCGGCGACTCCACGGCCTACGGCTCGCAGACCGCCTACGTCCTGCCGGTACAGGGCACTTCGACCACTTCGTACCTCTACCTGGGCGACCGCTGGGGCAACTCCTTCGGCGGCACCGTCAACGACTCCCGCTACGTCTGGCTGCCGCTGACCTTCCCCTCCTCGACCACGATGTCCATGTCCTGGTCCCCGGAGGTCACCATCGACACGGCCACCGGCGCGGTCAGCGGGACGAGTGCCACGTACAACACCCTCGTCGCCCGGCACAGCAGCCGCTGCGCCGACGTCACCGACCAGTCGCAGTTCCCCGGCGCCCAGATCAAGCAGTACGACTGCAACGGCGGCGGCAACCAGAAGTACTGGTTCAAGTCCGTCGGCAGCGGCTACTACCAGCTGGTCACCCGGCACAGCTCCCTGTGCGTCCAGGAGAACGCGAGCACGGTCACCCAGGAGAACTGCAACGCCTCGGCGACCGGCCAGCAGTGGTCGCTCACCACCACCGGCTCCTACGTGAACATCAAGTCCCGCGCCACCGGTGAGTGCCTGGACGTGAACGGCGCGTCCACCGCCAACTCCGCCGCGATCATCACCTACACCTGCACCGGCGGAACCAACCAGCAGTGGACGCGCGGAACATGACTCGCCGTCAGGCCAGCAGGTCGATCGCGTCGATCGCCGTGCCCGCGCTGAGATAGCCCGTCGTCCCCGAACCGCTCACCACGTCGATCCGCAGCACGTTGTACTGGCCGGTGTCCGTCTTCCAGGCGGACGCCGGCACGCTGTACGTGAACGTGTGGTTGTTGCCCCGGTATGAACCGTTGGTCAGCGACCGGGTGCTCGGCTGGGTGGGCGGGGAGGGGATCGCGGACGTCCAGGCGTCGTTGACCGTGACCTGGGGGCGGCCGTTGGCGTACGCCGTCGTCACCCCGATCCGCAGCGTGTGCGCGGCCGCCGCCTGCGCCGCCGTCAGCTTGAAGTACACCAGGATCCCGCTGTTGACGTCCTTCCAGAGGTAGCAGGGGAAGGCCGCCGTCTCGCCGTTGCCGATCACCACATTGCCGGTCCAGGCGGCGGCCCGGACGTCGGACGGATGCGCGTACGTCATCAGATCGGCGTTCTTGAAGCCGCTCGGCGTGCCGTTCCAGTCGCCGATCCGCCAGATCGCGGAGGCGTTGCCCGGGTCGTTCGAGGAGGGGATGGCGATCGTGTTCAGGGTGGTCGTACCACCGGCGGTCACCGTCACCGACCCCGTGTACACGGCGAGTTCGCCCTTGAAGACCGTGAGGGTGTACGTCCCCGGCAGCACACCCCCGATCGAGAAGAAGCCGTCCGACGACCGCGCCGAACTCCAGTACTGTGCCGCCGAGTTGGCGATTCCGACCGTGTACGGGTACGCCGGGTTCCGCCCGGAGATCCCCACCCCGGCCACCTTGCCGCGCCCGCTCGCGCCGACGTAGCCGGACATGCCGAGCGAATCCGCCCACGAGGTCGTGAGGGTGCCCGGGAACAGGGACGAGGAGGGCGCGCCGCCGTCGGTGAGGGCGATGACGTACGGGCCCTGGAGGCCGAAGCGCTGGGCCTCGGTCTGGTTCTGGCCGTAGTACAGGATCTCGTACAGGCCGCCGCCGTCCGCGCTCTGGTGGCGCAGCAGGGAGCGGTAGAAGGGGCCGCCGGAGGCCTTCTCATGGTTGCTGCGCACGATCCACAGACCGACGCCGCCGCCGGACCAGCCGAGGTAGTCGTAGTCCATCACGCGCCGCTTCGAGTAGTGCTTCGAGCGGGTCTGGCCGTCGGACTTCGCGAACACGTCCGAGGCCTCGATGGTGCTGTTCGTGTACGTGTAGGAGTCGGGCTCGTCGTTGAGGAACAGGCCCTTCTTCACGCGCAGGATGTAGCGGGTCGCCGAGACGGACGTGTCGGCCTTGTCGGTCCACAGGTAGATGTTGTTCTCGCCGCTGCGGGCCGCGTAGTAGTGCCGCAGCGTGCCGTAGGCGACCGAGATCAGGATCGTCGTGCCGGACTGCTTGACGGACACGGTGGACGAGCCGAGGCCGGACTCGATGTGCGAGTTCATGCCGCCGTAGCCCTGGTACTCCGTGCCCCGGTAGACCAGCGAGGTCAGGTCGCCGTTGGACTTGCTGACCTTGAAGACGAGGTTGGCGCCGGTGTCGACGACGTAGTTCGAGCCGTCGTCGCTCCAGCCGAACGCCGCGGCGCGCGCCGTGCCGGCGAGGGCGACCGTGCCGGCGGCGGCCGTGGCGCCGAGGACGAAGGTGCGGCGGCGAACGGATCTGCCGTGGGATCCGGACATGGGGGGTGCCTCCTTCGGAGCGTGGGGTGCGGGTGTTGTGCAGGGTGACAGTTGAATCGATTTCGCGAAAGGGCTTGTGCAAGCTTGTACTGGGCAGTTCAGCGAATTGCGGCGACAATCTAGAAAGCGCTTGTCCAACCGGGTACGGTCCATGCGCATGCCGGGTTCAGCCGAGCGAGGAGTCGCGCATGAGACGTTTCAGCGTCGCCGCACTGGTGGCGGCCACCACCTTGGGTACCGTGCTGACGGCGGCACCGGCTCAGGCCCGCGCCAACTGCACCGCCACCGCCTGCCACTTCGACGTCCCGCCCGGCACCTACGACGTCCAGGTCCTCCTGGGCGGTGAGTCGGCGTCCAGCACGAGTGTCAGCGGCGAGACCCGACGGTCCCTGCTCCCCGAGACGGCCGCCCCCGCAGGCGAGCATGTCGTCCGCAGCTTCACCGTGAACGTCCGCACCCCGGAGGGCGAGCCCACGGGCGCCGACGGCACCCCCGGCCTGGACCTCGTCCTGGGCGGCTCCGCCCCCGCACTCGCCGGCATCAAGGTCACCCCGGCCCGGCATACCCGCCAGATCCTCCTCGTCGGCGACTCCACCGTCTGCGACCAGCCCGGCGACCCGTACTCCGGCTGGGGCCAGCAGCTCCCGCGGTACCTCCGCAAGGGCCTGTCCGTCGCGAACCACGCCGACTCCGGCGAGAGCACGGTCAGCTACCTCGCCGACTCCCGCCTCTGGGCCACCGTCCAGCCGCTGATCCGCCCCGGCGACCTGGTCCTGATCCAGCTCGCCCACAACGACAAGACGACCGACGAGGCGACGTACCGCGCGAATCTGGAGACCCTGGTGGCGGGCGTCCGCGAGAAGGGCGGCGAGCCGGTCCTCGTCACCCCCATCGTGCGCCGCTGGTTCAACGCCGACGGCACACTCGACAACAACACCGCCCTGCTCGTCAACGGCCTGGGCGTGAACCACCCCGCCGTGATCCGCTCGGTCGCCGCCGCCCACGACGTCCCCCTCATCGACCTCACCGCGAAGACCAAGACCCTGGTGGAGTCGCTCGGCGTGGAGGCGTCCAAGGTCCTGTACCTCTACAACGAGAAGCGGGACAACACCCACACCTCGGTGCACGGCGCCACGGTCTACGCGGACCTGGTCCGCGACGAACTCGTTGCCCGGCATCTGGTGCCGAAGGGCTCGCTGAGGGTGGGATGAACCCCTGGGGCGCCCCGACCGGAACCGGGGCGCCCCAGGTCTGACCCCTGTTCGAGTCGGAAAGAGAACCATGCACCTGCCGCCCGACAACCACTCCCTCAGCCCGCACACCGGCTACACCCGCGCCCACTGGGAGGCGGCCGCCGACGCCCTGCTCGCCGCCGTCGAGCCGTACGCCACCGAGGACCGCGCCCTCTACCACTTCCCCGGCGACCGCGAGAGCTGGTCCGGCCGCCTCTCCGACGGCCTGGAGGGCTACGCCCGTACGTTGCTCCTGGCGGCCTTCCGCCGGGACGAGACGGCGCTGGAACGCTACGCCGACGGTCTCGCGGCCGGCGTCTCGGGTGTCTGGCCCCGCATCGAGCACCGCAGCCAGCCACTCGTCGAGGCGGCCTCGATCGCGCTCGCGCTGCGCCTGACCCGGCCCCTGCTCTGGGACCGCCTGGACGACGGCGTACGGCAGCGCGCGGCGGCCTGGCTCGGGGACGCGCTGACCGCCGAAGCCTGGCCCTGCAACTGGGAGTTGTTCCCGGTGACGGTGGGCGGCTTCCTCCAGGAGATCGGACACGGGGCCGAGGCGTCCGGCAAGGCGATCGACCGAGGGCTGGAGCGTATCGAGGACTGGTACGTCGGCGACGGCTGGTACACGGACGGCGACGGCCGCAAGTACGACTACTACAACGGCTGGGCGATGCACCTCTACCCGGTGCTGCACGCCTGGCTCGCCCAGGACGAACGGCTCCTCGACCTCTACGGCGGCCGGCTCTCCCGCCACCTGGAGGACTACGCCCGACTGTTCGGCGGCGACGGCGCCCCCCTGCACCAGGGCCGCTCCCTGACCTACCGCTTCGCGACGACGGCCCCCCTGTGGCTGGGCGCCCTGACGGGCCGCACGCCGCTGCCGCCGGGGGAGACCCGCCGACTGGCCTCCGGCGCGCTGAAGTACTTCCTGGAGCGCGGCGCGATCGACACCAACGGCCTGCTGACCCTCGGCTGGCACGGCCCCGACGAGACGGTCCTGCAAGGCTATTCGGGCCCTGCCTCCCCGTACTGGGCGAGCAAGGGCTTCCTCGGCCTGCTCCTCCCGGCCGACCACGAGGTGTGGACCTCCGCCGAGGAACCCGCCCCCGCCGAGCGCCCGGACGCGGTCACCGCCATCACGGCGCCCAACTGGCTTCTGCAGTCAACGAGTTC
Organism: Streptomyces sp. NPDC059010; assembly: GCF_042740355.1. NCBI lineage: Bacteria > Bacillati > Actinomycetota > Actinomycetes > Kitasatosporales > Streptomycetaceae > Streptomyces > Streptomyces sp. NPDC059010. Next base: position 15,713 of record NZ_JBHYJA010000045.1, read on the forward strand.
GGACGGCCTGGTCCGCCTCCACAACCACGGCAGCGAGGACGTCCGCTACGACCCGTACTACACCCGCCTCGCCTACTCGACGGCGACGGCGCCCTCACCCTCGTACGACAACAGCGTGATCGTCGGCGCCGACCCGAGCCGTACGGACATCGTGCCGCTCGGGGTGGGGGAGGGCTGGGTGGCCTCACGGCACTCGGTCGGGGACGGCGTGCGGGTCACCAGTGTGGTGCTCGTGCACGGGGCCGTCGAGGTGCGGGCCCATCTGGTGGCGGGGGCGGAGCCGGGGACCCCGGTGCGGGTCACCGGATGGGCCTGCCGGGACGGTGTGCGTGCCGAGATCCGACCCGCCGCTGGCCTGAGCCGCGAACTCACCGGCGTCACCGGCGACGCAGCCACACTCTTCGTCGCCCTCGCCCGCCTCACGGCCGAGCCGGAACCGGCACCGCTGGACGAGCTGGTGACCGTGGGCGTGGACGACTGCGGCGCAATCCAGGTCCGCTGGGACGACGGGCGTGCGGTCCGCGTGCGACTGTCGGACGGCGAGGGCGTCGAAGTGCGGGCGACAGGTCCTAGCGACTGACCTCGTGCGCCGTGATGCCCGCGCGGTCGAGTGCCCTGGCAACGGCCGCCGGGTCCAGAGGGTCACCGTCGGCATGGGAGCGCAGCCGTTCCAGCAGCAGCTGTGCGTCCAGCCGGTGTGCTTCCGCGTCGGCCAGGAGGCTGTCCGCGCCAGGGCCGGTCGCCGTGTCGTCGATGCGGAGTACCAGCTCCTCCAGCAGGCGGTCACGGTCGACGAAGTCGCTCATGCCGCAGTCCAGGCCGTCGTCATCGAGGCTGTCGGGGTAGGGCGCCCGGCTCCAGGATCCGTTCTCGTACCAGTAGACACAGCCGAGTTCGTACCCTTCGAGCCGGTCGTGCAGCTCCGCGTAGGGCAGCCAGGCGGGGCCGCCCGCCAGCATGTCGATGGGCGGCTCGTGCCACTTCACGCCGCTCGACTCGTCCTCGCCGTAGAGCACGAACCGGCCCTCGCCCATCCTGGACATGATCCACCAGGTGCAGCCGGCGTCGTCCCAGTGCAGGCCCTCCTCGTCGATCCAGTGGCCGGTCCGGTGCACGCTCGGTCGCTCTTCCTGGTCGGTGGTCGCCTTGACGGCGGCGAGCAGCGCCCACCGCGCCCACAGCTCCTCACCCGGCGGAAGGTCCTCCGCAAGCCCCGGTCGGTGAATGGTCATGTGACCCCCGCGTGTTGTCGTCGCGATGATGATCGTCGCAACAGTACGCGGGCGCGGGGGCCGACAGGGTTCAGGGCTTCAGGCGGGCGATCTTCAGGGTCGTCGTGGTCGGGGACGCGCCGTTCAGTGGCGTCGCGTACGACGGGGTGACGGGCACGGACGCCCAGGCCAGCGTGCCGTCCTTCTGGACCGCGATGTCACCGGTGATACGGGTGCCGACGACCTTCGTGGCGCTCTTGAACCGGCCGTTCCAGTCGATGAGCCGCAGGCTCGTGCCCGCGAAGGTGCCGGTGCAGGTGCCGGCCTTGCACTTGGCGTTCTTCAGCGACTCCCAGGACAGCAGCAGCCGGTCCTTGCCGTACGGCGCGATGCGCACGTTGACGTGCTCCGTGCCCTTGGTGTTGGAGAGGTGAATGGCCTTTCCGGGGCCGGAGTTGCGGTTCTTGAGGAAGGCGACGGCCACCTGGTGGTTGCTGGTCCTCGGGGTGACCGTCCAGCCGCGGCCGGAGGAGTCGGCGGGGTTCTTCCTGGCCGACGCGGCGCCCCGGGAGGCGAACGCGGTCACATAGCGGCCCGTCGACGACTTGACGATGTCACCGGTACGGCCGGCGAACGTGCCGCCGCAGTAGCCCGCCCAGCACTGCTCGCGCTGCACGACCGGGGCGACGTCGGGTGCGCCGATCCCCGTCGACACGAACAGGCCCGAGCGCCAGTCGTCGAAGCAGAGGGAGGTGAAGGCGCCGGTCTTCTCGGCGTGCAGGGCGATGCCCTCGTTGTGGCTGCATCCCCAGCCCCAGCCGCCGCCCAGCTTGGCGCCCTTGGCGCTGATGTACGCCAACTTGTCGCCGAAGTGCCCGTCGGCGAACCCGCCCGCGCCGTGCACCACGAAGTACGCGCCGTACTTGGTGCCGTTCCAGGTGAGCTGGCCGTCGAGAGTCGGGGAGGTGTCGTGCGAGGCCGTGCCGGTCAGCTTGGTGCGGAAGGTCTGCCTGCCGTTGGTGTAGCGGACGATCGCGGCAGCCGTCTCCTTCCACTTGTTGGTGTCGGCGACCCGGGTCAGCAGCGCGAAGCCGTCGTTGTGCGCGACGAGGCCGCCGACCTCCTTGGTGCCCTTGACGACCGTGTCCGCGCCCGAGCGCTTGCCGGCGGCGGTCAGCGGCGTGACGTGGATGCCGTCCGAGGCGGGCCAGGCCACCCGCAGGCTGCCGTCCGGGGCGACCGCCGTCGCCGTACGCGTCCATTCGCGGGCGTTGTTGTACCCCGCCGACTGGTAGGGGAACTTGGCCGACAGGCTCACCGTGGTGGTCGTCGGGGAGAGGTTCGGCGCGGTGCTGGTGGCCGCACCGGCGCTGGCGTACCAGGCGCCGACCAGAGCGGCGGTGGCGGCCACGCCCGCGATGAGGGGCTTGCGTGCCGCGTGGGCCCGGCGGTGGGCGGCCTTGCCGGCAGCGGAGGTCGTGTGTCTTGCGGAAGTCATGCACCCCGGTCGCCGCCCGGGCGGCGGGAAAGTTGCTGAAGTTTCACAGAGTGTGGGCCGGATCACTTCGACCGGCGCCCTCATCACTTCGACCGGCGCCCTCATCACTTCGGCAGGCGCCCTCATCACGTCGGTCGGCACCCACATCACTTCGGTCGGCGCCAGAGACACTTCGGCCGGTACCGAAACGACCCGGGCCTAGCGTTTCGCGTATGACCGAAGCCGCCCGCGACACCGCCGTCGAAGCCGTCCGCGGGGGCCCTGCGGAGACCGTTCCGAGGACCCCCGCCGAAGCCGTCACCGCCATGGTCGACCACGTCCTCGCCCTGGCCGCGTCCTGGCCCGACTGGGACGGCACGCCCGCCCGCATCGACGACCGCGTCTACACCCCGCACAAGGCGATCCGCCGAGTCGCCGACCACCTCATCGACCACCTGGCCGAGCTGGAGGCCCGGCTGGCCGGCGAGACCCCGCAACCCGACCACTGGCACGCCTCCGCCGTCACCACCGAGGCGGACCTCGCACCCTTCACCCGGCAGGACCTGGACGAGGCCCGCAGCAGGCTGACCCGGCTCGCCCGCATCTGGGCGAACCGGCTCGACGCGCTCACCGACGACCAGCTCGACCACTCGCCCGGCGACGGATGGAGCTTCCGCGAACTCGCCCGGCACCTCGAAGGATCGACGTACTACGCCGACGCCGTAGGAGAACTGCAGTGACCGCATTCGCCGACCTCCACCACGCAGACGAGCCCCTCCTCCTGCCCAACGCCTGGGACCACGCCTCGGCCAGGATGCTCGCCGCGCAGGGCTTCCCCGCCATCGGCACGACCAGCCTCGGGGCCGCCGCGGCGGCCGGACTGCCCGACGGGACGTCGGACACCCGCGACGAGACGCTCCGGCTCACCCTCACCCTCGGCTCGGAGCCGTATCTGCTCTCCGTCGACGCCGAGGACGGCTACAGCGAGGATCCGGACGAGGTGGGGGAGTTCGCCCGGGAACTCGCCGCCGTCGGAGCCATCGGCATCAACCTGGAGGACCGGCTCGGTTCCCGCGCGCTGCACGCCGCCAAGATCGCCGCAGTCAAGGCGGCGGCACCCGGCCTCTTCGTCAACGCCCGCACGGACACGTACTGGTTGGGCGACGGCGCCGGGACGGGCGAGACGCTGGAACGCCTCGACGCCTATCAGCAGGCGGGCGCCGACGGGTTGTTCGTCCCCGGGCTCACCGAACCCCGGGACATCGCCGCCCTGGTGAGCCGGCTCGACGTCCCCCTCAACATCCTCTACACACCGGCCGGACCCACCCTCCCCCACCTCGCCGACCTCGGCGTCCGCCGCGTCAGCCTCGGCTCGCTGCTCTACCGGCGGGCGCTGGGCGCGGCGCTGGAGACGGCCGTGGACATCAGAGAGGGGCGGACACCGGGCGGCGACGTCCCGTCATACGGTGCCGTGGATGCGCTGAGCCGCCGGGGCGACGTGACTCACAGCGAGGGTCCGTAGGTTCCTGTTACCGTTGACTCTTTCCCGGGTATCAGACCCTTTGGACTCATCACCGGCGAGGGACCGAGGAACCATGGCCATGGACATCCCCGGCGACAGGCGACTGGCGGCCGCCGTCGTGATGGACGACAAGCAGCGGGTGCTTCTGGTGCGCCGCAGTGAGAAGGAGCGCTTCCTGCCGCGTGTGTGGGGAGTTCCCTGCGGGAAGCTGGAGCCCGGTGAGAGTGCCGAGGACGGCGCGCTGCGGGAGCTGAAGGAAGAGACCGGACTGCTCGGCGAGGTCGTCCGCAAGGTCGGCGAGTCCTCCTTCGTCAGTGACTACCGAGGGCACGAGATCAAGAACTGGCAGGAGAACTTCCTGGTCAGGGCCTTGTCCGAAGGTGTCACCCTCCCTGAGGCGGATCAGGACGCGCGGTGGCTGCGCCGGTCCGAGCTGACCAGCGTGGAGATCGACGCGTACAACCTCGACATCGTGAGCCAGGCCTTCACCGAGATCTGACAGGGAACGCATAGGGAAAACCCTGGAGCAGCGGGCACGCTCTTGTCGCAGCCCTCCCCAGACGTTTCACTTGGCGCACCCCCCCCACAGGAGAACACCCAAGCTCACCTGCAGAAGGGTCTGTTCTTTTGTCAGCCATACGCGCCACCGCCGTCACCGCGGCGGCCTGTGCGGCCGTGCTCGCCACGGCGCTGCCGTCCTCGGCCATCAACTCGTACAACGCGACACCCGCCCCCGAACGCACCGAGGTCGGCGCGCTCGTGGCCACGTGGGACAACGACGGCGATCCCGCGACCCCGGACCGGGTCGACTGGGTCTGCTCCGGCACCATGATCGACGCGGACACCTTCCTGACCGCCGCGCACTGCACCACCGACTGGCCCGACAACGTGAAGTTCTACGTGTCCCTGGACCAGGACGTGCAGGCCGGGCTCGACGCCGCCGCCAAGAAGTACCCCGGTGATCCGGCCGCCCAGGCGAGGGCCGTCGCCGTCCAGGGCACCGCACACAGCCACCCCGGCTTCCCGGGACCGGCGTCCGACACCCACGACATCTCCGTGATCGAACTGCCCGCTACGAAGGTCAAGGCCCGCTGGACCTTCACCCCGGCCACGCTGCCCACCGCGAACCAACTCGGCGCACTCGGACCGCAGGGCCTGAACGCCACCGACTGGTTCGTCGCCGGATACGGCACCCAGGAGGCCGTCAACGGCCCCGGTGGGCAGACCCACCCCGGTGGCGGCGTCCGGATGAAGGCGCCCGTCACCTTCAACGCCCTCAACGACTCCTGGGCGCGCCTGGCGATGACCGCGCCGCAGGGCAACGGCGGTGCCTGCTACGGCGACTCGGGCGGTCCCAACTTCGCGGTGATCGGCGGCCGGAACGTACTGGCCGCCACGACGATCACCGGGGACACCCCGTGCTACGCGACGAACGTGACGTACCGCTTGGACACCCCCGGCGCCCGTGCCTTCCTGGCACCGTTCGTGAAACTCCCGTAACCCGGGGCCGACCCCGCCCGTCCGGCGCACTCGGCCGCCGGACGGGCAGGGCACCGCGAGCCGTCACAAAACCCTGAGTCGCTCCGCCAGTTCACGCAACGCGTCCAGATAGTCCGGCACCTCCAGCGGCACCTTCGCCACCGCCCCCGGGTGCGGGCCCGCCGCGGTGAACACATCGGTGTGCCGCCGCCGTTCGGCGCCCGTCTCCAGGAACAGCGTCACCGTCGGCGCGTCCGTGTCGCACCAGGCCCGGTGCAGGGTGTGCGCGGGCAGGGCGTACGAGCTGCCCGCCGCGTACTGCCCCGTGTGCGTCAGCCGCAGCCGCGCCGGACCGGCCGGCTTCAGCACCCAGTCCGCGGACCGCTCCGCCAGCGACTCCTCATAGCGGGCCGCCGGGATACCGCCGGCCCCCATACGATCGGCGTCTTCGTCGACCTCGTACAACTCCATCGCCAGCCGGCCACTGACGACATAGGACGCCAGCGGCGAACGGTGGTTGTGGATGTCCTCCGCGCCGATCCCGCCCGCGCCCGGATGCCACACATGTGCGCGCAGCATGTGGCGCGGGCCGCCGTCGATCAGCAGCAGCTTGTCGAAGCCGAGGACGTGACGGTACGACAGCCGTGCGCAGCCCTCCGGATTCCCCTCGCCGGAGGAGAGCTCGGCGATCAGCTCCAACAGGCGGTCGGGGGAACCGAGTTCGGTGACCGCCGAGCGGGCGGCGGCCGCCAGTTCGTGCTCGGGCAGTTCACCGTCCAGCGCCCCGGCCAGCAGTCGCCGCGCCGCCAGGACCTGCCGACCGCCCATGCACTCACCCTCCACCAACCGCTCGCCACCTTCGAGGCCTTCGCGACGTTCGAGACCTTCGAGTCCTTCACGACCTTGGAGTTCAGCCAACCGGCTGATACATCCATACGGCATGCGCGCGCAGCGCCGACAGCCCCTGATAGGTCATCCACATGGGCCGCCGCAGGTCGGTGCCGCCGCCCAGCGTCCAGAACCAGACGCCGTCCGTCTGCCCCGCCCACACCGCGGCGAGGGCGCCGTCCAGCCGTACCCGCCACTCGTCCTCCAGGCCCTCGGTACGGGCGATCTCCAGGGCGCCCGGTGAGAGCAGGGCGCGGACCAGCCAGGAGGCGGTGAAGTGCCGGACGTTCAGCACCTCGTGGCGGGAGGGGTCGTCGGTGCGGGGCCGGCGTACCTCCTCGTGCACGTTCTCCAGGTCCGGGCAGGTGTCGTGGGGCGCGTCCGGGCAGGACAGCAGCCAGCGGACGCCGTCCTCGCGGGCGGCCCGGGCCCGGGCGGCGCGCGCGTCACCGTCCTCGCCCAGGGCCCGGGCGGCCCGGTCGAGGGCGACGACGGCCTGGGCGGTGTGCAGTGGGGACGGCCTGCCGTACGGCGGCTGCAGACGGTACCCCCAGCAGCGCACATGGTCGCGGCGCGGGTCGCTGATCGCACCGTCGGCCAGGGCCTCGCGCAGCGAGGGCAGCACCTCGCAGCGGGGCGCGGCACGCAGCAGGCCGCGCAGCACGGTCGTCACGACATGGGTCGACTCCCGCCCGGCGCGGTCGAGTCGACGGGTGAACCCGTCGGTGCACAGGTCCACCTCGGCGGCCAGCCGCTCGGCGGAGGTGCCCGCACGGGCCAGCGCGCCCAGCACCAGCGCGGTGACCTCGGGGCGCGCCTCGGACCCCTGGGACCGCGCCGACCAGCCGCCGTCCGGGAGCCGCAGCCGCCACAGGGTGTCCACCAGGTCGCCGGTGCTCAGCCGTCCGTCGGGCACACCGAGGTCGAGCATGATGTGCAGGCCGTACGCGGTGCCGACGGGGGTGGGCCGGGACGGCGAGTCCTCGCCGAGGGAGTGCGGCCAGCCGGTGAGGCGCCCGTGCTCCGGGTCGTCCACGACGGACACCTGGTCGACGAGGGAGTCGTAGGCGGACGCGAAGACCTGGGGGAGCGGGCCGGGGGCGCCCGGCGCGAGGGCCGCGGGTCCCACGGCGGGGACCCGCGCGGGGTCTGCCGTCACTGCCGCCGCTGCCGCCCGGGCACGCAGCAGCGCCGCCGCCAGCCAGGCCGCGACGGAGGTGCCGAGTCCGCTGACCCCGGCGATCACATACCGGGCGGCCGAGCCGTCGAGCGAGTCGGGCAGCACGCTGAACAGGAACTGGAACACGCCGTACCCGGCGGCCGCGCACCCCAGGCCACCGAGCCAGCCGACGAAACGCGCCGGGGGTGAGCCGTCCACGGGATCCTCGTCGGGAGCGGGAGGTGTGGGGCCGGGCTGACGGGGCCTCAAGGGGCCGCGCCCGAGCTGCTGTTGGGACAAGCCGCGCTCCCTCCCCCGTGGCGGCGGCGTGTGACCTCCGCGAAGCTTCCAGTCTAAGTGGTCAGGGTGACAACTGGGGCGGCTGCCGGACGTGCCCGTTCCGCGGCCAGTTCGCAAGGGCCACGTGCAGGGCGTCGACGGCGCGCTCCCAGGACTCCTGTACGTCGCGGGGGGCGCCGAACGCCCCGGTGGACTCCAGCGCGCAGTACCCGTGGAAGGTGCTGCGCAACAGCCGGACGGCGTCGGTGAGGTCGGGCTCCTCAAGGCCGTAGGCGCGGAGCATGCCGTAGGTGATCTCGGCGGTGCGGCGCATGGCGGGGGAGTCGGCGACCAGGGCCTGGTCGAGGCGGATCTGGGTGGCCGCGTACCGCCCCGGGTGCGCGAGGGCGTACTCCCGGTAGGCGCCCGCGAACGCGGCGAGCGCGTCCTTCCCGGCACGTCCCGCCACCGCGGCCGCGATCCGGTCGATCATCTCGCCGCCGGCCAGCAGCGCGACCCGGGTGCGCAGGTCCTGCAGATTCCTGACGTGCGAGTACAGACTCGCGTCCTTCACACCGAAGCGCCGCGCCAGCGCGGACAGACTGACGTTCTCGAACCCGACCTCGTCGGCGAGCTCCGCGGCGGCCGCGGCGAGCCGGTCGGCGGTGAGTCCTGCGCGGACCATGGGGCGGGTGACCTCCGAATACGTGACCTGGCCTAAACCCTCTAGGATCCATCCTAGAGGGTTCCAGGGAAGGCCTCCACGGGAAGCGGGCCCCTTGGCGTTCGGCGTCAGCCGAGCGGCGCGTACAGCACCCCGAGTTTGTCGAGCTCGTCGCCCGACCGTCCCGTGAAGCCGACGATCTGCCAGCCCGACGGTGCCGTGAAGGTCTTCGCGTCCGACGTCGCGGTACCGGAGGACAGAGAGCGGCCCTTGTCCGTCGTGAAGGACGCCGAGAAGAGTCGGGTACGGCCGTCCTTCTGGCCCTGCGTCAGCTTCACGGCCGTGAGGTGCTCGCCCGAGGCCAGGGTCAGGGACGTCGCCGTGCCGCCCGAGCCGCCGTGGGTGAGGGCCGTGCCGCCGTCGTGGGTCAGGGACAGCGCGTCCAGACGGGAGCCACCGCGCAGGGTGAGGGTGCGGGGCGCGGGCGTGGCCGGCAGGTCGTCGGCGTCGTTGAAGGCCGTGCCGTGCGGGCCGCCGAAGAAGTCGCTCGCCTTCAGGGACGAGTTGAGCGTGTAGGAGAAGTCGACCGTGTGCGGGAAGTGGTCGGAGAGGTGCTCGCCGTCCTCGCGGAGGAACTTCGCCCAGTCGTTGTTGTAGCGGGTGGCGTTGAGGGTGAGCAGCTTGCTGCCGCGGTAGAGGACCTTGTCGACGACCTCGCAGTCGTTGGTCGGCGCCTTCGCGTCGCACAGCAGCGGGTCACTGCCCGCCGCCGGGGCCGTGCCGCCCTTGACCAGCCGCACCCAGGCGTCCGTCAGGCCGTTCTCGCTGACCAGCGTGCGGATGTTGTCGCCGGTGCGCGTGTAGCGGGTGTTGGTGTCGCCCATGACGATCACCGCGTTGCCGGAGGAGTTCGCCTGGATGAATTCCGACAACTGCTCGACGTTGGCACGGCGGGCGGCCAGCGCGTCGGCCGTGTCGTCGGCGTTGGTGTGGACGTTGTAGAGGTCCACGAAGACGCCCTCGGCGAGGCGGACCCGGGCGAGCGAGAAGCCCTTCGGGGTCAGGCAGTTGGTGCCCGTGCACTTGTTCCACTTCACCCGCTCGAAGTCCTCGAAGGGGTGGTCCGAGAGGGTGTTGAGGCCGTCGCCGAACGGCACACCGCCGCTGGTCGCCGTGCGGTACGGGTGGTCGTCGCCCGCGTACAGGGCCGCGTGGTAGTTGAAGTCCTCCTGGACGTTCACGATGTCGTACGCCCCGAGGCGCGGCGAGATCAGCGGGGTGTTCCTCTCCGGATTGCCGGAGCTCAGGCCTTCCGGGAGGCCGGCGACGTTGTACGTCAGGACGTTGAAGGTACCGGTGGTGGCGGCCGCCGCGGGGGCCGAGCCGGTGGTGGCGAGGCCGGTGAGGGCCAGGGCCGCGGCCGCGAGGGTGCCGATCAGTCTTCTCATGGTGGGGGCATCTCCGATGGGTGACGAAGAAGATGAGCGCTGTTCAGGTTCGATGTCAACCAGGGTGACGTACAAGGTCTGTTGGGGAAACAGTGAGGGACGTGGTGTTCCGCCGCGTCCGGGGCATCCGGACGCCATCCGCCGCTCGTTCAACGTTCATGTTTCGCCTTGATCCTCCACACACGGCGCAGCAGCGCCGCAGGAGGCAGCCGCGGAAGGCAGCGGCATCGGGAGGGGTTCCATGGGACACGGACACGGACACGGGCATCACCACCATCACGGACACGGTCATGACCACGACCACTCGCGCGACGCGTCGGAAGCCGCCCTGTCCGCCGCCCTCGACACCTCCGTGCCGGACGAGGCCCTCACTCCCGAACAGCAGTCGCGCCGCACGCTGCTGCGCCGCGCCGGTCTGCTCGGCGCCGGACTGACCGCGGCCGGCGTCCTCGCCCCGGCCTCGGCCGCCGCCTCCACGGCCGGCTCCTCGGCCTCGTCCGCCGCGTCCGCCGCGTCCGCCGCCTCCGGTGGCCGCAGGACCAACGGTTTCCTGTGGCTGGCCGGCGACCACCACATCCACACCCAGTACAGCAGCGACGGCAAGTACCGCGTCGTGGACCAGGTCCGCCAGGGCGCCAGACACGGCATGGACTGGCTGGTCATCACCGACCACGGCAGCACAACACACGCCAAGATCGGCGTGGACAAGGTCAACCCGGACATCCGGGCGGCCCGCGCCGCCTACGAGGACACCCTCGTCTTCCAGGGCCTGGAGTGGAACATCCCGGGCGCCGAGCACGGCACCGTCTTCGTGCACCCCGGCAAGAACGAGGTCTCCGTCCTCAAGCAGTTCGAGACCGACTACGACGGCAGCGTCAAGGGCGCCTCCGACTCCACGCCCGCCAACGAGGCCCTCGCCGTCGCCGGCCTGAACTTCCTCGCCGAGCAGGTGGAGCACCGCAAGGTCAGGGACGCGCTGATGCTCGCCAACCACCCGGCGCGGCGCGGTGTCGACTCCCCGCACGAGATCCGCGGCTGGCGCGACGCGAGCCCCGCCCGCCAGATCGCCGTCGGCTTCGAGGGCGCCCCCGGCCACCAGGCCGCCGGCCTGCCCGCCCCGCTCGGCATGGCCCGCGCCCGCGGCATCTACGACAACAACCCCAGCGCCAACTCCTTCGCAGGCTACCCGCTGGAGAGCTACCGCACCTGGGGCGGCTTCGACTGGATGACCGCGACCGTCGGCGGCCTCTGGGACAGCCTCCTCGCCGAGGGCAAGCCCTGGTGGATCACCGCCAACTCCGACTCCCACCAGGTGTACGCCGACACGGCGGTGCGCGGCGGCGGCGACTTCAACACCAACGGCCGCTACGACGACCCGGTCTACGGCGGCAAGATCGACATCACCCAGGGCGACTACTGGCCCGGCCAGTACAGCCGTACCCACGTCGGCGCCGACGGCTTCTCCTACGCCGCCGTCATGGACGGCATCCGCGCGGGCCGCATCTGGGTCGACCACGGGCAGCTCATCGGCGGCCTCGACGTCCGCGTGACCGGCGGCCGCCGCTGGGCCACACTCGGCGGCGCCCTGCACGTCACGAAGGGCACGAACGTCACGCTGATGGTCGAAGTGGCGCTGGCCGGCGGCCCCAACTGGGCGGGGTTCACACCGAAGTTGGCGCGCCTCGACGTCATCCAGGGCGACGTCACCGGCCCGGTCGCCGACGGGGACACCTTCACCGCGCCGACGGCCAGGGTGGTCAAGTCGTACGAGATCGACAAGTCGGCCGGTACGGTCCGCCTCACCTACGACCTCGGCAAGGTCGACCACCCCGTCTACGTCCGCCTGCGCGGCACCGACGGCAACCGCACGGCCGTCGGCCCGATGGGCGCCGCCGTCGACCCGGCCGGCCCCGCCATCGACATCGTCGGCGACGCCGACCCGTGGCGCGATCTGTGGTTCTACTCCAACCCGGTGTGGGTCCTGCCCTCGTGACCACGTACGTCCTGACCGTGGACCCGGACATCCGGGACCTCCGCACGGCCGACCACCTGCTCCACACGCTGGCGGCCGAACTCGCCTTCCCCGAGGGCGTGTTCGGCTGCACCCACCTGGTGCGAGGAGACCGCCCACGCGTAGCGCTCTCCCTCACCCTCCCGTCCGAGCCGCTCCTGCGTACCGCCCAGGAGCGGCTCACCCCCCACGGACACAAGATCTCGCGCGGCGCCCCCGACGCGATGGGCCGGGCGGTGATCTACCCGGGCGTCGCGACGCTGACCGGCACGGTGACCATCGCGGACGTGGTGTCCGGTTCAGCGATCGACCGCGTGACGGTTCTGGGCACGCCCGGCCAACCGGCCCCGGACACCGCCCTGGTGACGGGCGACCATGTGCGCCCACAGTGGCAGAACGGCGAACTGGTCCTGACCGCCATGCCCGCCGTGGGCGGCACCCTCGTCCCCTTCGAGGTGCCTGATCCGACGCCGTGTTGCGCGGACCACTGATCATCGCGTTCTCCGCCGTTCCTGGGTGGCCGCCAACGCCCCGTAAGGTTGCCGGGGATTCGAATCATGTCCGGAGTTTCGGGTCGGCGGGGGGCCGGGTGATGGCGTACGAGGAGGCACAGCGCGAGGGGAAGCCGGGTGGCCCGACGTCTCCCGCAGCAGCGCACCCACCCGCACCCGCACCCGGCGGTCCCGACCGCCCGCTGTGGCGCCAACGCGACTTCGGTATCTTCTGGACCGCCCAGACCCTCTCCGTCCTCGGCGACTCCTTCGCCCTGATCGCCCTGCCCCTGCTCGTGCTCCAGGCGACCGGCTCACTCGCCCGCATGGGCCTGCTGACGGCGGTCGGTGGCGCCGCCTCGGTCCTCGCGGCCGTGTTCGCCGGGGCCGTCGTGGACCGCGTCGACCGGCGCAGGCTCCTCATCGGCTGCGACCTCGTGCGCATGGCGCTGTACGGACTCGTGCCGCTGGTCTGGCTGTTCGGGCCGCAGATCTGGCTGCTCTACGTGGTCCTGCCGCTCTGCGAGGCCGTCGGCATGCTGTTCGCCGTCGGCTACGTCACCGTCGTCCGCGGCCTCGTCGGCACCGAGCGGCTCACCGAGGCCAACGGCCGGCTCAACGCCACCGCCGCCGCGGCCGGCGTTCTCGGACCGCTGTGCGCCGGACTGGTCGCCGCCTGGTCCGGCCCCGCCGCGGCCGTCGGCGTGGACGCGGCGAGCTTCGGTGTCTCCGCCGCCTGTCTGGCCTTCGTACGGCTCCGGGGACGACCGGCGAAGGCCCCCGAACGGTCGGGACTGTGGCGGGACCTGCGCACCGGCATCGCCTTCCTCCACGGCCACCCCGTGCTGCGCGCCCTGACCGCCCTGCTGTTCGTCTTCAGCTTTCTCACCCTCGGCCTGAACGACCTGGTCATCTACCACCTCAAGCACGACCTCGGCCATGACGACGGCACGGTCGGCACCGTCATGGCCGTCGGCGCGCTCGGCACCATCACCGGCGCCCTGCTGGTCGCCCGGGTCCGCCGGCGGCTCGGCTTCGGACCGACCTGGACCGGCGCGGTCGCGGTGTGCGGGCTGTCCTTCGCCGGACTCGGCTGGGCGCGGGACGTCCCCGTCGTCGCGGCCCTGAGCGCCTGCTTCCTGGCCTGCGTCGCCATGTCGGGCACCTGCTCCATGTCACTGCGTCAGGAAGTCACCCCGGAACACCTGCTGGGCCGGGTCACCGCCGCCTTCTGGACCCTTCAGTACGCGGCGGCCCCGCTCGGCGCGGCCCTCCTCACCTGGGCCGCGGAACACCACGGCACGGCGCCGGTGGGCCTGGTCGCGGGCGGGTGCTGCGTACTGATCGCGGTCGCGGCGCTGTTCACGCCGATACGGCGCTCACGCCCCCGCCCCTGAGAGGCTCACCCGCACCCACACGCCGTACGCAGCGCCGGGCATCCTGGGAGTACCCCGCGACACCGTATGGCGTCGGCATGGGATTCTGGCTCCCGGGGGGTGCGGGGGATGCCAGGACCATTGCGTTACGCCGATGCCGTACGACTGCTCGGAGGGAACGGGCCGGTCCTCGATGCGCTGGACCGTGTTGTGGGCGGCGCCCTTACGGCTGCCGTCGGGCCCGCGCCCGAACTGGTTCTCTCACTCTTCGGGGCTGACGCCCAACTGGCCCGGCTCAGCCGCTCATTGGTGTCGGGCACGGCCGAACGAATCCAGGGCCTGGGCCGGTTCGAGCGTACCGAGCGCATGGCCGCCGCCCACGCGGTCATCGTGGTGGCGGCCTACGGCGACGCCATCGCCCAGGCGCGGCTGCCTTTCGACGCGCGAGAACTGGCCACGACGCGGACTGACTCGGTGCGGCTCGCCACCAGTGACGCCCCCGAGTCCCGCCGCCTTGCCGCCGTCGTCGACCACCTCCTGCGCTCGCACCTGCCGCTGCCCTCGCCGCACGAGCCGTACGAGTCGACCCTGGCCGCCCTGCGTGGCTTCTATGCCTCGATGTCCGGGCACATGGAGGCATACGTCTGCGGCCTTGCGGTCTGGGACCGACTCACATCCGCAGCGCGCCAGGAAGTGCGCGCGACCCTCCACGATCACGTCCCGAACGCCGCGTTGACCTTCTACGAGGAGATGTTCCGCCAACTGGCCGTCGATTTCCCGGACGTGGGGATCTGGGCCGACCGAGTCGACCACCGGGCGACCCGGGTCGCGGTCCGCCGCCTGGAGGACACCGTCACCCGGCTCGTGCACGGGGACCTTCCGGCCGGCCGCCTGACCGCCCTGCGTCGCGCCGGGACCCTGCTGCTCGATGCGCCGGTCCTGGGGACGGGGGACACCGCCCAGGGGATGGTCATCCCGAGTCTGCGCGAGGCATACGTGAGCGCGGATTTCCGGGTAGCCGCGTTCGGCGCGGCGGACCGGCTGACCAGCGAGACATGGTGGCGGCAGCACGAGGTGCGTGGCGGTCTGGACGGGTTTCTGGAGGGTTTCCTGACGGCGCCCAAGGCGATTGAGGTGCCCATCCTGCTGCTGGGTCTTCCCGGTTCCGGCAAGTCGCTCCTGACCAAGGTGCTCGCGGCCCGGCTGCCGGCCGAGGACTTCCTGGTCGTGCGAGTCCCGTTACGGGACGTACCCGCCGACACGGGCGTACAGGACCAGATCGAGGCGGCGATACGGCAGGCCACCGGCGAGCGGACCATGGACTGGGCGGACGTCGTCCGCGCGGCCGGCCCCGCCTTGCCGGTCGTCCTCCTCGACGGGTTCGACGAACTGCTCCAGGCAACCGGGCTGCACCAGTCCGACTACCTGGAGCGGGTGGCGAACTTCCAGCAACGCGAGGCCGCGCTCGGCCGGCCACTCGCCATCATCGTCACCAGCCGCACTGTCGTTGCCGACCGGGCCCGGCTGACGCCGGGCGGGACAGCGATCCGGCTCGAACCTTTCAGTGCCACGCAGACCGGACAGTGGCTGGAACTCTGGAACCGCAAGAACGCCGCCTACTTCAGCCGCCACGGCCTTCGCCCGCTCACCCCCGAACAGGCACTCACCCAGCCCGACCTCGCGAGCCAGCCGCTCCTGCTGCTGATGCTGGCACTGTACGACGCCCAGGACAACGCCTATCAGCGGGCAGCGGGCAAGCTCGCCGGCTTCGAGCTGTACGAGCGGTTGCTCGCCCGGTTCGCGCGCCGGGAGGTCCTCAAGCACGAGGCGCGGCTGACGGACGAGGAAGTGGCACGGGCGATCGAGTACGAGCTGCTGCGGCTCTCGGTGGCCGCCTTCGGAATGTTCAACCGAGGTCGGCAGTGGGTCACCGAAGACGAGTTGGAGGCGGATCTGGTCGCGCTCCTCCCGCAACAGGCATCCCCGCCCATGGGGCTGCGAGCCGCATTGAGCGGAGCGCAGACGACCATCGGCCGGTTCTTCTTCATCCATCACGCGGAGGCATTCCGCGACGATGTGCGACTGCGCTCGTACGAGTTCTTGCACGCGACCTTCGGCGAGTTCCTGGTCGCCCGACTCGTCGCACAGGAACTTCAGGGTCTTCTGGATGCCGAGCGGGTAGAGGCCCGGCGGCCTCGACGCTCCCGCACCGATGACTCGTTCCTGCACGCGCTGCTGTCGTTCGCCGCATGCGCTGGGCGCGGGCCGGTCGTGGCGTTCCTGGTCGAGGCCCTGCGACCGCGGCCGCAGCGGGACCGCGCGGAGCTGTGCCGACTGCTGCTGCGGCTGTTCCACTCGTCCCTGGACGAGCGGAGCGTCTCCTCCTACGGGTCCTACCGGCCGACCGTGCGTCCTGCCCCGGTCGCTCCGGCCTTCTACCGCGCCAACCTGTTACTACTCCTGGTGGTGGTGGCGGAGGAGCTGCCGGGGCGACAGCTGTTCCCCGCTGAACACGATCCGGTCGGTGCATGGCGACGAACGATGCTGCTGCTGGAGTCGCAGCTGCACACGGAGGAATGGCGGGCCCTGGCGGACCGGCTGAGCCTGGAACGGGTGTGGCACGGGGAGGGGCGCGACATCACGATCCGGCTTGAGAACGCCCCGGAACCCGACCTGTGGGAAGGCCCTCCACTGCTCAGCACAGAAGACCCTCGCGCGGTCAACCCGTACTGGAGCTACGGCTACGCGCCCGGCAGCGACGGGCGGCGCTACATCGGCTGGCTGCACACCAGCCCGGACGCGGTGGCCTGGGACGCCCACCTGCGGTGCGACACAGGGACCGATGCGCTGCTGCACCTGGCCCAGTCCCTGGAGGAGCTCGGACTCGGCCTTGCGCTCACCAGCTATGTGGTCCTGACCGACGGAGAGGCAGTCTCTGCCGCCCGGCTGCTGTTCCGACTGTGGAGCACGGACGGTAACTTCTCGGCTGTGCACCGAGAGGCGGTACGGGCGGCGCTGTACGGCTTCGACCCGGACGCGACCCACTTCATCAAACGCTATCTGGCCGCAGTGCTGCGCCAATGGGAGCTGTCCGGAAATCCCGTGCCTCAGGAATGGGTGGACCGGGCGCACGGGCTGATCGACCGGGTACGGTCACCGCAGCGCACCACAGGCGAAGACGAC
Organism: Streptomyces sp. NPDC059010; assembly: GCF_042740355.1. Taxonomy (NCBI): domain Bacteria; kingdom Bacillati; phylum Actinomycetota; class Actinomycetes; order Kitasatosporales; family Streptomycetaceae; genus Streptomyces; species Streptomyces sp. NPDC059010. The sequence goes on from NZ_JBHYJA010000045.1 coordinate 32,901, forward strand.
GTCGGGTACGCCCACCTCCTCGACGAACTGCCACACCCACCTACCTGACCGCAGGCCAACCCCGCCGGCCCGGGCTGCGACAGCGTGCCGGCTCTCTCGCGTCGGCCGTTCGACAGTTCGTCAGTTCGGGGCGTCGGTCGAGCTATGGCGTGCGCCAACGGTGGAGAATTCTGGGAGGCCACTGAGGATAAGTGTCTTGGGCTGACGGTGTGAGGAGGCTGGATATGGATCCGGCTGTCGTGGGCGTGATCGGAGCTTTGGGCGGAGCCGTGGTCGGTGTCGTTTCCCAGCCGTGGGTGGCATCGATTAACCGCAAGTGGCAGCGAGAGGACTCGCACCGCCTTGCGAAGCAAAACGCTTATTCCGAGTATCTCCGGTCGATCAGCGCCAGCTATGGTCAGGCGAGGGATCGTCAGCGGAGCCGTTCGGAGGACGGTCGCCTCCATGCAGTCACGGCTGAGATCCAAATTCTCGCTGATAAGAGGGTGTCAGAATCAGCGCGGGATCTTGTGGAACGCGTTATCAAGGCGCACAAGGCGATTGCCGAAGGCGCCAGCGACCAGGCGGCAGGAGTGCCCGACCTCGACTGTGATCGAGGCAAACTGATTGAGCAGTTCAGGGACGACCTCGGGCTCAAAAAACTTCCCCGCGGTCCACGTTTCCCTTCACGACGCCGGAACTCCAGGGCCGGGTAACGCCGGCGGTGACGGTGTCGATGTCCTGGCGGAGGTCCACGGCGTTGCCGAGCCGCTCATGTGGCTCCTCCCGCCCCTCCCGCGACGGCGGCTCGGCTTCGCAGGCTCTCAGCCCGACGGGGCCGCCGGGGCGCTCGTCACCCGTTGACCCCGGTGTAGTGGCGTAGTGCCCACCGCCACACCAGCCGAGACGCCAGATACCCAGCGATGCCGAGCAGCGGAGAGGCCGCCGCCAGCCAGTAGGGGACGCCGAGGTCGTGGTCGTGGCCGGTCAGGACTGCGGTGGGGAGATAGGCGACGAACGCGAGCGGGAGGGCGAAGGTGAGGAAGCCGCCCACCGCCCGGGGGAGGACGTTGAGCGGGTAGCTGCCGAACGTGCCGAGCAGTTCCTCCAGCCAGCGGCTCCAGTAGTCGGCGGCAGGGAAGCGCAGACACGCGCTCGCCACCACCGTGAACAGGGCCGCCTCCAGGAGCATCCCGCCGATGACCGCGGCGATCAGATACGAGACCCGGCCCGTCGTCCAGTCCAGCTCGCTGCGGCTGAGCGCGCCCGCCATCAGGCCCGTCGCGACCGTCAGGTCGCCGATCGCGTTGGTCGGGAAGTACGCGAGCTGGACCTGACGGTGCACCGGCATGGGGCGCAGCAGATAGACGTCGATCCTGCCCTCCTGGATCTGCCGCCCGATGAAGTGCACACGTCCCAGGAACAGCACGAACAAGCCGTGCGCGAGCATCCGGATCGCCGGGATCAGCAGCACGTCCGAGCTGTCCCAGCCGCCCATCCCGGTGAACCGCGCCAGCAGCACCGTCGCGAACACGATCACCGACACCTGCCAGATCGCGCCGACCGCGATGTTCAGCAGGAACTCCGTGCGGTACTCCATCGAGGCACGGATGTTCAGCAGCGAGATACGCCAGACGAGGCGCAGCGCCTTCAGTGACATCTCAGCCTCCCTGCGAGATCACGCGCCGCGCGGCACGCCGCCACACCCACCGGGTGAACAGCGCCAGCACCACCACCCAGGCGGCCTGGACGGCCAACTGGGCCCCGGCGTCGGACAGTTCGATACGGCCGACGTAGATCGACAACGGCACGCTCAGCGTCGCCTGGAACGGCAGGAAGCCGCTCAGCGTGATGAACCAGTCGGGGAAGAACCACAGCGGCGCGTACACCCCGGACAGCAGGTTCTGCGCGAAGATCAGGATCAGCATCGCGGAGTTGTTGCGGAGGGTGAAGAAGCACAGCTGGTCCAGCATGAGCATGATGTAGTACAGGACCCACTGGCCGAGCAGCATGCTCACCACGAACACCCCGGCCACGGCCGCCGATCCGGGGGGTTGCACGACCCCCGCCGCGAGACAGACCGCGTAGCCGCCAAGCGCCCACGCCAGCCCGTACACCTGCTCGCCGAGCGCCCGCAGGGCGTAGTAGCGCTGGGGCGGCAGCGGGCGCAGATACCAGTAGACGATCGTGCCGAAGTGCATGTGCTGCAGCACCGTGTCCCGGCCCGCGTACTGGTCCAGCTCCCGCAGACGGGAGGCGAGTACGGCCAGCACGGCGTAGCTGACCGCCTGCTCGCGGCCGAGTCCGGCGGTGGTGCCCGTCTGTGCGTACAGGCCGTGCCACAGTGATGCCACCAGTACCACCTGTACGGTCAGCCGCAGCAGAACGGCGGTCATCCGGGGCGGTGCGTGCAACTCACCGAGCGGGGTGACGCGGGCGGCGCGCCAGCCGTGCGGTACGGCGGCCATCTCAGGCCCCTTCCGTGGCCGGCCCGGCATGCACGTACGCGGCCCGCATCACGTCCTCCAGGTCCGCCTCGTCGAGGGCGAGGTCCGTCACCTCGTACCGCTCGATGACCTGCTTCAGCGCCTGGTGCACGGTCGGTGCGTCAGGGCCGTCGGGGCCGAAGACGGCCTGGGGGCCCTTGCGGCGCAGCAGTGCGACGCCCGGCAGGGAGCCGACCTCGGTGGCCGGGTCGGCGAGTGTCACCCGCACCTGCCAGGTCGAGCCGTACTTACGGCGGATCTCGTCGAGCGTGCCGTCCAGCACGAGCCGCCCGTGGTTGATCAGCACGACCCGCCCGGCGAGCCGCTCGACCTCCGTCATGTCATGGGTGGTGAGCAGGACGGTGCGGCCGCGCTCCGCCACCTGGTGCCGCAGGAACTCCCGCACCTGCTCCTTGACCACCACGTCCATGCCGATGGTCGGCTCGTCGAGGAACACGACCGGCGGGTCGTGCAGCAGGGCTGCGGCCAAGTCGGAGCGGACACGCTGGCCGAGGGAGAGGTGGCGGACCCGGGTGTCCCAGAAGGAGGAGAGGTCGAGAAGGTCGTCGAACTCCTTCAGCCGGGCGGTGTGTTCGGGCTTCGGCACCTCGTAGATGTCGCGCAGGATCGCGAACGACTCGCGCACCGGGAGGTCCCACCACAGCTGGGTGCGCTGTCCGAACACCGTGCCGATGTTGCGGGCGTTGCGCTCGCGCTCCTCGTAGGGCACGACGCCCGCGACCCGGGCCTCGCCGGCGGTGGGGGTGAGGATGCCGGTGAGCATCTTGATGGTGGTGGACTTGCCGGCGCCGTTCGGGCCGAGCAGGGCGAGGAGTTCGCCGGGAGCGACGGAGAAGGACACGTCGCAGACGGCGTGCTTGGCGACGCGCTCCGGGTTGACGAGCGAGCGCAGTGTCCCGGCGAAGCCGGGGCGGCGGACCGTGGTGTGGAAGGTTCGGGAGAGACCGCGAACCTCGATACTGCCATTCAAGTGACATCAACTCCCTTGCTGTACACGCAAGTTGCGGGGGGGGGGGGGGTGGGGGCCGCCCGCCCCCGCGGAGGCGGGAGCACTATCAGGGGAGTCGTGTAGAAAAGAAATATCACTATAAAGAGTATAGTAACAGATGAGATC
>NZ_JBHYJA010000045.1:36510-74969 GCF_042740355.1 Streptomyces sp. NPDC059010
CGAGAGCGATTCGTCTCCTGCGCTGTCGCGCCTCCGCCCCCCCACCGCCCCCCCGCCGGCGGGTTTATTTCCGACGGTGTCGGAAAGTCGATCAATCGGTCAATCGATTTACAGTTTTCTCACTCCGCGGTCGAGAACACGAACGAGAACTCCGCCGGCTCGGCCCGGAGGAAGTACTGCGGCAGCGGGCCCGGCCCACACGACTGCGAGCCGATGCCGTGCTGACCGTGGTCGAGGTTGACCCACACGGTGTCACCCGGGGTGAGGTCGGTCAGGTGCCGGGCCGCGTCCAGCTGCTCGCTGGTCCAGCGCCGCGCGCTGAACCAGAACTCCGGGTCGCCCTCGATCCGCAGCCCGCCGAGCTCCAACCAGCGCACGTCGGCCCGGGCGCCGTTCTCCTGCGGACGGACGTACGGCGTCTGCAGCTCGTCCACGGTCGACCGCCAGCGGCCGACCATGGACGCCAGCCGGGTGTCCGGGTACGCCTCACCGGGGCCGCCGCCGAACCAGGTCACGGCGTCCGCCCGCCCGAGCCCGAACCGGACGCCGAGCCGGGGCAGCGGCACCTTCCAGTCGCCCTCCGGTGTCACGGACACGGTCAGCCGCAGCCGGGTGCCGTCGGAGGTCCACCGGTACACCGTGGCGAGGCCCACCTCCCAGGCGGCGGGCGCCACCCGGGTCCGTACCGTCAGCGCGTCGTCGCCCAGCTCGACGGCGTCCAGCCGGTGCCGCATGCGGTGCAGGCCGTACTTGCGCCACAGCATCCCGTAGCGGGTGTCGGTCTGCCATTCGGCGCCGGCGTCGTTGTCGGTGGGCGCCCGCCACACGTCCAGCCGCGGAGCCGTCACCTCGACACCGCCGATCGCCTTCAGCGCGCCGGTGCGGGCGTCGAAGGAGGCCGGGCCGAGGGTGATCGTCCGCTCGCCCGCCGTGGGCCTTTCGCTCGCGGTGACCGACGGCGACTGCCGTGCGGACACCGGCACCTGACCCCAGGCGACCACATGGTCCTTCGGCGCCCACACCGTGTCCGCCGCGAGCAGCGCCCGTACGGTCCACTGCGCCTCGGCCCCGCCCGCCGCGTCGGCCGGCGGCGCGGGCAGCTTCACCTCCGCGGACTCGCCGGGGGCGAGGGCCGGCACCGACAGGGCGCCCGTCTCGACCGTCTCGCCGTCCAGCTGGTACGCCCACTCGAAGGCGAGCGCCGACAGATCGGCGAAGTCGTACTTGTTCGTCACGCGTACGGTGCCGTCGGCGCCGTCGCCCTCGATACGGACCGGCTCGATGACCTTCTTGTACTCGACGAGCCCCGGGGAGGGCCGGCGGTCCGGGAAGATCAGCCCGTCGCAGACGAAGTTGCCGTCGTGCAGCTCCTCGCCGAAGTCGCCGCCGTAGGCGTAGCCCAGCTCGGCGTGGGTGATGCCGTGGTCGATCCACTCCCAGATGAAGCCGCCCTGCAGCCGGTCGTGGGCCTCGAACAGCCGCTGGTAGTCGGCGAGTCCGCCCGGCCCGTTGCCCATGGCGTGCCCGTACTCGCACTGGATGAAGGGAAGCTCGCGACGCTTGTGCGTCCCCCCGTCCAGACCCTGACCGATCTTCTCGACCTCGGCGTGGAAGGCGTACATCCGCGAGTACACGTCCGTGTCCCGGCAGTCGATGTCGCCCTCGTAGTGCACGAGCCGCTCGTGGTCCCGGCCGTGGATCCACTCGGCCATCGCGGTCAGCCCGCGCCCGGTGCCCGCCTCGTTGCCCAGCGACCAGAACACGATCGACGGGTGGTTCTTGTCCCGCTCGACCATGCGGGCGGCGCGGTCCAGCAGGGCGGGGGTCCAGCGGTCGTCGTCGACGGGGTTGTCGCGCCAGGCCTGCTCGGTGAAGCCATGGGTTTCGAGGTCGCACTCGTCGATGACCCACAGGCCGTACTCGTCGCACAGGTCGAGGAAGGCCGGGTGCGGCGGGTAGTGCGAGGTGCGCACCGCGTTGAGGTTGTGCCGCTTCATCAGCAGCACGTCCTCGCGCATGGTCTCCAGGTCGAGGGCGCGGCCCTTCTCGGGGTGCCACTCGTGCCGGTTGACGCCCTTGAAGAGGACCGCCTTGCCGTTGACCTTGATCAGGCCGTCTTCGAGTACGACGGTACGGAAGCCGATGCGCAACGGCACCCGCTCGCCGGCCGTGACCAGCTCGCCGTCGTACAGCCTGGGCTGCTCGGCGGACCACGGCTCGACGGGAACCGTCACCGATTCCCCGGTGGCGACATCGATGTCGAGGGCGGGCACGGACACCCGTCCGTCGACGTCCGAGTCGACGCGCAGGGTGCCCTCGCCCGTGCCGTGGTCGTAGGACGCGTGCACGAAGAAGTCGCCCGCCGCGCCCGCCGGGCGGTGCAGCAGGGTGACGTCACGGAAGATGCCGGGCAGCCACCACTGGTCCTGGTCCTCCAGGTAGGAGCCCGCCGACCACTGGTGCACCCGGACGGCGAGCACATTGCCCGACGGCTTCAGCAGCCGCCCGACCGCGAACTCGTGCGGCAGCCGGGAGCCCTTGAACTCGCCGAGCTCCGTGCCGTTCAGCCAGATACGGGCGCAGGACTCGACGCCGTCGAAGCGGAGTACGGCGCTGCCGTCGTCCAGAGCCGGCCAGTCGTCCGGCAGGTCGAAGACGCGCAGGTGGTCGCCGGTCGGGTTCTCGGTCGGCACGTGCGGCGGATCGACCGGGAAGGGGTAGAGGTGGTTGGTGTAGATGGGCGAACCGAACGCCCCGTCGCCCTGCAGGACCCAGTGACCGGGGACCGTGACCTCGGCCCAGTCCCCGGCGTCGTACCCCTGCGCGGCGAAGGAGTCGTCCTCGGCGTCGACGGTCGCCGACACCCGGAGGCGCCAATTTCCGTTCAGGGAGAGGGACTTCGCGTCCGAGGCGGCGTACCAGGCACGGGGCGGGAGGGCCCCGGTGCCGGGTGAGACGTCCTCGACGTAGGCGACGGAGCGGGTGGTGCGGAAAGACATCGGTCTCCTTGCTCAGCCCTTGATGCCGGTCTGTGCGATCCCCTGTACCAGCCAGCGCTGGAGGAAGAGGAACACGAACACCAGGGGCAGGATGGAAATGGCCGTGGCCATGAAGATCAGATGGAACACGACGGTCTGGTTGGTCATATAGCTGGAGAGCGCGACCTGGACGGTCCACGAACTCGGGTCCTGGCCGATGACCAGCGGCCACAGGAAGGCGTTCCAGCCGTTGATGAAGGTGATGGTCGCCATGGCCGCGAAGAAGTTCAGCGAGTTGGGCACCACGACACGCCAGTAGGCGCCCCAGTAGCCCAGTCCGTCCATGCGCGCCGCCTCCTCCAGCTCCTTGGGGAACCCAAGGAAGTACTGCCGGAACAGGAAGCAGGTGAAACCACTGAACAGGCCCGGGATGATGAGCCCCCGGTAGGTGTCGACCCAGCCGAGCGACGAGACCAGCACGAAGCTGGGCACGAAGGTGACCGCGGTCGGGACCATCAGGGTGCCCAGGACGGCGTAGAAGACCTTGTTGGCGTGCTTGTACGGGATGCGGGCCAGACCGTAGCCCGCGAGGGAGCACACCAGCAGGACGCCGACGGTGTGCAGGGTGGCCACGACCGCCGAGTTCCACAGGGACTGGGCGAAGGGGACCGTCTCGTCCGTGAAGAGCTCGCTGATGTTGCCCCACTGGATGTCCGTGGGGAAGATCTGCCAGTTCTCGCCGGTGATCTCGGCATCGGTGGACAGGGCGTTGCGGAGGAGGACGTAGAACGGGATCAGGAAGAGGAAGGCGGCGACGCCCGTGGCGATGTAGAGGCCGGTGGAGCTCATCACGCCGCCACCGCGGCCGGCCCGGCCGGGCTTGTCCGACGTCGGCGCGGATTTCCGCACCTTGGGCATGGCGGTGGTCACTTGGACTCGTCCCCCCTTCCGAAGCCCATGATCTTGCCCTGGAGCAGGGTCACGGCACAGATCAGTACGGTCAGGATGAGCGCGCCCGCGCTGCCGGCGCCGTAGTCCTGGCTCTCGCCCAGGGCCTTGTAGTACAGCTCGACGAGCGGCGGGCGGCCCCAGGTGGTCTTCGACAGCAGGTTGAAGAACTCGTCGAAGGCCTGATAGGCGGCTATGAGCAGCAGCAGGATCACCGCGGTGGACGTGGCACGCAGCTGGGGCAGGGTGATGTACCGGAAGGTCTGCCAGCCCGACTTGGCGCCGTCGATGGCGGCGGCCTCGTACAACTCCTCCGGGATGTTCTGCAGCGCCGCGATGAACAGGATCATGTAGAAGCCGGACTGCAGCCACAGCCGGGCGGTCACGATGACCAGCCAGTACCAGGGCGGGTTGGGGTCGATGAGCCAGGCGATGTTCTCGATCCCGAACCAGCCGAGGACGGTGTTCATCAGGCCGAAGCGGACCCCGCTGAAGATGGACATCTTCCAGATGAGTGCCGCGGCGACATAGCTGACGGCGGTCGGCAGGAAGAAGACCGAGCGGAAGAACGCCCGCATGAAACGCATCCGGTTCACCAGCAGGGCCAGGCCCAGGGAGAGCGCCCAGGTGGTGGGCACGATGAACGCGGCGAAGACGGTGAAGGTGCCGAGCGAGCCGACGAAGTCGTCGTTGGTCAGCATGTACGTGTAGTTGTCGAACCCGACGAACTTGTCGGGCGTGACGGTGAAGCGGGCTTCGAAGAAGCTGAGCCAGAGGCTCCAGAGGATCGGCGCGTAGACGAAGATCGCCAGACCGATGAGGAACGGCCCGGTGAAGAGCCAGAAGTTGAGGGTGGCGCTGCCCCGCAGCCCCCGCCGCGGCTTGGCCGACGAGGCTTTCGCCGGGGCGGGGCGCGCGAGGTCGCGCGTCGTTGTCGACATGTCGTGGTCCGTCCCGCGGTCTATCCGAACAGCTTCTTGAGCTCGCGGTTGACGGCCACGTCGGCCTTGTCGAGAGCCTTCTCCGGATCCATGTCCTTGCGGACGGAGTTGGCGAAGACGTCCTCCAGGGAGGTGATCATGGCCTGGGTCCAGCCGATGTTGTCGAAGTGACCGAACTCGTTGAAGAGCCTGACGCCCTCGGCGGCGTTGCCCGACTTGAGCTTGGTGGCCGTCTTCGCGAGCGAGGTACGCGGCGGGATGTGGAAGCCGTAGGAGGTGGCCCAGTCCTCCTGGTACTTCTTCTGGTCGATCCACAGCCACTTGACGTACTCCTTGGCCGCGTCGACGTTCTTGCCCTTGGCGTTGACGAACATCGACCAGCCGCCGTTGTAGACCGACTGCTTGCCGGAATCGACGGTCTTCGGGAAGGGGAAGACGCCCCAGTCGTCGCCGAGCGCGTCCTGGATCTGCGGCATCGCCCACATGCCGCAGAACTGGATGGCACACAGGCCCTGGTTGAGCGAGGAGGGGTCCCAGGACTCGGTCGGGGCGCCGAGCAGGAGGTCGCCGCTGGTGAACAGCTTGCGCATCTTCTTGATGCCCTCGATGACGCCTTCCGTGTGGTAGGCGATCTGGTTCTTCTCGTCGAGGGTGTCGGCGCCCGCCGACCAGATCATCGGGTTGATGACCGAGTGCAGGTCGTTGCCCATGTACAGGCCCTTGACCTTGCCGGTGGTGAGCTTGGCGGCGGCCTCCATCAGCTCGTCGAGCGTGGTCGGCACCTCGACCTTGGCCTTCTCCAGCATCGACTTGCGGTAGAAGAAGAACTGCGGGTCGTCGATCATGCGGACGCCGTATATCTTGCCGTCGACCGTGTGCGACTTGATGTCGGCCGGGTTGAAGTCGTCCTTGACCGGGTCGATGAGGTCGGTCAGGTCCGCCACCTGGCCGCTCTTGACCATCTGGATCTGCGGGTGGAACTCGAAGAGATCCGGCGCGTTCTTGGTGAGCAGGGACGAGAAGAGCTTGCTCTCGTAGTCCGCGCTGGTGATCCACTGCGTGGTCACGTTGGCGCCCTTGTACGCCTTCGCGTACCGCTTGACGGCCTGCTCGGTGCCGGCCTCGCCGTACGCGTGGAACATCTGCACGAGGCTGTCGCCGGAGCTGCTCCGGCCGGTGTTGCCGCCGCACGCGGCAAGTCCGCCGGCAGCGGCGAGACCGAGCGCGGCTCGAAGCGCGGTGCGGCGGTCGAAGTTCCTGTTGCTCAATGCCGACATGCTGACGTCCTTGTCTCGTAGTACGGCTGCGGCCCCGCGCCCCTGGCTGGAGCGGCTCGGCGCCAGTTGGCTCAAATGGGGGTGCGGTGCGGGACGTTAACCTTCGGCTAAGGCTTCGGCAAGGGGTTGGACGAAGTCTGCACGAAGCGTTGTGCAACGTTCGGGATACCGGACGTGACGGGGGTTGCGGGTCACCGCACCAGCGACCCGCAACCCCCCTTCAGAACACGGGAATTACTGCCGGAACCACGCCTGGTTGGTCCCGCCGTTGCAGGTGTACACACCGACCTTGCTGCCGTCGGCGGTCGCCTGTCCGCCGACGTCGAGGCACTTCCCGGAAGCCTCGCTGACGATCTGCCCGTTGGAGTTCAGCAGCCACCGCTGGCCCGCGTCACCGGTGAAACCGGCGGACGCGGCGAGCCCCGAACTCCCCACCGTCAGATAGCCGTTGGCGCCCTTCAGTGCACCCCTCTTGTCGTACGACCAGACCTGCTCCGTCCCGTCGGCGCAGGTGCCGATCGTCGCGCCCGAGGCGTCCGCCGTCAGGCACTTGCCGGACTGCTTGCCCTGCCAGGCACCGGTCACCGCCGAGGCGGCGCCGAACGGTTTCTGGTCGAGGACGTACGTCGTGATGGAGCGGGCCGGCAGCGATGCGGACACCGTGCCGCCCTTGACCGACGGCCTGGCCACGTTCGCCCAGTTCTCGTCGGCCGACGTACGCACCGCCTTGGCGGCCCGCAGCGGCGACCTGCTGTTGAAGTGCAGGTTCAGGGCGGTGTCGGTGGTGTTGTGGTTGTTGACCACGACCACCCACTTGCCGTCGTGGTCGTAGGCGGAGGCCTCCACGCCGTCCGGCAGCCCCGTCACGTTGTGCATGACCGAGCCCGGCTTCACGAACTTGCTGTACTGGCCGAGCGCGTAGTAGCGCTTGGTGAAGTACAGCGTCTGGTTGCCGTTCTTCGCGTAGTCCGGGTCGTAGTAGATCAGGCCGTCGTTCCAGCCCTGGTCGTTCTTGGCGAGCGGGTCGGTGCCGATCATCTCGGACAGGGCGACCCACCAGTGGAACGCCGAGTCGTGCGCGGTCGCGAAGTCCTTGTAGATGATCCGGGAGAGGTTCAGACCGCCGTCGATCGTGGGGTCGTACTCCTGGGCCCAGCCCGTGCCGCCGTTGCCGAAGCAGCAGATCTCGGTGGACCAGGACGTCTTGCCGACCGACCTCGACGTCTCGTACACCTTCGCGCGGTTGGCGTCGGAGGGGTTGTCGTAGGTGTGGTGGGCCAGCTTGTCGACGTACTGGGCGGTGCCCGGCTCGTTGATCCAGCGCGGGACCTCGTCGTTGAACTTCACGGTGCTGGTGGACTCGTCGGCGATGATGCCGGTCCGCTGCCCCCGGGCCCGCTGCTCGGCGCCCAGGGCGCGCACGATGTCGTCGCGCTGCGGGACGTCGACGAGCATGCCCTCCTGGCCGCAGGAGTCGAAGCTGTTCGTCGGCTCGTTGAAGGGGCTGATGTAGTCGAACTTCACGCCCTGCTTGCCGAAATGGTCGGTGACATCGGCGACGTACTTCGCGAAGTCCTGTTCGTTCTCGGTCTTCAGATAGCCGCCGCAGCTCTTGCCGTTGGTCTTCCACTCGGCCGGCACGCTGTTGACGAAGGCGATCAGGTCCTCGACGCCGTACTTGGCGGCGGCGGACAGGAAGGTGCGGCCCGCCTTGTCCTTGCTCCAGTCGTAGGTGCCGTCGTCGTTACGGAAGTCCTCCGGGGCGCGCGGTGCGTAGGTGACGCCCGTGCCGCCGCCGCCGATGTTGTAGCGGTAGGCGCTCAGGTCCAGGCCACCGGTGGAGAACAGCAGCTTGGCGACCCGGGCCTGGACCTTCGGGTCGAAGTTCTTCAGGTCGTTGACCCACCAGGCGCCGGAGGCACCGATGTTGTCGATGGCCTGGGCGGCGTGCGGGGAGACCTCGGCCGCCGGGGAGTCGGCGGCGCCCGCGGGCGGGGCGGATATCAGGGGGCCTGCGACGGCGAGCGCGGCGGCGGCCGTCAGCAGTACCGATCTTCTGGGGTGGGGGTGAGTCACGTGCATCCCTTCCGTCGTCATGAAGGTGGTGCGGTACGGCTCCTTGCGGGGGTGGTGCGCTTTGTTGCGGTCCTCTGGCCCACGGACTGCAGTGCGCCCTCCAGCGCGAACGTCGCCGCGCCCAGGCACGCCGGGTCGGTGGGGATGGGGGAGAGGACGATCTCGGTGGCGGCCATCGGCCGCGGCAGCGCGTGCCGGCCGACGGCCTCGCGCACTTCGTGCAGTAGCGGTTCGCCGAGACTGCGGGCGACCCAGCTGCTGAGCACGACCACTTCGGGGTTGAGGACGTTGACCAGGTTGGCGATGCCGGCGCCGATGTAACGGGCCGTCTCCCGTACCACCTTGACGGCCACGGGGTCGCCCTCGGCCAGGCCGCGGGCCAGCGCGTCGATGGTGGCCGTCTGGTCCTCGGGGTGCAGCAGCGGGCTCTGCGGGCTGAGCTCGCGCAGGTTCAGCATGATGCCGGGCGCGCCGGCATAGGCCTCCACACAGCCGTGGTTGCCGCAGCGGCACAGCCGCCCGTCCAGGACGAGCGTCGTATGACCCCACTCACCGGCGCTGTTGCTCACGCCCCGGTACAGCCCGCCGCCGAGCGCGAGCCCGGCGCCGACGCCCGTCCCGAGGTTGACCACGACCGTGTCCCCGCGCCCGCGCGCCGCTCCGAACCACATCTCGGCGACCGCGCCGGCCCGCAGCGGGTTGTCCAGGTAGAGGGGGTAGGCGATGACCTCGGAGAGCAGGTCGAGCAGCGGCACGTCGTGCCAGTCCCAGTTGGGCGCGTACTCCGAGACACCGGTGTCCCGGTCCACCTGCCCCGGCACGCTCACCCCGACGCCCAGCACCCGTGCGCCCTCGATCCCGGCCTGCGCGACCACGGAGCCGACGGCGGCGGCCACATGGCCGACCACCTGCTCCGGCAGGTTCTCGCCGGGGCGCATGTCCTCGTCGGCGCGGGCGAGCACGTTCAGCGCGAGGTCGAACAGCTCGACATGGATGTACGTCTCCGCGATGTCCACGCCGATCAGCGCCCCGCCGGAGGCGTTGACGGCCACGAGCCCGCGGGGGCGGCCGCCCGCCGAGTCCTCGAACCCGACCTCCGTGATCATCCGGAGGTCGAGCAGCTCGCCCACGAGGGTGGCGACCGTGGCGAGACTGAGCCCGGTGGCGGCCGCCAGCTCCTGCCGGGAGGTGGGCGACGCGGCGATGATCTGGCGCAGCACCTCGTAGCGGTTCGCGGTGCGGATGTCGCGTGATGTGCGCTTCACCGGAGGTGCCCCCGTCCCTTCGCGTCCTGCCGGGGTCGACTTCGGCACCGGCGCGGCGCAAGGCTATGGCGTGCGCCGCCTTTCGACAAGGGGTTAGGAAAGGGGCTGAAGAAAGTCTTTCCGCTGGAAGCGCACGGTGTGGGGGCAGTGGCGAGTATCAGCCGTCGAGGACGTCCCGCACAAACGCGTTGGCGAACTTGCCCGCCGGGTCCAGCTCCCGTGCCAGCGCCCGGAAGTCGGCCAGCCGCGGATACCGACCGCGCACGGCCTGCGCCGGCATCGTGAACACCTTCCCCCAGTGCGGCCGCGGCTCGAAGGCGTCCAGTGCCTCCTCCAGCCGCCGCACCACCGGCAGTACGGCCGCCGTGTCCTCGATCCAGGTGAAGTGCAGGGCGACGGTGTCCCGGCCGTAGCAGGGGCTGAGCCACTGCCCGTCGACGGCGACCGTGCGCACCTCGCAGGTCTGCAGCACCGGGGCGACCGTCGCCCGGATCCCGTCGAGTGCCCGCAGCGCGTCCACGGCGTACCGGCGCGGCAGCAGATACTCCGACTGCAGCTCCGCCCCACTGCTCGGCGTGAACTCCGCCCGGAAGTGCGGCAGCCGCTCGTGCCACGGACCCGGCACCCCGAACTGCTCCGTGCAGTTGACCGCGGGCATCCCCGGCACCGGGTGCAGCTTCTCGATGGCGGGCGCCGCCCACGGGACGTCGGGCAGCGGCTGGTCGGTGCGCCGCTTGAGCCACACCTGGCGGAAGCCCGGCCCACGCCAGTCGGTGAACAGGCTCACGCTGTACGCCGACGACATCACCGCCCCGAACCGCTCCGAGTCCAGCCCGTCCAGGGGCAGTTCGGTGAAGAGGTGCTGCTCGACGTCGAAGGACGGCTCCAGGCCGAGGGTGAGCGCCGTGACGACACCGAGGGCGCCGAGTGCGGTGACGGCGCCGTCGAACCGCCGGTCGCCGCGGCCGACGGTCACCACCGACCCGTCCGCCGTGACCAGCTCCACCTCCCGTACGGACGCGGCCAGCGGGCCGTTGCCCACCCCCGACCCGTGGGTGCCGGTGGCGACCGAGCCGGCCACCGAGATGTGCGGCAGGGACGCCATGTTGGGCAGCGCGAGCCCATGGGCGTGCACCGCGCGGGCGAGTTCGGCGTACCGCACACCGCCGGAGACCCGGACCGTACGGGCCGTGCGGTCGACGTCGACCGTCGGCGGCAGGCCGGCGATCGACAGCAGGACGCCGTCGGGGCCCGGCTCGGCGATCCCGTTGAAGGAGTGCCCGCTGCCCAGCACCCGCACCTTCTCGCTCCCGGCCACCAGGGAGCTGACCGCGTCGAGCGAGCAGGGCCGGTGCAACTCCTCGGCGGAGTAGGTGATGTTGCCCGCCCAGTTGGTGATCGTCTCCGACATTCCTGCCGTCCCTCCACGTAAGTGCGCCTGCGTTGACCCTCTCATTCGCCGCCGCCTACCGTAGAGAGCGTTTTCTCACCGGTTTTCTGGGAAGGTCACTTCGTTGCCCGAGCGTCCCCAGGCGCTGTTCGCCATGACCGCCGAGAACGTGCCGCTCGTCTTCCCGTCGGAGGCGCTGGCACGGCTGCGGCAGTGCGTGGACATCGATCCGGCACTGGTCGCCGAGGACTTCACCGACCCGCTCCTGGCGGAGGCGCTCGCCCGCACCGAGATCCTCGTCACCGGCTGGGGGTGCCCCCGGCTGGACCCGGCCGCCCTCGACGCCATGCCGAAGCTGCGCGCGGTGCTGCACTCGGCCGGCTCGGTCAAGAGCCTCGCCACGCCCGAGCTGTGGCGGCGGGGCATCGCGGTGAGCTCGGCCGCCGCCGCCAACGCCGTGCCGGTCGCCGAGTACACGCTGGCCATGATCCTGCTCGCCGGCAAGGACCTCTTCGCCGCCCGCGACCGCCTGCGCACCGAGCGCGCCTTCCCCGGCTGGGGGCTCGTCCCCGGCATCGGCAACCACGGCCGCCGGGTCGGTGTGATCGGCGCCTCCCGCATCGGCCGCAAGGTGATCGAGCTGCTGCGCCCCTTCGACCTGGTCCCGAGCCTGACCGACCCGTACGTCGACGAGGCGGGCGCCGCCGCCCTCGGCGTCCCCCTGCTGCCGCTCGACGACCTCCTGCGCACCTCGGACGTCGTGACGGTGCACGCCCCCGAGACCCCGGAGACCCGGCACCTCGTCGGCGCCCGCGAGCTGGCCCTGATGCCCGACGGAGGGGTCCTGATCAACACCGCGCGCGGCGGCCTGCTGGACCACGACGCCCTGATCGCCGAGCTGCGCACCGGACGCCTCTCGGCGATCCTCGACGTCACCGACCCCGAGCCCCTGCCCGCCGACTCACCCCTGTACGACCTGCCGAACGCCTTCATCACCCCGCACCTCGCGGGCTCCCAGGGCAACGAGGCGGCCCGTCTGGGGCTCGCGGTCGCGGCGGAGGCCGGGCGGCTGGTGGCCGGAGAGCGGCCGGCGTACCCGGTCGATCCGGCGGCGCTGGAGCGGGAGGCGTAGGGCCGGTCCGGCGGATCATTCCGGCGGCGCGGGGCTCCTTTCGAGGTCGCCGACGCGGCGGGAGGGGGACCCGGCGCCGCTCACGCCCGGGCAGGGGCATACCGTGAGGAGTCGTACGCCAGAGAGCCTGTGCCGGGAGGAGATTACGGATGGGCAGCCGCACCGCGCTGGTCGAGGATCTGATGGAGCGATTCCCGCACGTTCCGCGGGAAGCCGTCTTCAAGGAGGATCTGCTCCGGGGCGGGGTCGCCTTCGACCCGTCCGCCCTGAGTGACAACGAGGACGGCGAGGTCAAGCCGAAGTCGTACTTCATCTTCTCCTTCGACCACGGCACCCTGCCCGAGCTCGGCGAGGCCGCGCTGCGCCGGCCGCCGGAGGAGATCATCCTCACCGGCGGCCCGTACGACCTGCGCCGCACCGTCGTCTCCGTGCGCGTGAACCCGGCCTCGCCCTACCGCGTCGCCGCCGACGAGCACGGCGTCCTCGGCCTCTACCTGGACGGCAAGCGCATCTCGGACGTCGGAGTGCCGCCCATGCCGGAGTACTACCGGCACACCCTCGCCAGCGGGAAGTCGGTCATGGAGGTCGCCCCGACCATCCAGTGGGGCTACCTGATCTACCTCACCGTCTTCCGCGTCTGCCAGTACTTCGGCGCCAAGGAGGAGTGCCAGTACTGCGACATCAACCACAACTGGCGCCAGCACAAGGCGGCCGGGCGGCCGTACACGGGTGTGAAGGACGTCGACGAGGTCCTGGAGGCGCTGGAGATCATCAACCGGTACGACACCGCGAAGGCGTCGACCGCGTACACGCTCACCGGCGGCGCCATCACCTCCAAGCTCCAGGGCCGCGACGAGGCCGACTTCTACGGCATGTACGCCAAGGCCATCGAGGAGCACTTCCCGGGCCGCTGGATCGGCAAGGTCGTCGCCCAGGCGCTGCCCAAGGACGACGTGCAGCGCTTCAAGGACTACGGCGTCCAGATCTACCACCCCAACTACGAGGTGTGGGACGAGTACCTCTTCAAGATGTACTGCCCGGGCAAGGAGCGCTACGTCGGCCGCGACGAGTGGCACAAGCGCATCCTCGACTCCGCCGACGTCTTCGGGGCCCGCAACGTCATCCCCAACTTCGTGGCCGGCGTGGAGATGGCCGAGCCCTTCGGCTTCACGACCGTGGACGAGGCGATCGCCTCCACGACCGAGGGTCTGCGCTTCTTCATGTCCAACGGCATCACGCCCCGCTTCACCACCTGGTGCCCCGAGCCGACCACCCCGCTCGGCAAGGCCAACCCGCAGGGCGCGCCGCTGGAGTACCACATCCGGCTGCTGCAGGCCTATCGCCAGACGATGGACGACTTCGGCCTGTCCTCCCCGCCCGGCTACGGCCCTCCCGGCCCCGGCCGCGCGGTGTTCTCGGTGAGCTCCTTCATGGACAGCCTTCCGGCGAACGAGACGGCGGAGGAGCCCGAGGCGGTATAGAGGAGCCCGAGGCTATAGGGGAGCGGTGTAGGGGAGGAGCTCCGGGCGCACCGGTGGGTTGCCCCAACCGGTGAGACGGACGGGGCCGGTATCCGTACAAGTGGCCGGAGTTGTGGGCGCGACAGTCTGTCACGACATCTGAACACGGCGCTTGTCAGTTGTGTTGAAACCGTGAAAGGCTCGGTGCCTGCCGCGAGGTTCCCCCCAACTCCATTGCCAATATGGCGAGTTGACCTCGCATGTGGATGCAGGAGACTCATGCCCGACCTGCCGACTCCCCAGGACGCCACCGAGGCCGCGCTGTTCTCCGAGTGCTGGGACGCCGTTCTGTCGTACGCCGACCTGTGCACGGCCGGCTCCGCGGCAGCCAACCAACTGGCCGCGGAGGCGTTCTCGACCGGCATACGCGAGGCCCGCGAGGCCGAGGCCGGGACCCACCGCGGCGCGGGCCGCCGCCCGGCCCGCCTGCCCCGGATCCCCCTCCTCCTGACCGCCGTACGCGCCACGGCGGCGACCTGGGAGGAGACCGGCCAGGGCCACAAACTCGACCCCGACCTGCGCCTGTGGCTCAACTCCGACAACGCCGCCCGCTACACCGGACCCCCGCTCCAGCGCCCGATCGCGCTGCGCGGACTGCGCGACATGCAGGAACCGGACGCCGCACTGCTGTGGCTGACCGAGGTGGAGGCACTGCCGCTGCCCGTGGTGGCCCGCCGGCTGGGGCTCGACCCGGACACGGTCTCCGAGGAACTCGCCCAGGTCCGGGGCCTGTTCAGGGACCGCTGCCAGCGCAACCATCTCGACACCCCGATGGACGCGCGGTGCCGCAGCTACGCCCGCCTCCTCGACGCCGTCACCCGCTCCTCGGCCGCCGGCACCCCGGACGACCTCTCCCGCCACCTCGCCACCTGCGTCCAGTGCGCCGAGGCCGCCGCCTGTCTGCGGCTGCACGGCGGCGGGCTGCCCGGGGCGCTCGCCGGCGGTGTCATCGGCTGGGGCGGCCTCGCCTACCTGGAGCGCCGCCGCCGGGCCACCGAGGTACGCCTCGGCGCCGGACGCGCCGACCGGGCCGACGCGGACGCCGGTCCGTCGGAGCCCGGCGCGCACAAGGCGCGCGTCGTACGCAACGGCCTGCTCGTCGCCGCCGTCCTCGTCTCCGCGCTCGCCCTCGCGGTGTCGATGATGCCGGGCGGCTCCACCGGCGACGGCATGACCGCGGGCGGCGACCCCTCCGACCGCCAGCCGGTCGCCGGCCCGGGCTTCTCCCTGCCGGTCACGGGCGCCACCCAGCCGGTGTCGGACTCGCCGGAACCGTCTTCGCCCCCGACCACGCAGGACGACGCCCCGCCCAAGACGAAGAAGCCCGACCCGGAACCCCAGGGCACCAAGTCCTCCACCGCCGAAGAGGAGGACCCGGAACCGTCCGCGAGCCAGGCGCCGACGTGCGGCGTCGACTACGACCTCGTCAACCAGTGGCCCGACGGCTTCCAGGTCACCGTCACCGTCACCACCGAACGGGCCCTCGACGACTGGCAGGTCGCCTGGTCCTTCCGGGACGGCCAGAAGGTCGGCCAGATGTGGGACGCGAACTTCGCCCAGAACGGCTCCCGGGTGACGGCCACGGCCGCCGACTACAACAAGGCGGTCCCCGCGGAGGGCAGCCTGGCGTTCGGCTTCATCGCGTCGTGGGAGGGCGAGAACTCGGCGGGGTACGACTTCACGCTGAACGGGCAGGACTGCGCGTCATAAATCGGTTGACGGGCCCTCGCGGGACCGGGCTAGAGTGACGGCGGTTCAGAGCGGTGGCCGGTGGCCGCCGCCGTCCAGCGGACATGAGTGAGGAGGTGTCGACCGATGGCTGTCATTGCGATGGGCGCTGCCCGCATCCAGTTCATCAAGTCCACCTCCGTGGCCGCCGGCTGACCTCACCTGATCTCTCCGCGTCTGTGCACGCGGCTGCCGGGGCCACCCTTGTGAAGGGTCACCCGTTGACTTCCACCTCTGTTTTCTCCGCGTTGGCTCCCTACGGCTGGGACTCCGTCTGGGCCGACGCGTTCACCCCGTACGACGCCGAGGGGCTGCTGCCCGGGCGCGTCGTGCGGGTCGACCGCGGGCAGTGCGACATCGTCACCGCCGACGGTGCCGTCCGGGCCGACACGGCCTTCGTCACCCCGCACGATCCGCTGCGGGTCGTGTGCACGGGCGACTGGGTCGCCGTGGAACCGGCCGGGAACCCGCGGTACGTACGCGCGTATCTGCCCCGCCGTACCGCCTTCGTACGCTCCACCTCCTCCAAGCGGTCCGAGGGGCAGATCCTCGCCGCCAACGTCGACCACGCCATCGTCGCCGTGTCACTGGCCTTCGAACTCGACCTCGGCCGCATCGAGCGATTCCTCGCCCTGGCCTGGGAGAGCGCCGCCTAATACAGCACAGCCCTCACCTGCACAGATGCCGTTTGGAGCGGCCGGATCTGTGTTGTAGGAGGGAAATATGGCGAAGCAGAAGGTGGCTGAGGAGTTCCGGGACGCGACCCCCGAGGAACTGGCGGGCAAACGCCCGGCTGACCTGGCCGACCTCTATCTCCGCCGCAGCAAGAAGAGGGAAACGGTCGAGACGCTCAAGCAGCACGCCCGTGACCTCCGCCGGGAGATGGACCGGCAGGGGCTCACCGTACGCAAGGTGTGGCTGGAGCAGCGGAGCGCCTCCAAGGCTCACATTCGTCGCGTGGAGCTCGAAAGCGCGATGGCCGCCGTCATGGACGGCGAGGTCAAGACGCTGGCGGTCTGGAAGACGGACCGTTTCGACCGACGAGGCATGGCTGCTATAGGCACTGCCCTGGACGAATTCGACCGGCGTCGCGCTCGGCTCTACGTCCTCCAGGAGAACCTGGACTCCAGCCAACCGGGCACCCGCATCGTCTTCGCCATCTTGGCCGAGCGGGCCCGAGAGGAGATCAAGGACCTTACTCTGCGGGTGACGACGGGCAAGACGGCCGCGCGTACGGCGGGAAAGTGGCCGGGGGGCCGAACGCCGTACGGTATCCGGTCTCCCAAGGGTTCGGGGCGGATTGAGCGGGACCCGTCCGAATACCCGTACGCACGCCGGATCGCGGATGACCTCTTGCTCGGGCGCTCGGCCATGCGTGTGGCGCACACTCTCAACGCTGAGGGAATCACGACCCGCGACGGCGCTCGCTGGGATGCGCGCGCGATCACCCGCATGGTCCGTTCCACAGCCTGGGCAGGCCTCCTACCGGCAAAGAACAGGTTGTACGACGAGTACGGCCAGCCATTGGACACCTGGGTGCCGACGGATGAACCGGTGCGAGACCCTGAGGGCAACCCGGTGGTCATCGGGACAGGCGTCGTCACGCCCGGGGAACGGCTGCGGATTCTTGCTCTGATCGACGAACGCGTCGCGAAGATCGGGGGAGGTTCGCGAGGAAAGCGCCCGCACACGACGCTTCTGGGGGGCTTCTTCTCCTGCCCGCGCTGTAAGGGTCCGATGAACGGTAGTGGTGGTGACCGAGGCCGCATGTACAGGTGTCGCACACGGGCTGTGCACGGTAAGGAAGTGTGCGCAGGCGTGGTGGTTCGAGCCGGACGCATGGATGCAGCCGTCGAAGCGATGTGGCTGAGTCACGTCTCCGCGCTTGAGTACGGAGACCCTGGCCTTGATGCCATCGTTCGGCGTTGGACCGTCCTCCACGACGTTGAGCGGGAGTTGCGGAGGAAGGACGTCATGGCCGCGCTCGATGCTGCCAACTCCCGTCGCGACAAGTTGGAGCACGACTTCTACGTCGAGGGAACGCTGGCGGAGGACCGATTCAAGGCCTTGTCTGTTGAGCAGACGTCAGTCATCGACACTCTCGAAAGTGAGGCTGCGGAACTTGCGCGAGAAGCGGACCTGTCGATCTTCTTCGCGGATGGACAGGCACTGGCGGAAGCGTGGCAGGAGTCGACGATGGCGGACCGGCGCATGCTGCTCGGATGCGTCATGAAGTCTCTGACGATCACTCCCGCTCTCCGGCAGGGGGATCAGACGCCGATCATGGACAGGCTCGTTCCTGAATGGGTGGCGTGACGCACTCGTAGCCTGTGGGCCGCGGGTTCGATTCGTGGCGGTGGCCGATGAGGCCCAGGCCAGACGCGACAGACCTGAGCCTTTCATGACCCGAGAAGGGAACAGAACCCGGCGTACAGCCCGACTCGTCTGCCGCTACCTATTTCCGCAGGTCAAGGTGCATGTTTGTTCGTTGAACAAACTGGCCGGGGCGAATCTGGGTCGAATCCGGGCTGTGTGGGTGGGTGACGGCGCGGAGATATACGGCTCGTATCGTCCATCCTGTCCTACTGATATGGGGCGTGCGGGGTATATGGGGCACCTGTCGGGTGCAGGATGCGGCCCCAAGTCAGTGGCCAGCGAGTTGGGACGCTTCGAACGTCTTCGAAAGTATCGTCCGGTGTGTCTCTTTGCTGGCGGGACTGGGCGCAGGTCATTCCGTCCGCTGTGACTCGCTGGTGGATCCGCTTTCGGGGGTGCTTGCTTCACGCGTTGTGCTGCGTCGAGGTTTACCTCGATCGTCAGGTCCTCGCGGTTGTCGTCAATCCTCGCGGCGAGTGCCTGGATGGACGTGGCGTCGAACCGGTATCGCGGTGGCCAGTCGAGTATGGGATTGACCGGTGGCCAAATCGGCACGGCAGAACCGTGAAAGTCCTCTAGGGGAGCGAGGTCTCCTTCGTGGAAGGGGACAAGCACCTGGAACGCAACCTTGACCACCGAGAAAGTGACGCACAGGCCGAGGAAGCCGTCACTTGAATCGTTCCCTGGCATGTGGATCGGGCGCGACACCACAGTCAGCGGGTTCACGTCGTGGTACGCGGCGATCCAGACCCGCATCCCGTGATGAGGTTGGCGGAAGATCTCCAAGCCCTGCCCGGCGCCGTGAGGAACGATGTTGCTGCCTATCGCATCGAAAAGGATGGCCATCTTGGTGGCCCACAGGGCGAGTCGGCCTTGGGCGTGCTCGTCCAGCGATCTCACGTGGAAGAACATCGGGACGAGGATGTCCTTGACGTCGTTCTCCAGCGTTGACATCCATGTGTTGTTGCAGTGCTGGCAGACACGTGTTGTCGGCCAGTTGATACGCCGCCGATGGGGATCCGAGCTCCGTACGCCGTGGCGCTCCATCTCGCGCACGAGCCACTTGGGGTAGATGTCCTCGTCGGTGGGCTGGGCGTGTGGGTCCTGGCAGAAGGGGCAACGGCCTGGTGAAGGGGCCATCCAGTTCGTGTGGGCCTGGCCTTCGAGACTCGTGTCGATATCCATCGTGGTCAGGATGTCGGCCAGTTGGGCTCTGCCCGCGCGGAGGAGTTGGACAGCCGTTCCGAGGCAAGCGCGGTGAGCTGCCCCCAACATATAGAGCGGTTCGTCATTCGGTGGTGGAAGGGGATCCGAGAACATGCGTCCTACGTCGACGCGTGTTCCGATCAACCAGCTCCCAGAGCGCGTGCCGCCAATCTCCACCCATGAGTCGCGGGCGCGCTTGACGAGCTCGCCGCAACCGGCGAGGCAGTCCAGTCTGCGCCAGTCCCAACTCCATGAACTCCATGCAGTCGCCATGGCTAAGCGTGACAGAGGCTGAGCTGATCTGTCCCGAAGATTTCTGCAGACAGCATTTGCCCGCAGCCGAATCCGAAAAGCGGCAAAGCTTCAGTGCCGGCCAGCAGCGGTGTGGGGCAGTTGACACCTGTCGGCAGCCGGGCGTGGTGCCAAGGCCGCCTGGCTGGCCGCGAGGCAAGTGGCAGGGATGGATCACGCCCAGCATTGCTCGGACGTGACCCACCTGCTGGCGCTTGGTAGTGATCGGGCTTTGACGCTGCTCAGTGGGTGAAGAGGTTGCCCAAGCCCAAAGTCGGCCGGACCATGGAGTCATGGACTACCGTCCCCTCCTCGCTCAGCACGCTGTCCAGCTCACCCACGACGTACCGCGGTGGGACGATGCCGCACAGATCGCCGGGCTCGACCCATACGTGTGCAAGGCCTCGTACGTCTGCGGTGTCATGCGCGAGTTCATGCAGGCCTCTGGGCTCAACTTCGAGCACAACTACTACCTAGGGTCGCTCTTCCTCGCCCTCGATGCCACCGAACTGCTCGGCCGGATCGTCAGCGGCAAGCGCGGAACAGACGGCAGCACCGAAGTCCTTCGGACGGGTGTGAGGTACCTGGAGGGTCACGCTGATCCGCAGGCCAGGCCCTTGCCGCACTCCGCAGCGCAGTACGTGAAGCTGAGGAACTTTGCGGGGCATGGCGCGGCGCAGCTCGCGCGTACCGTGGCCTTCACCCCTGACTCGACTCAACTGCTGCTCCGGCACTTGGCCTACGTGTTGAACACGATGTGGGAGGACCCATCTCTGTCGGCCAACCTGGCCGCAGCTGAGATCCATCCGCTATTCACCGTGGTCAAGGGAAGCCGACAGCCGGTGTATGTGCGCGACATCCAAGAGCACCTCATGACATCTCAGCCGGCCGACGGTTTAGAGCACGACTGCTGGCGATACGACGAGGCTGCGATCCTGGACAACTCATCTCTGTCAGCGAGTGGAACCGCTTGACCACGATGAACACGCCTCCAGCAAGTCCACCGCTCACGCCGGTCTAC
Organism: Streptomyces sp. NPDC059010; assembly: GCF_042740355.1. NCBI lineage: Bacteria > Bacillati > Actinomycetota > Actinomycetes > Kitasatosporales > Streptomycetaceae > Streptomyces > Streptomyces sp. NPDC059010. The sequence goes on from NZ_JBHYJA010000045.1 coordinate 56,660, forward strand.
CCGTACAACAAACCGGGCCGGCCCATCCTCCTGCACGACGGCCCGATGGGTGGGCTCGGCACAGATGATGTCCCTGGCCGCGTCGAGCTGACCTGCTCAAACGGGTTCAACCTTGAGTGGGAGGTTGGCGGTGGCGCGACGCTGGGCTTCGCCAACCGAGACCAGGTTCCCCTGACACTTCGTCGTCCCGTGGGCGACATGACCCTGCCTGGGTTCCCCCGGAGCGTCGATGGTGGTTGGTCGAACGGCGCCGTCTTCGGGAACTCCGATGCTCCCTTGAGCCGAATCCTCGTTCATTGGTTCAACCTGCCCAACTGGCATGGACCGTTGGGACTGGTAGAGGAGACGCCGCGCGGCAAGCATGAATGGTCGGGCCGATGGTTGCTCGAAGCCAATGGATGGAAGATCACGCTCGACGTTCGTCCTGACCACCAGCAGGTCTGGCAGGAACTCCACAAGACCGACGTGTACGTGATGACGCACGTCATGGAGGTGCGTCGCGCCGATGATTCCGTCTTTACGGCCGACGAAGCCGACCCGTTGCTGACGGCGCTGCACGTCGGTATCTCGTTTGCCCTCGGTCGCTGGGCTGCCCCGATGCTGCCCGTGGGAGAAGACGGCGACGGTCGAGTGGTCTGGGAGCAGTGGCGAGCCGCTCACTGCGACCCGGCACGCTCGAACAGCGAAGGCTGGTGGTACGACCAAGATCACGAATCGCTCGGCGACTTCCTGCGTCTGGCGATCGCCGCCTTCCTCGACCCGGACAAACTCACGCCCCTGCGATTCCAGATGATGTACGCGATCTCGGCCTTGCGGAGCCGAGACTTCGTCGAGCCCCGAATCATCATGGGGACAGCCGGCTTGGAGCACATCATGTGGCAGAGCCTCGTCTTGAGCGGTGCCCTGACCGAGCGGGAGTACAAGCGGCGGCCAGCTCACGACCTGCTGCGCACGGTGCTGCGCGACGCCCAGATTCCGGTCGACATCAACTCTGGCCTGTTGACGGCAGCCGCGCAGCACGCCGCCGATGTGAAGGCAAAGGAGAACAAGGACATCGACGGGGCCGATGTCGTCACGTGGGTCAGGAACCGGCTGGTACACCCGCAAGAATCGCAGGAGCGGGTCTACGGACTGGACGGGCTGACGCGAGATGCATGGCTTCTCGCTCGCCACTACCTCGTGTTGCTGATCCTCAACTCGCTCGGATATACCGGAAATTACCGGGACCTCACCTGCATCGCGGGCTGGGTAAGTGACGTTACCAAGGTGCCTTGGCGCTGAACACGGTGGGGCGACCATGTGCCAGGCTCGGACGGATGCCCGTGAAGGGCCGTACTTACGGTCGTTGGCCGCAACCCGTCAACGACGCCAATCAAAAAGAGGCTTCCGAATCATCAGGTCAAGCCCGGCACTTTTGTTAGGAGTCGTAAAGAGAATCGAGCGCTACACGCGGCAGCTGTCGATGTGGGTGACTTCGCGGTAGTCGACGATGGTGGGGCTGGCCATGGACTCTCGGTAGACAAGGACGGCACGGCCGTAGGGCCAGGCAGTGTCGTTGCCGAAGTTCTGCTGGGCTTCGGAGCAGCTGCCGAACATCAGGCCGCGGACGATGTCAGTGAATCCGGTGTCGTCACGGTAGTCCTGTCCTTCCGGGTAGATGCCGGGGCCGAAGGTGACGAACATGGTCTGGGCTGCGGGGTTGAAGGTCACGGTCACGGTGTCGCCCATGTATTGCTGTCCCTGAAGGATTGGCGCTGCCTCCGTGATCAGGTGCTGTGCGGCAGTCTTCTCGGCCGAGGTGGCCGGGAGCCGGGCTGAGGCCCATTCGTCCACGTTGGGCTGGGCGTTGTCGCTGCGGGTGTAGGCGGGGGAGGGGACGCTAGCGCGTTGGGGGGTTTGAGACGTCGCTGGCGCCGAGGGGGAGGCCGTAGCAGGGCTCGTTGCCCGGGAGGTGGACTGCTGGGCCGCGGCGGTGGCAGTGGCGGCGCTCGTGTGGCTGCTCGGTGTGGGGGCCTGGCCGTGGGCGGCGTTTGATGATTGGGAGGCAGCCGCGAGGGCACCGCCGAGACTGCCGAGGACGGCGGCGGCCACGGCGACCGTCAGATACAGGCGTGTGCGGTTATTGCGCCTGGGCGGGGTGGGCCAGGCGGGTTCGGCTTCAGGTGTCAGGTCCCAGTGCGCGCTGACGAGGTCGGATATCAGGGTGGGCTGCTGGTCGCCAGACGTGACGGCGGCGGTCGCCTCGGCTGAGAGCAACTCGGTGCACTCACCCGCGAGTTCAGCGGCACTCGGCCTATCAGACGGGTCCTTGGACAGAGCCTTCTCCACCAGGCGCCGCAGGCTGGTCGGTACGCCCTCCAGGTCTGGCTCGGCTTGCATGACGCGGAAGGCCACCGCATCAGCGGCGCCGCCGCCGAAGGGGAGGCGGCCAGTGGCTGCGTAGGCGAGGAGGGCCCCCCAGGCAAACACGTCGGCTGGGGAGCCGACGGCGCCGGTGCGGTAGTGCTCGGGACTGATCCAGCCGGGCGTGCCGGTCATCACTCCGGTGCGGGTGACCGAAGTGCCGTCCAGGGCGTGGGCAATGCCGAAGTCCAGGACCTGTGGTCCGGAGGGGGCCAAGATGACGTTCTGCGGCTTCACGTCCCGATGGATGACGTCCTGCGCGTGTACAGCGGCGAGTGCGGCTGCGGTGCCGGCGGCCAGCGCGTACAGACGCCCTCCGGACAAGGGGCCGTTGGCCGTCACGTGCTCGTTGAGGGTGAGGCCGGGGATATAGGGCGTGACGAGCCAGGGCGTCGCAGCTTGGGTGTCGGCGTCGCGGACCGGAACCAGGCACGGCCCGGTGACGCGCTGGGAGAGCTGCACTTCCCGCCGGAACCGAGCGCGGAACTCATCGTCTGCGGCCTGAGCCGGATGCACGACCTTGACGGCGACCCGCTCGCCAGTAGCCGTGAGAGCGGCGTACACCGTGCCCATGCCGCCGGATCCAAGCCGCCCCACAACGCGGTAGGGCCCCACCTGGCGCGGGTCGCCCTGCTGCACCGGCTGAACACGGTTGGACACGACAGCTCCCCCAGGCGGCTTACGGCGCACATCGGCCGCAACGATGGGCAGATCGTATCGACGTGATGTTCACCGAGCGGCTCAAGTGCCATATCCCGTCCCCAGCCGTGTGCCCGCCCGGCTGTGACGAAGGGCGCAGTGTTCGGTCACAGGCGCGCGGCGAACGAAATGATCGCGCCGCACTCAACATTCGTTGGGCCGCTGCAGGATCGAGTGGAATGCCTGGCCGAAAGCGGTCACCGTCAGACCTTCTGCAATCTTCGGCGGGCGGGCATAGGTGTCCCAGGTTTCGGTGAACCGGGCGTGACGCGAGAGGGATTGGACTGTCTTCGGATCATGCTGACCTGGGCCGCCGAGTGTGGAGGTGTAGAAGCTCTTGAGATCGTGGAAACGGGCGCCTTCAGGGAGACCAGCCCGGGCTACGACCTGTCGCCACTTCCCGTTGAAGTCACTGCTCTGAACAGGCCTCCCGTATCGGTTTGTCACGATGAGCCCTTCGGCGGGTGGCTCGACGTGACCCCGAGCCCGACGCTTGCGCGCAGCGTCCAGGGTGATCGGTTCCGGCTCGCTGAAGTGAGCCACATGAGTCGCTAGCCGCTCGACCAGAAAATGATCCACAGGCAGTGTCGCGTAGCTGGCCTTCGTTTTGAGCGGTGCGGCCTTGCCGTGCTGACGCTGCTCTTGGACGTAGAGGAGATCCTCCTGCCAGCCCACGCACGCCCATGTCAGACCCAGAGCTTCCCCGGCGCGTAGTCCTGCGCATGCGCCGAGCCAGACCAGGACTTCGTAGCGCGGCTCGATCACCCGCATCGCAACGGCCGCTGCGGCCACCTGCTCGGGAGTCAAAGAGACTCCGCTGTCATTGATCTCGGGAAGCTCGATGCGGGACACGACGTTTGCGGGCAGTGGAATATCTTCGTCCATCATGTAGTGGATGAGGATGCGCCACGTCTTGAAAATCTGGACAATTGTGCGGGCCGATCTGAGACTGGGCTTTTCCAGCAAGTGATCGACGAAGGCCATCGAATCGCGGCGCCGCAGCGATGCGGGCAGGCGATTTCCCGCGAACGGGAGAATGTGGTTGTGGAGGTGGCTCTCGTAGGTGTTGATCGTGTTGGGTCTCTTTTTCTTCTTCCGTTTGCGCTCGATCATCTGAGCGCCGAAGAATGCGACCCGTTCACCGTGTACCGGCTGGCTCTCACCCGTTACGGTCGCGTCTTGGGTCGTCAGTTCGCCGAGCCGATCGAGGGCCTCCTGCCAGGTAGCGAACGACTCTCTGTGATCTTTCCTGAGGTGATCGACGTAGCGAGCCTGCCAGCGGAGCCCCCGTCCGTGGTCCGCTGACGGGTAAAGGGGACGGTTCCTGGTCCCGCACTTACAGGGTGTGTCACCTCGGTGGGGCTTTGGATATGACTTATGCCATCGATCGAATGGCAACACAGGTCTGGCCATTTGTTCTCGTTCATTGCTAGTGAGCTAGTGGCCTGCTGCCACACCTGGGTCTGGCCGATTACGTCGGGTGAGGTGTACGGGCAAGTGGTCCCGCAGCTGCACGACCATTCGCGTCTGCTCACATGCAGGATTTCCAGTCTGAAGCCCGATTATGCACAGCTGTTCATGGTCCTGGAGAAGTTGCCCGGGTGGTGTCGCTGTGTGCCAGCACGTGAACCGTCACCAGATGCCCGACTCCTGTCCCTCGGCATGCAGATTCGACGCCTTCGGGAAGGCCGGGGATACAGCTTGGAGGAGCTCGCGGAGCGAAGCGGGTTGAGTTTCCGCGGACTCATCTATATCGAGCATGGTCAGCGCAGCCCCAGCGTGCTGACGCTTTTGGACATTGCTGCGGGGCTCGGTGTGGAGCCAGGGGAGCTTGTTAACCACATCGCCCGGGAGGGTGTCGGCGAGCCCGGACCTCAGCAGTCCGGACCGACGATCGAGCGTTCGTGATCGTCCATGGGGTGCCGTAGGACGCAGGCGCCGTTGATCGTCGTGATTCCTTCGAGGGTGCACAGGCCGTGTGCGCAGCGGGTGCCCCGTTGGCAGGTATGCCGACCTTAGGGGTCCACCTTTCCCATGCTGTCGCGCGGCGATGACGGTTCCGCCCCGTTATTGGGTTTACGGGGACCTGACGTGTCCATTTCTGGCTTTGGGGGCTGATTCTCCTAACGAGACGCGCGCGTCATGTTTAGTCGTATGATGCGTCAGAACCGCGCACAGGTGGGGAACTTGAGGCGGTTGCAGCCGCCTGGGCCAGCCAGGGCACGGGCCTCATTACTCGGGGGCGTTGTTGTACCTTGCCTGTCTGTGCGCGGACAATTTCCGGATCTTCGGTTCGACGCCACAGAAGAACGGTGACACGGATGCCAGCCTGAATCTGGATTTCGGTCCCGCCGCAAATGTCCTCGTCGGTGAGAATGACAGCGGCAAGACGGCCATCATTGACGCGATCCGTTTGTGCCTGCTGACTGCAGCGGCTGACTACTACCGGATCACGCGCGACGACTTCCACGTCGGAGTGGACGACCGCGCGGGCACCTTCAAGATCACTTGTGGTTTCAAGGACCTGACGACGGAAGAACAAGCGGTCTTCCTGGAGCTTCTCACCACGGACGACGACGGCAATGTCGCGCTCTATGTCACCGTCAAGGCGGAGCTCATGGACCCGCTGCGACCCCACCGCGTCTCGGTGACCACGCGCACCGGCCGCGATGGGCAGGGGCCAGCTCTGGACGGTGCAGCGCGCGAGCTGCTGAAGGCTACCTACCTGCGCCCCTTGCGAGACGCTGAGGCCGAACTGCGCTCCGGCCGGGGATCCCGCCTCTCGCAGATCCTCGCCGGCTATCCGGCCATGCGAGAACAGGGCGAGGACGATTTCGACGAGGTGAAGGGCACCGCCAGCACCCTGGTCGGCATCCTGCGGCGGGCAGAACAACACATCAGCGACAACGAGGCGGTGAAGGCGGCCCGTAACGACATCAACACCGGCTACCTGCAGAAATTCTCCATCGGCACCGACGTCCTGCGCGGCGAGATAGGCGTCGCCGGCGATGCCACCCTCGCCCGCGCGCTGGAACGCCTGGAGTTGACCCTTTTCGCGGGTCCGGGGGAGTGGACCAGACATGGCCTGGGCTACAACAACGCCCTGTTCATGGCGGCCGAGCTGCTGCTGCTCGGCAAGAGTGCCTTCGCCCCACTGCTGTTGATCGAGGAACCCGAAGCCCACCTCCATCCGCAGCTCCAGACCCGCATCATGGACCTTCTGCGGGACCGCGCTGAGACTGCCCAGACGGCGGGGACGCCGCCGGTCCAGGTCATCCTCACCACCCACAGTCCCAACCTGGCCTCGGCCATCCCGGTCGAGCACCTCACGCTCGTCGCCCGCGGGTCCACGTTCCGTCTGGCGCCGGGCCTGACCCGCCTCGACGAGGGCGACTACGCCTTTCTCACGCGCTTCCTCGACGTGACCAAGGCCAACCTGTTCTTCGCCCGCAGCGTGGCCATCGTCGAGGGCGATGCCGAAGCCATCCTGCTGCCCGCTCTTGCACAGGCGCTCGGCCAGTCGTTCAGCGAATGCGGTGCCAGCGTCGTCAACGTTGGCGGTGTCGGCCTCTTCCGCTACAGCCGGATCTTCCAGCGCGACGGTGCCCAGATCCCGGTCGCGGTGGCCTGCATCCGAGACCGGGACCTTGTACCCGCCGGCACCTCGGTGGAGATGCGCAAGAGTCTGAAGTGCTCGGCAGAGATGACCGAGCAGCAGATCACCGATCACGTCGCCGCGCTCACGGCGGAGGACAGCGGCCACGTGCGCACCTTCGTCTCCGACCGCTGGACGCTGGAGTACGACCTGGCCGCCGCCTCCTGGACCATGGCGACCCTCATGCACCAGGCTGTCCGCGCCGCCGTCGCCTCCAAAACCACCTGGCCCACCGCAGAGAAGCTCGCCGACCTGGACCGTGCCGCGCAGGCGGAAGTCACGAAGTGGCGAGAGAGTAACGTTCCCCTGGAAAAGGCGGCCTTGGACATTTACGAGCCGCTGCGCATGAACCGGGGCAGCAAACCGATCGCCGCCCACCACGCGGCCCGCCTCCTGCAGACCACGACCGTGACCGAAACTGATCTGCCGCCCTACCTCGTGGCCGCCTTCACCTACCTGTGCAGCGAGGTCTGAGCGATGACGCCCCTCTACGCACCCGACGTCTTCATCAAGGACAAGGTCGAAGCCCTCGCCCAGCAGCTCGGCCTCGAACTGCCGCACCAGGAACAGTGGGACTTCATCCAAAGCGCTGAGCGCCTGGACCTGCAAGCAGCCCCCGGATCGGGCAAGACCAGCCTGGTCGGACTCAAACTCGCCCTGCTGGGCCAGGGATGGAACTCACCCACCCGCGGCATCTGCGTCCTGTCCCACACCAACACAGCCAAAGACGAGATCAGCAGCCGCCTCGCCATCACACCGGCCGGACGCCGACTGCTGCAGTACCCGCACTTCATCGGCACGATCCAGGCCTTCACCAATACCTTCTTCGCCCTGCCCGCCCTCCGAGCCCGCGGCATTGAAGTCCAGGCCGTCGACGACGACACCTACGCGGCCGCGGCCCTGCGCCTGCTGGAACGCCACCCCGCCTTCCGCACGCTGAACACCTTCCTCGGAAAGCGCCGCAACGGCTCCGCACTCGTGTCGGAAGCCCGCTACGTGTGCGATGCCGGAAAACTCACCGCGACGGGACCGGATGGCACCCAGCCGTTCAAGCCCGACACCCCCAGCGGCCGGCAGTTCGCGGCCCTGAAGGAGAAGCTCACCGAGCAGGGCATCTTCCGCTACCACGACATGTTCGCCCTCGCGGAGCGCCACCTCACCCACCACCCGCAGCTCGCCGAAGCCGCCGCCCACCGCTTCCCCTTCGTCCTCCTGGACGAAATGCAGGACACCAGTGACCTTCAGCAGCGCCTGCTCGACAAAGTCTTCGGCTCGCCGAGCACGGTCGTCCAGCGAGTGGGCGACGTCAACCAGCGCATCTTCACCGACAGCCCCAGCGAGGCCCAGCCGTCGTCGTTCCCACTGCCCCACGCCGCCGAACTCCCCGTCAGCCGCCGGTTCGGCAGCAAGGTCGCCGCCCTCGCCAGCGACCTCACCATCCACCGCCGCAAGCGCATCGACGGCGCCGGCCACGACGGGACCATCGCCCTCCTGCTCTTCGACGACAACACCGTCGGTGAGGTCGTCCCGGCCTTCGAACGCATGGCAGCAGCCACCGTTCCCCGTCCTCTGCTCCTCGGCAGCCCGCCCCGCGTCCTGGGATCCCGCCTCACCCGGGGCGGCGCGAAGGCCTTTCCCCAGTCCGTCTCCTGCTACGTGCCCGGCTTCACCACCGTGCCCAGCCAGGCAATCGGCAGCGTCATCACATCGGCACGCGCCGCCCAGGCACACCGGAAAGCCGGCGACAACCACGCAGCCGTCACACTCCTGTGGAACGCCATCCGTGACGTCGCCCGGCTCGCCACCTCAGGCAGCCTGCCCCCATTGAGACGCCTGGACCGAGACCCGGCCACCGCCGGAGGCAGGACCCGCCTCCTCCTGCACGACATGCTGACGAGCCCCCTCGATAGCCACGCCGAGTGGGCCGTCATCACTGCCCGGCTGCAGCGCCTGCTGCCCGACCTGACCCAGAGCCCCCTGAAAGGGGTCGCACGCCTGACCGACCCCCTCGCCCACGTCCCCTGTGCTGACCAGCCAGCCCCAGTGCCCGAAGTGCCGGCGGATACGGAACACGGAGTAGTGCCGTCAGTTGCGGGATCGATCCAGAGCGCCAAGGGCGAGACCCACGCGGCCACGCTCATCCTCGAATGCCTGGAACGCAGCGGCAAGAAGTACGACGTACACGAGGTCCTCGGACTCCTGAGCCAGCAACAGGACGCCACCAAGGCCCTGATCACAGTGCAGCGTGCGGCGCAGCTCGTCTTCGTGGGAGCCACCCGCCCTACCCATCTGCTCGCCTTGGCCGCGCACCGCACGAGAGCCGAACCGTACGTCGAGGCGATGAGGGCTCGCGGCTGGACTGTCCACGACGTCGACGTCGTCGCCCACTGAGCGACTCCTGGCTGCTCTCCGACGAGCGCGCAGACGGCCGGAACATCGCATGACTGCCTTGCGGCTTACCGACAACTGCCCCGTGCCCTGGGCGGGGCATCGCAGCACAGGCCGGAAGCCGCCCTTGCGTCCGATCGGAATACCCTCTCAGGTATTCGCTCTCTGTGCGATGGGAGGGGGAATGTAACTCCGTCCGTAAGGAACAGAGGGGGCAGCCTCTGACAGGGAAGAACATTGCTCGCCAATGTGGTGTTGTCCTGTTTTTGATACGGGCGCGTCTTGGGGTCCAAGAGTGCGGAAAAAGCGTCGGTCGGCCGGAATGCGGGCAGCCACGCTGAACGGTATGCGTCTGACTCTCGTGCGATTACTGCTGTCTCCTGTCACCAGCAGCCGCGCCGCCTGGGCCGTGGCCCGGAGTCGTGGCCAGCTCTCCTTCGATGCGGCGTGGCGCCGAGAACGCCTGGCCAGACACCCTGATGAGCTGGTCTACCGGCTGCACGGGCACCTGCCACCGCATGGCCAAGGAGCAGGACGGGACGCGGGTTCTGTATCCGAGAATCCGGGCGCAGAGCCAGGCCGCGAATACGAGACCTGAAACCATAGGTGCGTGAGAAAAGTGACTCCTGATGTGCAGGAAACACGAGTGACGGAAGCGGTACGGTGCCTTTTTGGTCATGTTCCCCAAGGGAGGATTTCGTGGTCGGTAAGCGAGCGAGAATTTCTGACACGAATCGACGCGAGCCAGGGGGAGTTCATGTCTGACTTCAGTGCTCTATCCGCACTGCTCGGTGCGGGGCTGCCTGCCACGTTCACATTCCTCTACCAGCGGCTTGAGAACCTGCTGGACCGGCGAGGCGCACCTGAGTCCGAGTTGGCATCACCCGTGCCGTTGCGGGGCGAGTTAGCCCTGCCGCTGACCGTCGATGAGGAGCAACTTGCGGTGCACCAAGGAGAGCTGGAGTTGCTGCGTGACGCTCTTGGCGCGTACCGCCGAGGTGCGACACCCGTCGAGGTGGGCAATGCCGAGTTGCTGCGGATGCTCGGGCGGCTGCGCGGCAGGCTGGAGGACCTCTACGGACAACGGCTGACGTTCCAGGGAGAGGAAGACCGGCAACCCTCCGGCCCCTTCTCGCGGCAGAAGATCCACACCGTGCAGGGCCATGTCACCGGCATGCATGCCGATGACACCATCAGCGGCTACGCGGAGACAGACCAGGACATCACCACTGTTGCCGAAGGCGCCACGGTCACCGGCATGCGCGCCCGGAGCATCGGCAGCCCACCCAGCCGGCCCGAGCGCTGAACCTCACTGTCCCCACAGTCTCGAAAAGGATTGCCCGTGACCTCCAGCGCCCCAATGCCGCAGACACCGGAAGCGCCCCCGGCCGCTGCCTCACCCCCCGCACAGCACCCTCTCGCGGGCCTCGCGGGGCCGGCTCCTGACACACCGACGGAGTCGTCCAACCTGCACGACCCTGGCGGGCATGAAGCCCCGCTTGGTCCCGATCTCCCCGTTGAGCCCGCGGTGCCGGATGCCTCGGAGAAGTCCGACGCTCCTGTAGAGCAAGGAACTCCTGACGACGACGGCAGCTCCGGGGACACTCATCTCCACGATGAGCTCACTGAGTCCAGCTGGAGCGGGCAGGTCAGCCAGCGCATCGGCACGAACCGCGGCACTGTTATCGGCACCCTCATCGAGCAGGGATTCCGCCGGCTGCGGGGCATTGCACTGTCCCCGACCGAAGTCGCCACGCAGTTGACGACCTACGTCCGCGACGAAGACGACGACCAGGCCATCAGCAAGATCCTTGACCAATGGCCGGTCGTCGTCCTAACAGGGGCCGACGGCAGCGGCCGCTTCAGCACTGCCCTGGACGTACTGCGTCGTCGCGCTGGCGACACCATCCGCCAGGTGCGTCGGGAACCAAATGCGCCGTTCAACATGGCAGGACTGCAGGATTCTCATACCGGATGGATCCTGGACCTGCGCGCGGAACAGCCTCCAGCTGGCTTCGGCCGCGAACTGGTCGAGGACACAGACCGGCTGCCCGAGGGATCCTGTCTCGTCGTCCTCATGAGCACCACGGCCTGGGCCCAATGCGGTCAGGGAGCAACCGAAATCGCCAGGCCCCTGGAAGGGCCACCGCGCGAGCACATCCTGCGCAAGCAACTGCTACAGGCGCCGTTCACGATCAACATCGACAACTGGCTGTCGTCCGATCCCATCAGCAGGGGCATCACCCCCCTCCTGCCGGCGAAGATGGCGGCGTGGGCGAACGCCATCATCACCACCGAGGACATCGAACGCCGCAAAGGCGGCCTCGGATCCGACGCGGCACCTGACACCGAGTACTTCAAGTGCTTGGTCCTGGAAGTAGTCAAGGCCGCCGAAGACTGGCGCACCGAACTTCTCAACTGGCACAACACCCACAGCGACAGCGCCTACCGCAACTACCTCCTGGCTGCAGCGGTACTGGAGGGCGCGAGCTCCGACAAGATCTACCGGGCCTCCGCCAGCCTGGCCACGGCGCTCAACGAGAAGCCCGAGCCCCGCAACGGACAGCAGGGGCTGGGGGTCGTGGCGCTGACCCACACGGCCAACGCCGAACTGCAGCCCGACGGCACCATCCGCTTCCGATACCACAACTACGCCGAAGCGGTCGTCGACTACTTTCTCGACGACCGTCCCCACCTTCTGGAGGAGTTCACTCGTTGGACCGCCGCTCAAGTCACCACACTCGGTGAAGCAGACCTAACCGCACCACTGGCCCAGCGTGTCAGCCACTGGACCGTGCACTACACCGCACGCCACCGCAGGACGAACCTCCTGCGCTTTCTGGCTGAGCAATGGTCCTCGTCCCACACCGACGCCGCATGCGACCTGCTGGTGCTTGCCGCCATCGACGACCACGCCGGCGCTCTGGCCCGCAGCGCCTACCGCAGATGGGTCAGGGACACGGACACCCTCAGCGCGGACTTCAAAGTCGTCCTCATCCGGGCCTTCCAGCGGCTGGCCACCATCTACCCGACCAGCATGCTGAGCAGAATCGCTGAGCTGGCCACCCCGGTCGACCAGAACGCCGTGCACAGCGATGAGGTCACTACCGCCATCAGCCAAGCCGTCAACATCCTGTGGGACCAGGACGACCAGCGCCCCGCCATCCACAAGCAGCTCACCCAGTGGGCCGGGGACCACCGAAAACCCCAGCAGGCAGCAGCACAAAGCACGTTCGCTTACCTCGCCGCCCGCCGTACGCCTGACGGGCCCGCTCTCCTGACGGACCAGCAGATCAATGCCGTGTGGCTCAGCGACATGTGGCGCAACGCTTTGCCTACGACCGACTGGTCTCCGATCGTGGCCCAAGCGTTCGGCTACTGGATGCAGACAGCCCTCGATACCCCCGACCTCAGTGCGACCATTCAGAAGATCTTCCTGAGCGCGGTACACCGTCCCACCGACCCGCACTACAGCGCGCGGCGCATGATCGCCATGCAGAACCTGCTCTTCAGCTGGACCCCTGCACCTCCCTCGCCGCAGCCCAGCGACGCCGCCCGCCTGCGCGACGAGCTATCGACCCGTATGAGGGCCGAAGACCCCGCCGCGCCCCCTGACCCTCATGCGCCGCAACCGTGACCGAACCGGCTGGCTCGCCCCGCGGGCCGGCGACCTCGCCGACAACGACAACCCTTACCCGCTCCCCAGCAACGCCCCCGGTTACCACTTCTATGCACACCTGACCGGACGATGGGAAGAAACACCAGCCGCCCGGCACCACCACGACCCCCGCGCAGCTGCCACCCACCACGCTCTCGAAACGGCCCGCGCTGTGTCGGGCCTGTATCCCCTGACGGAACACCAAGCGGCCCAAGCCCACATCAACAGCCGACTGGGCACCTCACACGACCGAGCCGATGCTCCCGTCCGCCTCCTGTGGGCCCGGGTGCACCTGACAGCTGAGAGCTCAGACATCGAGGCGGTCGTCTGCCTCCAGCGTCAGATGCACGACAACGCCCTCATCGAGCAGACCAACCGACAACGCCAGTACCAGGCAGAGGAATTACACCGGGCCCTGTCCACGACGCCCACACTGGCTCTCGCCTACTGGCTCATCCACCAGCCGCAAGCCGCCGACCCAAACACCATCGAAGCACTGAGCCAGCTGACGCGAGAAATCACCACATACGCCCCGCACACCGCTTGGGTCCAAGTCGCCCACCTGCTCCAGACCTTCGTGCAGGACCTCGACACGCCCGCCCGCACGAACCTCGTCGACAGCCTCGCGCAGATTTTCACCCGCTACGACCAGCCACAACTCGCCGACCACCTGCGTTCCATCGCAACGCAGGTGCAGTCCGCCAACGGACACCTCCCAAGCAGCCCTCCACGCCGAGGGGTGGCAGGGGAAGCAACGCCCTGATTGATTGGAATGCTTAGGTGGGTGGAGGGTCAGCGCTAGCGATGGCGTCGATCCCGGCGAGAGTGACTCGCCACGCTTCCCACCCGCCCTACACGGCAGGCCAGTTCAGATGTCACCCGATCGTGCATCAGACCCGTTTCGCGTAGGTCCACAGTGCCCCTCCAGGCAGTCGGCCACGCGCCACGCTCCCAGCCTACGAGACGTCATTTACGACGGCTCTCCGTGGCTCACCGGCGGCTTGGTGTCTAAAAAGGCTTGCATCTGGCGACGGTTGAGTCGCGAGGAATCAGACGGTGGAGTCTGTGGTGGTGGGATGGGGGAAGACGAGACCGACGCCGATGACATGCTCTTCAGCGTTGAGGGGGGCGCGGTGCGTCTTCGCCGAGGCGGGGGCGGAGGTCTTGTCGATGGGGTAGAGGGCGAGCAGTCCAGTGTGGGGCAGTTGTTGGCGCCGGGCTGCTCGCATGGTCTGTTCGTTCAGGTTGTTGATATCGCCGGCCAGGTCGATGGCGGCATCGCGCGCACCCATGAGGGTTTTGATGTCGGCGAAGTCAGGTTGCTGCGAGGCGACGTTGAGGCGAGAACGGATGATTCGGCCGACCGTGATGTTCTCGGCGAAGGTCAACGTCTCGCCTGGATGGGTGGCGGGCTTGCCGATGATGGCCACGTTCCATTGACGCAGCGAGTCGGCCACGGTGATGCGCTTGCGGATGTAGTCGATGAGGAGGCTGGGGTCCGTTTCGGCTGACTGCTCGTGGAACTGGTAGGTAGCGAGGAAGTTGATGACTGCATCACTTGGCACGTTGCGGAAGAGGTAGCGGCCCAGCTCGGGGCGGGCTTCGGTGTGGGTGGCTTGGTCGGCTGCGGTGGCCACGAGGCTGCGGGCCGCTTCGAGGTTGGAACGCAGCCAGCTGGCATTGGTGTGGAAGTAGTGGGTTTGCACGCGCTTGGCGCCGTAGGAGACGGAGGAAGGCGACTGATGCCGTTTGGCTGCCGTGACGGTGCGCAGCTTGGGATGTGACCGAATCTGAACAGCAAGGTTGAGCGGGCTGATGTTCTCGATGGCTGCGCGCTCTAGCTGCTGGCGCAGTTCGATCTGGGTGTCGGCGATTTCGCGCCACCATGCGGAGAGCTGTTCGGGCATCCAGATCCGTGGGAGGTCGCCGTAGCCGGCGCGGAAGCCGAACCAATGCTCCATCTGCTGCAGGGTGTCGTAAGCCGAGGAGGTGGTGACGAAGTAGCCCACCGACAGGCCTTCCAAAAAGAGGCCACGCGTTAGGGGCGTGCCGCCGCCGACCACGATGGTGGCAGGGTAAAAGGAGTTCTCGAAGTGAGTGTCAGTGCTGGAGTTATTCGTGAGGATTTGGCAGTGCTGCAACACGGTGGGCAGATAGACGATCAGCTCGTCGAAATCCACGGGTTGTTGGCCGAAGTCTGCAGCGGGTACCCGCTGGATTTCCTGCTGCCATGAGCGGCGCAGGTAAGCGAGGTAGTCGGGGGAGGCCAACCGTTCAGCCATGTCGTCACGTAGCGCCTTCAGGGGAGCCAGGAAGCTGGCCTGAACGGTGGCGTTGTTGCTGGCGTGGATGAGCATCGTGTTGTGGCGAGTGCCGCTGCCGCGGACCGTGCGGGCCGCGGCAACCATCCAGAAGTACTCCACCGCCTGGCGCAAGGTGGCGGGAAGGCTGGGGTTGAAGTCGGTCACGGCCTCTCGGGCGGCGGGCCGTAGGTCGCTGATGTCCTGGTCAGGGATCAACCGGATCATGTCGTATCCGTCGTCGTCCTGTTCCGGGTCGTCATGTTCACTCGTGCCGTGGCCGAAGAGAATTTCGGTTCCGGTGTAGTGAGGCGGCCGCGGTAGCGCGACGATGAAGTCCTTGGGGAAAAGATCTGTCGCACCTGGCTCAAGGAGAAGACTCGTCAGAGGGCTGCTGGTGTACGCCAGGTAGGCCGAGCGCGGCAGGATGTGGAGCATGTCGCCGACACGGGGATTGATGTTGGTCGATGCTACGGACGGCAGATCGGCATCCACATCAATGATCAACGCAGGGTACTCGTGGAGGAGACTAGAGGCCTGCGCCAGCCAGCGAGCGAGTTTGCCGAGCACGGTCGCGTTTTTCTTCACTACGCAGAGCATAGGCATTCCGCTGCCCAGACTTGGCAGCGCGTTGAGCGGTGACGTGTATTCCTGCTGGCTCGTGGTCAGTTCTACCCAGCGATCGGGATGTGGCTGGACGAGCTGCCGTGTCAGGCGCTGGTGTACTTGTTCGCGAAACACATTATGGATGCCAGCCAGGACAATGAAGAGCCGGTATCCGCGGTCGGCTGCCTTGGAGATCACTGCCGCGATGTTTGTAATGGCACCGGATTGAGGGTATGTCAGCACCAGACCGCGGGCGGAAAACGAGGGCTCTTTGGGATGTTGCAGATTCGCCACGATCCGCGAGGACGCATCATCCAGGCCCGTGAGCGCCTCATTTGCAAACGCCGCGCCTCCGAGCTGACGCAAGAGCGCAGGCCAATACACGTCGCCCTCGCGCGGGCCCGCATACCAGGTGGTGTGTCCGGGGTAGGACTGCGCAGGCACCGGTGCCTGGTGCTCGTCGCGCGCCGCGCGCCGCGCGTGGCGCTCACACAGTTCGTCAATCTCAGCCGGCTCCAGACTGAACTGTTCCAGACGGGCTGTGGCTTGGGACAGTTCCAGCACGAGCCGAAACGTCTCATACAGTGCGTCGATGTCCTTATTCATGCGCGCTGGCCCTGCTGCGTGCGGCCATCCCTGCACTCACGACCGACGGCGAGGGATCGTGGAGGCAAGCGCTCTTTGGCGTTGACACGGGGCCTCATCGAACCGCTCCTCGTTTCGCCCGGCATAGCCGTCCCTCCCTCACTGCTGTTGCGTGACGGTGGTGCGCATTGATGCATGGTGGCCCCCCTCTGTTTCCTCCGACATCGGTCGGCTGCCCGTCGTGGCGCCACGAGGGTCTCAACCCTTCCATGGAACGGGGCGATGGCGGGGCGGGCAGGGAGAGCGCCTCACTCGAGTGCCAAGGCGAGCAGGCCATCGCTGAGTCCCACTACGACAAGGTCACCACTGGACGTCACATCCCAGGCGGGGGAGTGCACCGTGATGGAGATGGTCGAGTGGGATGCCTGCAGGTCCCACACTCGGAGGGTGCGGTCGTCACTGGCGGAGATGAGGCGACCACGCGATCCATGAGTCACGGCCGTCAAAGTGGTGATCTTGTCGGAGTGTCCGTCAAGACGCTGGCGTGCCTGACCAGTGGTGGGATCCCACACCTGGATGATGCGATCATCGCCGGCGCTGACCAGCAAGGGCTGCCCTTGTAGGGACACAGTAGTCAGCGCCGTGATGGGCTCACCATGGGCTGGCCAGACCCGCAGTGTGCGGCGATGCTCGGGATCCCACAGGACAATTGAGCCGTCCTCGAACCCGGCGGCCACGAGCTGCTGGCCTTCAACTATGACGGTAGACAAGGCCGCGATGGCGCTGTCGAAGGACTCCTGGGCCAGGCAATGTGCGTGGGTGGCCGGATCCCACAGCCGCAGCGTGCGGTCACTACTGGCACTGGCCAACAACGTGCGTCCGCCTACCCTCACGGGGCACAGCCCGGTCAGAGCGTCATCGTGACCGGGCAGGGTGCGCAGGATCGTTGCCCGTGCGGTGTCCCAGACCAGGATGCGGCCATCGTCGCCCCCGGCGGCCAGGTGAGGTTCCTCGCCGATAGGCATGACACACAGGGTGCGGACCCAGTCAGCATGCCCCTCAAGCACCGTGACGACCTCGCCGGTGGCGACATCACGCACACGTACCCGGTGATCACTTTCAGCCGAAGCCACATAGGTCTTGCCGTGGACGGTCATCGCACATACCGCCGTGACCGCCCCACCCTGATCAACAGCAGGCATGGGCGGTCCGGCTTGGACATCCCACAGCCGAATAGCGCTGTCATTGCCGGCGCTGGCCAACAGCGTGTGCTCGCCCCACGCCAGAACACACACGCTGGTCACCCAGTCGGTGTGGCCCTCAAATCCGCCGGGCACGATCTGACCACTGCTGCCCTCCCACAAGCGCACAGCAGTGTCGTGCCCTGCACTAGCCATCACAGAGCGCCGACCCACCCGGAACGACGTAAGGGTACGCACCCAATCGGTGTGCTGCTCGACCGTGCGGACGAGGACGCCCGCCTGCCAGTCCCACAGGCGTATCACCTGGTCATTGCCCGCACTGGCCAACAGCATCTGCTGACCCACCACAACGGGACACAACGCGTTGATCCACACCCCTTCCGAGGCAAGAACTCGCACCGCCTGGCCGGTGGCCGGATCCCACAAACGGATCCTGGCATCGGTGCCGGCGCTAGCGAGCAGCGTGCGGCCGCGGTGGGTGAGGCAGGCCAAGGCGCGGACGGGGCCGGTGTGTCCGGTCAGTATCCGCACCGTTTCCCCGGTATCGGCATCCCACAGGCGGATAGTGTGATCGTTGCTGGCACTAGCCAGCAGCATCCTGGAACCCACCCGCACTTCACACAAAGCATTGATATACGCGCTGTGCTCGGTGAGGGTGCGCATCCGATGGCTGGTGACCGGATCCCACAGGCCGATGACGTGGTCGGTGCCGGCGCTGGCGAGCAGCGTGCGGCCGCGGTGGGTGAGGCAGGCCAAGGCGCGGACGGGGCCGGTGTGTCCGGTCAGTATCCGCACCGTTTCCCCGGTATCGGCA
>NZ_JBHYJA010000045.1:75067-89296 GCF_042740355.1 Streptomyces sp. NPDC059010
CATCCCACAGGCGGATAGTGTGATCGTTGCTGGCACTAGCCAGCAGCATCCTGGAGCCCACCGGCACCGGACAGAGAGCGTTAATCCAGGCGGTGTGCCCCTCCAACACGATGTCCTCAGCATGCGGCGCCCCCACCGCCCACACCGCCCGATAGGGAGCAGACGCCCGCCGATCGCGAAACGACCGTCCCAGCTGCTCGCGCGCCTCGGTAACGGTGAACAGCGCCATCCGCTGTCGAGGGCCCGCTTCCAACGCCTGTGGCGTCTTACGCAACAGGCGAGCTCTGGCCCGCCCGGCGGGCGAAAGGGACGCCTTCGCTGCCGGCACCAGCCGCCGCAAGTCGGCATAGAGCGCATAGGCATCATTTTGTAGCAGCTCATCGATGATGCCGCCGCGTACCGCATGCCCCGGCAACGAACGCAACACGTAATCAGACACCGTCGCCCACGAAGAGCCGCTGGCAGTATCCATCAAGGCACGCGCGATAGTGCGCTCATCGTGCACCAACAACGCTGCCGTGGCACGGGGCGCCAACAGGGCCTCATTCAGGGCCTGATGGAAAAGCCGGAAACTGCCCGAGGCAGTCGCACTATCACTCGATTCCACCAGGAAGTTGGCGGCCGCCGACCGCGCGAAGCCAAACAGTGCGCCCTCGTCCACCGCCTGCCCCGTCATGGCCTGCACGACCCGCTGCCACAAAGACAGCGTGAGCCCGGGAGACTCTGCATACGCCAACGCGGTCAACAAATCCTGCGCCGGCACCCCCTGCAGGGCAGGCAGCCGGGAGAGATAGTCCCGCAGCGCCGCTTCTACCGTCGAGGTGTAACGCAGCTGCTCCACCGCGATCGCCTCTTGGTCATGCATGCCATGCGAGCGGGCCACCAGCCCAGCAATCAGGAAGTTTCCCTGCGCCATCGCGGCGATGCGCTGCGCCACCGCCGCCGCGACCTGATCGTCCTGATACGGGCTGTTGACCCGCTCGTCACCCACCAACTGCAACGTCGCCAACGCATAAGCAACAAGATCATCTGGGGCGAAGAATTCCGGCACATCCAGATCAATGGTCTTCAGCGCACCTGCGAACGGCGCCAGGAGATCTCCCGCATCATCCACACGGCGACTGCCCACCAGCACCCGCACACCCAAATCCGCACAGGTCTCCGCCAAGGAGATCGCCGTCTGCAAGATCACACGCGCATGCTGGGGCGTAGTCGCCTCATCCAGGGCGTCAATCACCACGCAAAAACTCCCGCGGTCATCCTTCCCCAACGCCTCGCGCAGCAGATCCGGCAACTCCTTGACCTGCTCAGGCAAGCGGGCAGAGGCCGCGGTAGCGATCTCACGCGCCACCTCCACCGCCGTCTTATCGCGGGCATGAACGGCGCACGCCACCGACCCCACCGGCGCCCGCACGCCGCAATCCTCCGCGGGTAAGGCTGCTGCGATCTGGGCGTCAGCGGTCGTCACCACCCGACCCAACACCGCGGACTTGCCCACCCCGGGAGAGCCGGTCACTACCAACACCTGGCGTCGATCCCGCTCCCGCGTCGTCATCCACTCAACGACCGCCGTCAACGCCGCACCGCGGCCGCGGAAGCGAAAGCCGCGCTCAGCATCCGTGCTGACCCCCCGCGCCCGTGGACGCCAATGCCGGCCCGACTCCGCATCCCCAGCCAGCGTCCACCCCCACGCCGAGAGCGCCGCATCCCCAGCCGCCTCCACCGACCAGTCCGTCAACAAGCGAAGCTTTTGCTCCGGCAGCACCAAGTCAACCGTCTTGAGCGTTAACGCCCGCGCATCGCCCGAATCGCGGCGTGCCTGCCCCACCAAGCCCACCACAGCGTCGTAGTCGGCCGACCACAACGCAGCACCGCTATAGCCCGGCCGGACCGGATAGCGCGAGGTAGTGTCCAGGCGCACCCAGCCAAATCCAAGCGCCTCACCGACACTGCCATCGGCAGAGTTGCCCAAGACGCCGTCGGGAAAGCCAAACGACCACCACGACCGGTCCACCAGGTCACCGGCCGCCGGGCGCCTTAGCCGCGCGACATACTCCGGCGCGATTTCTTCCCCTAGCACCAAGACCGCCACGTCCTGGACGTCCTGCTGATCCGTCGGCGGAGCCACCACCTGCTCGACCGGCACCCGCAGATGCATCAGCTCATCCGCCTTAGGAAAGGTCACCCACAAATCACTACGCACGTCGCCTTTGTCATGGACGACATGAGCGCAGGTGAGTACCCGCCGCGTGTCGATGAGGAACCCAGACCCCAGCGGAAGCGCGGTATTTGCCGCCTGGTGAATGGCCGCCACCCACACATCCGACGGCGGGCGCACGCCCGGCCGGCGCTGCCCGGTCATGCCGACGCGCCGCCCTCGCCCTCGCTCCCACCGGCACTCGGACGCCAGGTGAGCTTTACCCCAAAGTTCGCCTCCGACGCGGCCTTGGCCACCAGCCAGTTGGCCGTACCGTTGACCTTGATGCCGAAGGACACCTCTACCTCGGCCGGACGCAGCGCAACGATCTGCGCCAAAACCCGCTGCGCTGCCTCCACCGCTGGCCGGGCAGCCTCATCCACACGGCTCACGACCTGATCGACACTGACCTGCTGCCAGTCCTCCGTTGACTCAATCTCGAACTGGACCACCGTGTCGGCATCCAGCGCATACGACACCACGTGAGATGTCACGCGTCCCCCTCATCGCCCCTGCTGAGGGCATAGACGGTACCCGCATCTGCCACTCCAGCGCAGCGCGACCTCGCGACCAGCACTGGCCACCACAAGAGAGCTATCAGGCGGCCAACGGACCCGTGCCCCCGGGCCCGTCCCGGAGCAGCGTGATCAGGCTGATGCCTCAAAGGGCGCCGGCCTGAGAGATGCCCACGACCTCATACAGGGAGTCGCCCCATGTAGCCCAGCGTTCCAGCTCCGTTGCGCCGATCAAGTGGATCGCGTGATCGTTGGCGAAGTCGCGAGCCGGCTCGGAGAAGGTGCCGTTGGTGACCATCAGAGCGATGTCAGCCTTGTGCTCAAGGCGAGCGGTCCCATTGAACGTCTGGACGTTCGTACTAGTCACAGTCTGCCTGGCTGCCCTGCTGGTCTGCTTGCACTGCACCACCAATCGCCGGCCATCCGGGGTCTCAGAGATGACGTCCGCACCCCGGTCCCCGGTACCGCCATGCTGCCGGATCACCTTCATTCCGTCGCGATGGGTGAGCCACGCGACGAGAACCTCGAAGTCCTTGCCGTCAAACTCCTGGATACGCCGCAAGGAGTAGCTCTCCTTGCCCTGGGCGAAGAGGTTCCGTCGGTCATCGACAGCTGCCAAACGGTCGATCTTTACGAGCGTTCGTTGATGCATGGTTTCAAAGCGTTCTGCGCTG
This sequence comes from Streptomyces sp. NPDC059010, assembly GCF_042740355.1. Lineage (NCBI taxonomy): Bacteria > Bacillati > Actinomycetota > Actinomycetes > Kitasatosporales > Streptomycetaceae > Streptomyces > Streptomyces sp. NPDC059010. The sequence continues at coordinate 78,454 of NZ_JBHYJA010000045.1, forward strand.
GGCGCGATCTCGTCCCACTGTTCCGTGATGGTGTTCAGCGGGGAATCGACACGGCCTGGAGCGTAGAGCGTGGACAGGTCTTCCTCGGGAAGCCTGCTGAGTTCCTCGAAGGCAAGGCTGGCCTGCTGCAAGCAGCCTCCGATGAGGTCGAGTTCTTCGTTTATCGTTTTGGCAAACGCGTCGAAGACCGAATCAAGTTCGACCCGGGTGAAGTCCCAGGTGCGCCCACGAAAGTGTGAGCCGCTCTTGAGCTCCTCAAGCTTTTCAAGATTCTTGCGGAGGGCATCTGCGTGCCTGCGCAATGCGGTGCAGCCTTCGCGGCCGATGGAGACCTCGTGTACCCACAGGTACGCAGCGAGCAGGTCGGCTTCGTCAGCCTTGCCCAACGCGTCACCGATTTATTTGCGTACGGTACGGTCCGGGTAGCGGGGAGGGGCGACGCGAGCGCCACGATCAATAATCACCGGGGGAGCGTATACGCGGTCACTGACAACGCTGTGCGGCTTCCCAGGGCGAAAGCTGATGCGTGAAGAGGACCCCTGCTCCTTCGCTGTCGTGTAGGCGACGATCGGTCGTATCCCAGAGGAGTTGCCGTCAACTACGTCCAGTCGGTCATGCCCTAGGCGGAAGTCCGGGCCGTGTCGAAGTATCCGGCCCCCGCGATCAAGAAGGCTGAGGAAGCTGCCGCGCCGTAGCCGCACGAGATATTTGTCATTACAGCGTTTGGTGCTGGCGGTAGTCAGCCAGCTATCCCGATCCCACGGAAGCAGCTCGTCGCGCTCCAGGGGGAGCGTCAGGGCTGGCTGAGCAGGCGCTGTTGGACTGAGCTGACGAATGAGGCGCGCTCCTGGGAGTCCACGCTGTCCTTTGCCCAAACCGCGGCGATGGCTTCCCAAACCCGATCAGTGCGCACGCGGGGCCCCAGGCGCTCGGCCACGCGGCGGGTCCAGGCGTGGTGGTTATCGATCTGCCGTGCGTCGTCAACGGCTTGCAGTAGTTCACCTGCTCTTACATCCAGACGCATGGCTACCTTTTCCCACGCGGGCTCGTCCAGCGCGTCGAACACCTCCTTTTCTGGGGCCTGGGACCCAGGAAGAGTGATACAGCCCGTCTCGGCACGCTGGTCGGCGTCCAGTACCCCGAGCGACACGCCTGGAAGGCGTCCGTGTTCCGCGAGGCCGCCCAGGGTAGTCACCGTGGAGGCGGCGCCTACAGCAAGGATTTCGACCCGGCGGCCGAGATCGGGATCTTCGTGGTTGATCAAAGCATCGATCAGAACGCCCGCATAGTCGTCCTCGCAGAACAGCACAAGCTCTGGGTGATCTATATCGTCCATCAATGACATAGAAAACTTGGCGGTCACGCCATAAAGAACATCGCGCCCTCCTCCGCGATGGGTCTGGATGTACACGCGGGCCTCAGTAGGTAGCTGTTCCATGATCGTCGCAGAGTGGGTGGAGAGGATGAACTGCATCTTCCGCTTTTCGGCGATCTGGAAGAGTTCCGCCATGAGCCGCCGCTGAGCCCGAGGATGAAGCGAGGCTTCAACCTCATCGATGATGATCAGTGAACGGTCGGGAGCGGCACGGAGTAGCTCGACAAGGTCGGCGGTTGCATCCTCGCCAGCCCCTTGATGGAAGTTGGAGTATTCGCCTGCGCCCGTGTCCAAAACGCCAACTTGCTTGTTCTGGTACGTGGCCATGCCGCTGGCTGTGTAGGGCCTGTTCATGATCCGGGACAGAAGACTCCGGTCCGCTTCACTGAACGGGGTAACTGCAGCGGTGAAGTTGGCCTGCGTGGCAGCCTTGCCGTAGCCGATCTGGGTGTTGACAGGCTGGGTGCGGCTGATGTCGAGGAAGTACAGAGGACGAGGAAAGCGGTCAGGCATACCCCGCCAGCGGCTGGTGAGCTTGCGCAAAGTCTGAGTATCGATCTTGCTGCCCCTGCGGATCTGATAGGTCAGAGTCACGCCCTGAACCGTTTCCCAGGGAGTGTTGGGAAAGAAGTCGTCGGGGTAGAAGGTCGCTCCGCCGCTCTGCTCGGCGGTGTAAGCAGCAGCTGCGGCTTTAAGGACTGTGCTCTTGCCTGCGCCGTTTTCTCCAGCGATGGCGACAACCGGGAACCGAAATTCGATGTTTTCCCCGTTCCAGCCGCGCAGGCCCTCAATCTGGACCGCATCGAGGAACAGAGGCCATCCCCTGCCCGTGTTTCGGGCTGTGTTCCATTCGTGAGTCAAGGAGTTCAGGGTGGGCAATGGCCGGGGGCGAGCGATGTGCACGTGTGTCTCTTTCCTCTGGTCTCTGCCAGACGATGCAGTTCAGTTCGCCAGCACCGGAGGCGGGGGTGTTGCGCAGATTGAGCACGCGCAGACTCCAGTTTGGGACGCAACAGTAGGTGCGGGCGATCGCGGTGCTCACGGTCGTTGTGGCTGCAGCAAGGGGTTCGCCTCGGACGCGCGCGATGACGGTTCGAGTGGCCTCGTCGAGGGCTGCGAGGAACGGGTCCGCCATGAGAAGGGAGGGTATCGCGCAACGGGCCGGGGAAAGACCTAGAGTTCACCAGGCGGAAGGGGTGAGGCGGGTGTCGGCGCTGGCGCGGTGCCCGAGCCGCCTATGGGAGCAGATTCAGTCCGCAGCGGGGGCCAGGGGCGGGGTCGGTTCGTTGATGGCCTGCAGCAGTTCCCGCAGACGCTGGCGGTCGTCGGCGAGGTGGAGTACACGGTACGACTTCTTCGCGAAGAAGATTCCTTGCGCCGGCGCAGCGAGCGCTCCGACGCGGCGGGCACGCTCTTGGAGCGGCAGGTCAGATAGCCACACACCGCGCGCGGCCACAACGAACCCTGTCATCAGCCCATGCAGGTCCAGTGGCCGCGAGGGGTAGGTCAACACGTATTGCTCGGCGTGGTCGATGAGATAACGGGTCGACTCCTCCACCTGCGCCGCCCAGCGGTCGCATTCGCCCTGCATCCGGCCGCGCAGTGGCTCATCTGCCTCGTCGGGGTTCACATTCTCCAGTCGGGCTGTGGCAGAAAGGATCGTCAGGAGGTGTCCCGAGAAGGCATCCCGCGCGGCCCAAGCCGCCTTGATCCGGACCGACCTGGCCTCAAGACGCGGAGCGAACCGCGACAACGCGAAGGTGGTCACCATCGCGGTAATCACCGCGATGAGCATCGTCTTCATCCATGGGTCAAGCACGGGTACTCCGAATGTAGTCCCGGCGTTGTTGCCGGACGTGGTGTACGCCGGGGCGATCGGTTTCTACCATGCCCGGTGCCCTCACACCGACAGCTTCGGGCTTCAGTGTCACTTGGTCGTGGGAGCCGTCGAATCGCCGGCTGGCAGGACAGGAAGGTGCGCTTCGCTCCCCTTGACACGCCGGAGTGGTTCACTCTGGCGCACAAAATGCTGGCTATGGTGTAACTTCCTCATCGTGAGTGAACACCAGGATGTCATCGCGGAGTTCGGCGACGCCGGTCTCCTGGCTGGCGCGCGCTGGGCGTATCTGGCGGCTACCGCTCGGGCTCTGGAGACGTACTCCGAGGCCGACGGCCACGACGCGGCCTTGCTCGGCAACCTCAGGTACACGTTGTTCCGTGACCGCCTCGACCGTGTGTTCGCTTGTGAGCGTTATGCGGTGCGTTCCGGCAACGACGACGCCGACCTTGACCTGCTGTACGACCAGCTGTCCGAACGGGACGTCGACACCATGCCGCATCTGGATGCGGGGCTGGTGCGACGAGCCGACCTCAACGGCAGCCCCGGCTGGGCGCACGCTGAGCGTCGATTCCTGCTCGCCTCATGTGACTTCGGAGAATTTGACCGGCTGCCATGGCCCCGGAAGAGCCCGACCAAGCAGCAGGTAGCCAGGCAGCGCACCCCCGAGCCACCGCAGCCCTCACTGTTCGAAGGCTTGGAGGCAGAGGAGTTCGGCGGCCTGGAGATGCTGGCGACAGAGCCGGAACTGGACCTCGAAACGTACGTCGTGGCCCACAGTCTCGACCCCCTCAGCGGACGGATTGAACTGGTTCTCGGGCGCCCTCGCCTCAATACCGGCGGGGGACAGGCATGGCACTGGCGGCACGACATCCTCAGCACGCCGCCGTCAGACGGTGGACGCCGCACGGATGACACGCCGCTGCCGACCGGGCCGAGCACCGTGCCGGATGCACCCGTTCGCCTGCGCCGGCCCATGGAAGAACGCCCAGGCAACCGTGCTAGTGGTGAAGGGTGAGTTCTCGTACGTCTACGCTCGACCGAGCGGCGGAGGTCGCCGCGCTCTTCGACAGTGCCCGCCTCAAAATGGCGAGGCACCTGGCGGGCCTGCGCAAAAGCGATCTAGCCGCTCTGGTCGACAAAAGCCCAACCGCGGTGGCGGCCTGGGAGTCCGGAGCCAAACGGCCGACAGCCGCCGCCGTGGCGCAACTGGCACTGAGTCTGTCAGTCGACCCGGGGTTCTTCGCGATTCGTGCAGAGGATGTCGCTGCCCTCTGCACGGCACCGCACTTCCGCTCGCTCCGCTCCACCAGCCAGCTGGCCCGAGACCAGGCCTACGCCTACGGCCAGCTCGCTGTGGACATCACGAACAGCCTTGAACGGCACGTCGAGTTCCCGGATCCTGCCGTTCCCAGCTACCCCGTGCCAGTGGACGACCCAGACGGCGACGGTCCGGAACGTGCCGCTCAACTCCTCCGCCAGGAGTGGGCGATGGGGGACGGACCTGCCGGACACATCGTCAGGATGCTGGAGAACCACGGCGTGCTCGTGGTCTTCAGCCCCCCGCAGACAGCGTCAGTGGACGCCTACTCGTTCGACAGCAAACTGCGCCCCGTGGTCGTCCTCAACCCAATCAAGCGGGACTACTATCGGCAGCGCTTCGACGTCGCGCATGAGCTGGGACACCTGATGATGCACAGCGACGCAGAGCCCGGCGGGCGCCTCGTTGAGGCCCAAGCCCATCGCTTCGCCGCCGAGTTGCTCATGCCGGCCGACCAGATCCGAGATCTGCTTCCTGCCGCCATGGGCGGCACCGCCTGGCAGACACTGGCCCGGCTCAAAGAGCAGTGGGGCGTCAGCATCCAGGCACTTCTGTACCGTGCGCGATGGCTCGGCAGACTCAGCGACACGTCCTACCGCAACGCCATGACGACCATTTCAGCCCGTGGTTGGCGCCGGAACGAGCCGGGCTTGATCAGCGCTATCGAGCAGCCGTCCCTCTTGCCAAGAGCTGTGGAGTTGCTGACGCAAGAAGGCATCGACGAGTCTCAACTGGTGACCCAGTGCCGCATGCCGACGGAGCTGTTCCGCACGGTGACGGCCCGGACGCCGGACAGTGAATCGCCTACCCCGGCGCCGTCGCCAGACAGCCGCCAGCAGGCGAGCGGACGAGTGGTCTCCCTGCTGGAACACAGACGGCGGCCCTAGCTCCCCAAAACCGCACAAAAGTAACACCGGCCCTCATGGGGAACGCAGCTGGAGCAACCTGATCGTCACTGTCCACTGACGTCCAGCCCCTTTCGTCTCTCGTCCTTCGAATCAGGCGGATAGCCCTTGGCGCGCAGCCAGCTGTCGAGGGCGAGCGCGACGATGTCGCCGTGAGGGATGTCGGTGTCGGCGTTGCAGCGCCGGATGCGGCGCTGGAACTGGAGGACCTCGGGGACGGCGTAGTTGAGCTGCCCGCGTTTTGTCTGCCGGTTACTGATGACGTCCATGGTGTCGGCGTGCGGCGTGAGGACGTCGTCGGATGGCTGGAACTCGGCGTCGAGGGCGTCGGCGATTTCACGTAGTCGGGTGGCATAGGGGGAGCGATCAGGCACGAGAGCTGCTCCGGTCGGTCTGGCTAGGCGGATAGCTATCCGCCTACTGGGCTATTGGAATAGGCGGCGGGGGCGGCCGCACCCCGACATGGGGGCGGCCGCCTCGTGTACTGCGGGCGGGTTCAAAACCCGCGGGCGGTGAGCCACTCGTCCAGCGCGACGGAAACGATGTCGCCGATGGGCAGGTGGTCGAGTTCGTTGTCCAGTGCGAAGCGTTTGATTCGCTTCTTCAGCTTCAACGCGGCGGGGACCGACGAGTCGAGACTCTCGCGCGTGATGATGCGCTGATTGAGGACGACGGCGGCCTCGGGGATGTTCTCAGGACGACCGGGACCGTGGGCGTACGGTGCCCCCTCACTGGGCGCCTCCTGCGCCCGAGCGTCCTGCGCCTGATGGGGTGCAGGACCGTCAGGCCTGAACGGGAACGCCGTACCGGCCGCCGCCGGAGGGACCGCCGGGCGGATGGCCACCTCGGCGGTCGGTGCCGTGCCAGAAACTGCGGACGCGGCGTGGGACGGGCTGTGCTGCCCACCGGGTTCGGCTGCTTGCTTGGGCTGCCTCCCAAGCACTCCAGACTGGGGAGCCGAAACCACCGGTGGCGGCTGCCGCTCGGCCAGCCCGTCGGCGGATTCCGTCCCCGCCTCGGCAGCCTCGACGGTCTCTGTCAGATCCTGAGCCGGTGCCTCGAAAGCAGCGGCCGCAGGAGCGTGCTGAACCCGCGGTGTACCAGCACCAGCCGCTTCGCCCTGCGCGGTGGCCTGTTCGGCGGCGAACTGCTCGGGGGTGAGCTCGGCGGTTGGGGGAGGGGGCGGCGGGGTCGTCTTCTTGGCCCCGCCAAGGGCGCGCCCGCCGGTGCGGCGGGCCGGCGGCTTCGGCCTCTCGTTCTTCTCGCTCATGAGGTGAGTTCCTTCATCAGGTTGGCGTATTCGCTCAGTTCGGTGGGGATCTCGCCGAAGGCCTCCATGTAGTGGACCCAGGAGTGGATGGTGGTTTCGGCGAGCGGGAACGGCTCGTCGCGGTCCGGGCCGATGCCCTCGCCCTCGGCGGGCTCCAGCAGCTGCTGCTTCGCCCGGCCGGGCAGGCTGGTGCGGTCGTCGGCCTTGACCATCACCACATGGGCGGTGACGCTCTGCTCGTTCCGGGCGGCGGCGCGCTCGGCCTCGTCGAAGGTGGCCACGAGCTTGCGGCGCTCGATCTTGGTGGGGGCGACTGGCACGAGCAGCAGGTTCGCCTCGGTAACAGCCTCGTGGAAGATGCGGGCGCTGCCGCCTCCGGCGTCGACCACGATCGCGCCGAACTCGGCACGCTTGGTGCGGATGTACTCGGCGATGTCGTCGAACGGGTAGCGCTCGACCACCAGGTTGGCGGGGATCTCGAAGTCGGCGGCCTGGGCGACCTTGAACCAGTCGTAGGCGGACTGGCTGGTGGCGTCCGCGTCCAACAGCAAGGTGGGCAGGTCGAGGACGACGGCGTAGTAGAGGGCGATGAACCAGGCGGAGGTGGTCTTGCCGGTGCCGCCCTTGAGCATGCCGACCACGATGACGAAGGCGTCCCAGGCGCTGGCCGTGGCCGCGGCCAGGGTCTTGGTACGGGTGTTCTCACTCACGTGTGCTTGATCTCCTGAATCGGGAAAGGTGCGTTGACTTGCGTGCGTCGGCGAGAAGGCCGACGTTCGGTGGCGGCTGAGCGCAGGCGAAGGAGGACCCCGAGCAACGCCGTATCCGGGATGGCCTGCCATCGGTCCCGCGGTCTGTCGGGCCCGGCCGGGGACCCGTGCGGGGGCACTCATGACCGTTTCCTTGGGGTGCGGGCCGGGCCGTGGTGGTGCTTGGGCCGCATGGGGGTGCCCGCTTGGTGAAGGAGCCGGTAGACGGTGCCGATGGAGTAGTTGCATTCCGCGGCGAGGTCCGGCACGGTGGCGCCGGCCTCGTACCGAGTCCGCAGGGACTTCGCGAGCTTCATCCGCCGTGCGGTACTGGCTGCGGAGCGGATACGGAGCGTCTGCTGGGTGGTGCGGGGCGTGCCCCCGGCCTCGATCAGCAGCCGCCGAGCCACACGTCGCGTCACCGACCCCGCCGCAGCCAACTCCGCGAGCGTGGCGCCCTGTTGCTCGTAGAGGCGGCGCAGACGGGCCGCGAGGTTGCGGCGGGCTTGCCCGTCGCGCAGCCTGCGCGTCTGCCACGAGGAGCGCATCACGGTCCCGGCCTCGTGCAGCCGGTTGAGGACCGTGCCGTACGACAGGCCACTGCTCGCCACGAGTTGGTCCACGGTGGAACCGGACTCGTACTGCTCCCGCAGTGCTTGCGCGGTGACCTGATCGTCGTGATCCGCCGTGGGTCGAGGGGGTGGGTTCACGCTGCGGACTCCCATTCGCTGCGGGCTTCGGCATGGGCGGCGGCCAGCTCGTCGTAACTGCGCTGGTCGGCAGGGGTGATGAGGATCAGCCGTCCATCGGTGGCGATCCGCCAGTCGGGAGCGGCACGGCCGGTGACCGGATCGAGGACACAGCCGTCCGGGGCGTGCCAAGCGGCGGGAATCTCGTCGGGGCGTGGCGCGGGAACCAGCACCTGACGTCCGTCGCGGACGATCACCACGGCCTTGCTGCGGTGCTCCGACAGCCGCTCCAGCGCTTCCCGGTACGCCGCGCGCTCGGCGGCGTGCACCGCCTTGCGCCGGGACGCAACGCCCGCGGTTCCATGCCGCGTCGCGACTGCGTCCCAGCCGCGGGCCGGTTTGGCGATCTCTTCGGCCGCAGCCTCCAGAGGGCGGTCACCGAAGCCCTCCAGAGCGCGAGGTGCCAGGGTCCAGGTCTCACCGCTGTGGTGCACGAGGCCGTGGTCGGCCAGGCGCCGCAAGGCGCGGTAGAGGGTGGCGCGGGAAACGGAGGACGAGCCGACAAGCTCGGCGACCGTCTGCGCCGCGCGGGCGTGCAGTGCACCGATGATCACCAGTGCGGGGCTGCCGAGACCGCGGTGGGCGAAGGCGTCGTGGCCCATCAGACGGCCGATGACGGTGGAGTCGAGGTCGGCCGTTGTGCCCGTCTCAGGGGTGGGCCACTCCTCAAGTGCCAGGTCGGGGGGGTACTGAGTGGTTCGAAAACGAGATTGCGCTACGGGGATGCTGTGGCGGCCAGCGTTGCCCTCGGTGAGGTACCAGGTCGAGCCTTCGCGGCCGTGGCCGATGCGCAGACGTCGCAGCCAGCCCCGTGGTTTGAGGACGGTCTCGTAGACGACCCGGAGGGTGGTGCGGAATATCCCCGCTTCCTCTGCGGTCTGCCGCTCGCTGGCGTGGTGCAGGGGACCGCCCGCGATCTCGGCGAAGTTCAGATGCGCCCGCAGGACCCGCAGCGCGGTCCGCCCACGTTCCCCACGCCAGGGCGTCGTCTCGATGCGGTCGCGCAGCGCGGCGAGAACCTCGTATGCGTGGTGCCGCGATTCCAGCATCGTCGTGCCGCTGACGACAGCTGAGGCGCTGGCCCATACCCGGCCGATGTACGCCAGGGCACGTGATTGCCCCGATCGCAGCGCGATGCTCCGGGCGTGCCGCCCGCCTCCGTGCTCAGGGTGCATCAACAGCTGCGTCAGCTGGTCGACGGTGCCGCCGGCGCGAGCGACATGGCAGGCGATGGCTGCCGTGATCCGGTGCCCGTGCTCGGCCGCGCCCTGACGGTTCTCACGCAGGGACACGCTCTGGCCGTCGACGCCGAGCTTGCTGTAACTGCCTGCCGCGTAGCGGCCGGTGAGGTCTCCGAGCAGGACGAGATCAGAAGCAGCCTGAGGCAGGCTGTAAACGCCTGGTCGCTCGCTTGGGTGAACTGCTCGTCGGGATGCGGATGTCTGGTGGGTGGTGTGTGGCACTGTGGAGCCGTCCCGCAAGGACAGAGACGCCACCCAGGCCCGCTAAAACCACGGGTGGTGTCCGGTACCGACCTCCAATCGGTGCCAGCGATGCCTCCAGGATGGCCATCCTGGAGGCATTCGTATGCCTGGCTCCGATGCTGGAGGCAGGCGTCCCATCGCGGCTCGACCGAGATCCATTCCGAGTGCCATCAGCGGGTTCACAGCCTGATCAACGCCGTCTGACCTGGGCCGACTCGGACCAAGACGGAGGGCGATTGCCTCTGGTTGGCTCCGAGCAGCTCGGTTCGAATCGGGGTCGAATCAGAGCGGTTTCCTCTGACTGCCTCCGGTCGCCTCTGCAACCCGACCTAGCAGGTCACAGCCGATCCGAACCACGAAGCCGCAGGTCAGAAAGGTGCGTCAGGAAAACCCGGCGTATAGCCTGACTCGTCTGCCGCTCTTTATTTCCGCAGGTCAGAGGCCATGTTTACATGCTGAACAAACCGCCCGGGTCGAATTCGGGTCCGAGTATTGTCGCCCCTGTCCCGCCACCCGTGCAGCAGATCCGGGCATTCCGGGCGTTACAGGCGGTCCAACGTCGGTCTGTAGTGGACATCCAGGCTGCGGATGAATTCGCGAGTACATGTACCAGGTGTCTCCTTGTCGACCCGCTCTGGCTGAACCTGCCACCGGGGGTGTGCTCTGCAGCGACTCTGGAAGTGATCACTGGCGAGAGCGTCTCGCTGACTGCTCCTGCCGAGAAAACCAGCCGTGTGGGCCCCACACTCTCGGCCCACACGGCCAACACCCAAGCCCTGAGTGCTGTCCGGCGCAGCAGGAGGGGTGCTGCGCCGGACCATCGTCACTGGCCGTGGCGCCCGAAGTCACCGTGTCTTGGGCACCCCCGACCTCAGCGTGCGCGGTGGGACGACGCGGCGCGCTTGCGGCGGGTCTTCATAAGGATGGCGCCACCGAGCACGGCCAGGGCGAGAGCGCCGATCGCGATCGACAGGGAGTTGCCCATGTCGCCACCGGTCGCGGCGAGGTCGGTGTCGTCCTCGGCGTCGGACGAGGCCGGCTTGGTGCCGTCCGACTGCGGTTCCGCACCCTGCTCAGACGGCTCGTCGGAGGTGGGCTCGGTGCCTTCGGTGTCGGTGGTCGCCGACCCCACGCTGAAGTGCATCTTGAATTC
>NZ_JBHYJA010000046.1:0-56872 GCF_042740355.1 Streptomyces sp. NPDC059010
TCATCGCCCAGACACTCAAGCCGTCCTACGACGCCGCCTCGCTCAAGGCCCGGGTCAAGGCCCTGGCCGACAAGCACCCGCTGTACCCCGGTCTGTGACCGGCAACCTCCCCGCAGGGGCGTGCCCGTGACCGCTCGGCACGCCCCGCCAATCCACCGGAGTATGGCGTGGCAATCAGCGTCTTCGACCTGTTCTCCATAGGCATCGGCCCGTCCAGCTCGCACACCGTCGGCCCGATGCGCGCCGCCGCGATGTTCGTCGCCCGGCTGAAGCAGGACGGCGTGCTGGCCCAGACCACCGCTGTCCGGGCGGAGTTGTTCGGCTCCCTCGGCGCCACCGGCCACGGCCACGGCACGCCCAAGGCGGTGCTGCTCGGCCTGGAGGGCAACCAGCCGCACACGGTCGATGTCGCCCAGGCCGACCTGGACGTCGAGCGGATCCGCGGTACCGGGCGCATCCGCCTGCTCGGCGCCGAGATCGGCCCGGCCCACGAGATCGACTTCGACGCCTCGACCCAGCTGGTCCTGCACCGTAGGCGCGCGCTGCCGTACCACGCCAACGGCATGATCCTCTTCGCGTACGACGCCGACGGGGTGCCGCTGCTGGAGAAGACGTACTACTCGGTGGGCGGCGGCTTCGTGGTCGACGAGGACGCGGTCGGCGCGGACCGCATCAAGCCCGACGACACCGTGCCGGCCCATCCGTTCAGCACCGGCGACGAACTGCTGCGCCTGACGAAGGAGACCGGCCTGTCGATCTCCGCGCTGATGCTGGAGAACGAGAAGGCGTGGCGCACCGAGCAGGAGATCCGCGCGGGTCTGCTGGAGATCTGGCGGGTCATGGAGGCCTGCGTCGGACGGGGGCTGGGGCGCGAGGGCATTCTCCCCGGCGGTCTGAAGGTCCGTCGGCGAGCCGCGGCGGCGGCCCGGGCCCTGCGCAGCGAGGGCGACCCGGCGGGCCGCGCCATGGAATGGGTGACCCTCTACGCGATGGCCGTGAACGAGGAGAACGCGGCGGGCGGCCGAGTCGTCACCGCCCCGACGAACGGCGCGGCCGGCATCATCCCCGCCGTCCTGCACTACTTCCTCGACTTCGTGCCGGGCGCCGACGAGGACGGCATCGTCCGCTTCCTGCTCGCGGCGGGCGCGATCGGCATGCTCTTCAAGGAGAACGCGTCCATCTCCGGCGCCGAGGTCGGCTGCCAGGGCGAGGTCGGCTCCGCCTGCTCGATGGCCGCCGGAGGTCTCGCCGAGGTCCTCGGCGGCAGTCCCGAACAGGTCGAGAACGCCGCCGAGATCGGCATGGAGCACAACCTCGGCCTCACCTGCGACCCCGTCGGCGGCCTCGTCCAGATCCCGTGCATCGAGCGCAACGGCATGGCCGCTGTCAAGGCCGTGACCGCCGCCCGGATGGCCCTGCGCGGCGACGGCAGGCACCACGTCTCCCTCGACAAGGTCATCAAGACCATGAAGGAGACCGGCGCCGACATGAAGGTCAAGTACAAGGAGACCGCCCGCGGCGGCCTCGCCGTCAACGTCATCGAGTGCTGAGGAAGAAGGCCGGCTGAGGCCCGGGCACCGGCCGTCGGGGTTGACGCCCCAGGTGCGGAGGGGGAACGACGTCCACGGAAAGAACCGGGAGTGGGACATGGGACGGGTCACCGAGCGACGGCGCGTCGTGCGCATCCGGGACGGCGCGTCGAGCACGCGACCGGACACCCTGGTGGCTGAGGAGCCACTGGAGATCCGGCTCGGCGGCAAGCCACTGGCCATCACCATGCGCACCCCCGGGGACGACTTCGCGCTCGCCGCCGGATTCCTGGTGAGCGAGGGCGTCGTGGCCCGGGCCGTGGACGTGGCCAGCATCGTGTACTGCGCCGGTGCCACCCAGGACGGCTCGAACACCTACAACGTCGTCGACGTACAACTCGCCCCCGGCGTACCGCTGCCCGACATCACGCTGGAGCGGAACGTGTACACCACGTCCTCCTGCGGCCTGTGCGGCAAGGCCAGCCTGGACGCCGTACGGACCACCGCACGGTGGCCGATCGCCGACACACCCCCGGTCCGGGTCACCCCCGAGCTGCTGGCCGCCCTGCCCGGCCGGCTCCGGGCCGCGCAGCGGGTGTTCGACCGCACCGGTGGGCTGCATGCCGCCGGATTGTTCTCGCCCGAGGGCGAGCTGCTGGACCTGCGGGAGGACGTCGGCCGGCACAACGCCGTCGACAAGCTGATCGGCCGCGCACTGCAGGCGGGCCGACTGCCGTTGTCCCGCAGCATTCTGCTGGTGTCCGGGCGGGCGTCCTTCGAGCTGGCACAGAAGGCCGTCATGGCGGGCATCCCGGTGCTGGCGGCCGTCTCGGCGCCGTCCTCCCTCGCCGTGGACCTGGCGGCGGAGACGGGACTGACGCTCGTCGGATTCCTGCGCGGCGACTCCATGAACGTGTACGCGGGCGAGCAGCGCATCGACCTGCGGGCCGGAGCCGGAGCCATGGCCGGAGGGCCGGCGAGGTGAGCCAGTACCTGACCGGGCTCGAAGAGCGCCACGACAGCCGCGCCCACGACAGCCGCGCCCACGACAGCCGCGCCCACGGCAGCACCCTGCTCGGCCCGCCCCGGCCCCGGCCGCCCGACGCCCGCCACCGGCCTCGCCGTGTCGCCATGCTCAGCGTGCACACCTCACCGCTGCACCAGCCCGGAACGGGCGACGCGGGCGGCATGAACGTCTACATCGTGGAGCTCGCCAAGTGCCTCGCCGCCATCGGCATCGAGGTGGAGATCTTCACCCGCGCCACGTCCGCCGCGCTCGCGCCCCGCGTCGAACTCGCCCCCGGCGTTCTGGTCCGGCACGTGGCCGCGGGCCCGTACGAAGGTCTGGCCAAGGAGGATCTGCCCGCCCAGCTCTGCGCCTTCGCGCACGGCGTCACCCAGGCCTGGGCGGGCCACCGCCCGGGCCACTACGACCTGGTCCACTCCCACTACTGGCTCTCCGGCCACGTCGGCCGGCTCACCGCCGAGCGCTGGGGCGTTCCGCTCGTGCACGCCATGCACACCATGGCCAAGGTCAAGAACGCCAACCTGGCCGACGGCGACACCCCCGAGCCCGCCGCCCGCGTGCTCGGCGAGAGCCAAGTCGTACGGGCCGCCGACCGGTTGATAGCCAACACCGAGAAGGAAGCGGCCGAACTGCTGCGCCACTACGACGCCGACGCCGGCCGGGTCGCCGTCGTCCACCCCGGCGTCGACCTGGAGCGCTTCCGCCCCGACGCCCGCGGTGTCCAGGCCGGACGGGCGGCGGCACGATCCCGCCTCGGCCTCCCGCAGGACGCGCTGATCCCCCTGTTCGTGGGCCGCATACAGCCGTTGAAGGCACCGGACGTCCTCCTCCTGGCGGTGGCCCGGCTGCTGGAGGAGCGGCCGTGGCTGCGGGAGAGGCTCGTGGCGCCGGTCGTGGGCGGGCCCAGCGGCAGCGGCCTGGCCAGACCGGAAGGACTGCAGAAACTGGCGGCCCGCCTCGGCATCTCGGACGTCGTACTGTTCCGGCCACCGGTCGGCCAGGACCGGCTCGCCGACTGGTACCGGGCGGCGTCCGTGCTGGTCATGCCGTCCCACAGCGAGTCCTTCGGCCTGGTGGCCGTCGAGGCACAGGCCTGTGGCACCCCGGTGATCGCCGCGGCGGTCGGTGGCCTGCCGGTGGCCGTACGGGACGGGGCCAGCGGCGTGCTCGTACCCGGGCACGATCCGGCGGACTACGCGCGTGCCCTGTACGGCTTCGCCGCCGACCCGGCCCGCTCCGCCCGGATGAGCGAGGCCGCGGTCCGGCACGCCCGCTCCTTCGGCTGGGCCAGGGCCGCGGCGGCCACGGCGGACGTGTACACGGCGGCGCTGCTGCGACGAGGCCGCGGCTCGCGCGCGGTCGGCGAGGAACAACTCCGTTAACGTCCGGCCGTCGTGGCCCGAACTGCTGTCCGGGCGGGCCGGTGCGCAGTACCGTGCGGGCAGTCCGTACGGCAGGGGGTGGCGATGCCCGGGTACGACATACGCGTCGTGCGTGTCCGTGGGCCGTACAACCATGGATGACCAGCGAACTCCCGGCACACCCGGCCCTCGCCACGATGTCCGGAAACCGGGCCGGAAGGCTGCGGACGGCGGCCCGTCCGCCTACGCTCGCTCCGTGCTGCGCATCATCGACGCCCGAACCGGCGAGCCCGTCGACGCCGCCCCCGCCCGCCGGGGCCTGACCCGGATCGAAGCGCATACGGAGGGCTTCGACGTCACCGCCCTGCGGATACTGCTGGTCGCCGATCTCCTCGTCCGCGCCCTGGAACTAGGCGGTACGCCCGTCTGGGCGCTGCTCGACGAGGAGCAACGGCAGGCGGAGCTCCGGGCCGGCGCCGCCGCCCTCGGTATCCGGCCCTTCGAGGACGGCCGGGACGCCGCGTCGGGACTGGGCGAGGCACAGGTCATCCACGTCGTACGCGAGGAAGGTGCCGAGCCCGACGGGGTGCGGGTCGCCGTCGCCCCCGTGCACTCGGAGGCACCCCCCGAGGAGGCCGACCCCGCCGCCCTGCGCCTCGCGCTGCTCTCCCGGCGCAGAAGCGTGCCCGTACGGCTCGACACGGCCGCCCTCGCCGACGCCCACGACACCCTCGCGCGCTGGCGCCGCGCCGTCGCCGGCTGGGCACAGCGGCCGTCACGGCCCATCCCCGACGAGGTGAAGACAGAACTGCGCACCGCCTGGGAGGACGACCTCGACGTACCCGGCGTCCTGGGCGTCCTGCGCTGGGTGGAGACCGCGCCGGACCTGCCGGACGGCGCCCGCTTCGAGACTTACGCCTATGCCGACCGCCTCCTCGGCCTCGACCTCACCCGCGACCTGGGAGCCCCGGCATGACCGGCCGTATCGGAAACGGCCCGCTGCGCCGTCTGGTCGTCCTCAGGCATGCCAAGTCCGCCTGGCCGGAGGGCGTCGCCGACCACGACCGCCCGCTCGCCCCGCGCGGCCACCGCGACGCCCCGGTCGCGGGCCGGATGCTCGCCGACGCCGACTGTCTGCCGGACCTCGCGCTCTGCTCGACGGCCGCACGCGCGCGTGCCACCTGGGAGCTGGCGTCCGCCCAATGGGGCACACCGCCGCCGGTGCACCTCGATCCGCGCGTGTACGCGGCCGACGTGCCCGAACTGCTGGAGGTCGTGCACGACGTGCCCCCCGAGGTGGAGACCCTGCTCCTGGTCGGCCACAACCCGGGTCTGGAGGAGCTCGTCCTCGCCCTCGCCGGGGACGGCCTCGACGACACCCTGGACCAGGTCCGCACGAAGTTCCCGACCTCGGCGATCGCCGTACTGGCCTGGCACGGCACCACCTGGAAGGCCCTGGCACCGGGCTCGGCGCTGCTGACGGACATGATGGTGGCCCGCGGCCGCAAGAAGTGAACGCCTCCCGCGCGGGCGCCCGTGGGCGCTGCGCATAGGCTGGCGGGATGCAGGACGAGTACCGCACAGTCGCCCACGCGGGCGTGCACGAGACCGAGGTCAACCGCTCACGCTTCCTCTGTGCGCTCGCCCCGGCCGCCACCGAGCAGGAGGCCCAGGACTTCATCGCCGCCGTCCGCAAGGAGCACGCGGACGCCACCCACAACTGCTGGGCCTACGTCATCGGCGCCGACGCCGCGGTCCAGAAGGCGAGCGACGACGGCGAACCGGGCGGCACGGCCGGCGTCCCGATGCTCCAGATGCTGCTGCGCCGCGACATGCGCTACGTCGTCGCCGTCGTCACCCGCTACTACGGCGGCGTCAAGCTCGGCGCGGGCGGCCTCATCCGGGCCTACGGCGGAGCCGTCGGCGAGGCGCTGGACACACTCGGCACCCTCACCCGGCGCCGGTTCCGGCTGGCCACGGTGACCGTCGACCACCAACGTGCCGGCAAGGTGCAGAACGACCTGAGGTCGACCGGGCGCGAGGTGCGGGACGTGCGGTACGCGGAGGAGGTCACCATCGAGGTCGGGCTGCCGGACGCCGACGTGGAGGCGTTCCGGGCGTGGCTCGCGGACGTGACGGCGGGGTCGGCCGGGTTCGAGCTCGGGGGAGAGGCGTACGGGGACGCGTGACCGGTCAAGTCGGGCCGATACGGGAGTAACCGCCCGTGCTGTCAGACCCGGCCGTTAGTCTCGGGGATCATGAGGCTGCTGCACACTTCCGACTGGCATCTCGGCCGGGCGTTCCACCGGGTCAACATGCTCGGGGCCCAGACCGGGTTCATCGGTCATCTCGTCACGACCGTGCGTGAGCGCGGCGTGGACGCGGTGGTCGTGTCGGGAGACGTGTACGACCGGGCGGTGCCGCCCCTCGCCGCCGTCGAGCTGTTCGACGACGCCCTGCACCGGCTCGCCGACCTCGGCGTGCCGACGGTGATGATCTCCGGCAACCACGACTCGGCACGCCGACTCGGCGTGGGGGCCGGGCTGATCGGCCGCGCCGGTATCCATCTGCGGACCGAGCCGTCCGCGTGCGGCACGCCCGTCGTGCTCCAGGACGACTTCGGCGACGTGGCCTTCTACGGTCTGCCCTATCTCGAACCCGCCCTGGTGAAGGACGAGTTCGGGGTCGAGAAGCCCGGCCACGAGGCCGTGCTCGCCGCCGCCATGGACCGGGTGCGCGCCGACCTCGCCACACGCGCGCGTGGCACGCGGTCGGTCGTCCTCGCGCACGCCTTCGTCACCGGGGGAGAGGCCAGCGACAGCGAGCGGGACATCACCGTCGGCGGGGTGGCCGCGGTGCCCGCCGGGGTCTTCGACGGCGTCGACTACGCGGCGCTCGGCCATCTGCACGGCTGCCAGACCATCACCGACCGCGTCCGCTACTCGGGTTCCCCGCTGCCGTACTCCTTCTCCGAGGCCGACCACCGCAAGAGCATGTGGCTCGTCGACCTGGACGCCGACGGCGCGGTCACGGCCGAGCGCGTCGACTGCCCGGTGCCGCGTGCGCTGGCCCGGATCCGCGGGACGCTGGAGGAACTGCTCGCCGATCCCGGGCTCGCCCGGCACGAGGAGGCGTGGGTCGAGGCCACCCTCACGGACGCGGTGCGCCCGGCGGACCCCATGGCCCGCCTCACCGAACGCTTCCCGCACACCCTCAGCCTCGTCTTCGCCTCCGAGCGGACACCCGACGACCCCGACGTGTCCTATGCGCGGCGGCTCGCGGGCCGCAGCGACCAGGAGATCGCGGAGGACTTCGTCGCGCATGTGCGCGGGGCCGGACCCGACGCACACGAACAGGGCGTGCTGCGGGACGCGTTCGACACGGTGCGGGCCGAGGACGCCGTGCGGGAGGTGGCCCGGTGAGGCTGCACCGCCTCGACATGACGGCGTTCGGACCCTTCGGCGGCTCCCAGAGCGTCGACTTCGACGCGCTGTCCACGGCCGGGCTCTTCCTGCTGCACGGCCCCACCGGCGCCGGCAAGACCTCCGTCCTCGACGCCGTCTGCTACGCGCTCTACGGCTCCGTGCCGGGCGCCCGGCAGACCGGCCAGGGCGGCATGAACCTGCGCAGCGACCATTCCGCGCCCGGCACACGTACGGAGATCCGCCTCGAACTCACCGTCGCGGGGCGCCGGTTGGAGATCACCCGGCAGCCGCCCTGGGAACGCCCGAAGAAGCGCGGCTTGGGCACGACGCTCGACAAGGCGCAGAGCTGGCTGCGCGAGTACGACGCCCAGGCCGCGACCTGGAAGGACCTCAGCCGCTCCCACCAGGAGATCGGCGAGGAGGTCACCCAGCTGCTCGGCATGAGCCGGGAGCAGTTCTGCCAGGTCGTGCTGCTGCCCCAGGGAGACTTCGCGCGCTTCCTGCGCGCGGACGCCGAGGCCCGCGGCAAGCTGCTCGGCCGTCTCTTCGACACCCACCGTTTCGCCGAGGTCGAGAAGCGCCTCGCCGAGCGCCGCCGGGCCGCCGAGGCCCAGGTGCGGGACGGCGATGCCGCGCTGCTGGCCGACGCGCACCGCATGCAGCAGGCGGCGGGCGACGCCATGCGGCTGCCCGACCTCGCACCGGGCGAGCCCGGCCTGGCCGAGGCCGTCCTCGGCGCCGCCGCGGTCGCCCGCAGCACCGCCCGCGAGCAGCTGACCGTCGCCCACTGCCGCCTCCTGGCCGCCGAGTCCGCCCAGGCCGCCGCCGACCGTGCCCTGGCCGACGTACGCGAGGTGGCCCGGTTGCAGCGGCGGTTCGCCGAGGCGCGGGAGCGGGCGCGGCTGCTGGAGGAGCGGGCCGACGCCCACCGTGAGGCACAGGCGCGCATGGAGCGGTCCCGCAAGGCCGAGATGGTGGCACCGGCCCTGGAGCTGTGGGAGGCGGCCGACGCCGAGCACCGCCGGGCGGCCGAGGCGCAGGCACGCACGCGTGTCCAGCTACGGGAAGCCTTCTCCGACTCCGACTCCGACTCCGACGAGGGCATGGGGCTCGGCCTCGGCGGCGACCGACGCGACTTCGGGGCGCTTCCGGCGGAGCGCTTGGCGGCCGCCGGGCGTCGGGCCGCCGAGGAGCTGGGCGGGCTGGAGTCGGCGCGGCGTGCCGAGCAGCGGTTGGCCGGCCTCGTGGCGGAGCGCGCGGACCTGGACCGGCAGGAGCGGGCGGACGACGACGTCCTCCAGGAGGCGGAGACCTGGCTGGCCGGGTGGGAGACGACCCGCTCGGGGCTCCACACCCGCATCGAGTCCGCGCAGGAGGCGGCCGGGCAGGCCGAGCAGCTCGCCGTACAGCGCGATCCCGCGCAGCGCAGGCTCAGGGCGGCCCGGCAGCGGGACCAGTTCGCCGGTGACACGGACGCCGCCCAGCGGCGGGCGCTGGAATCGGCCGAGCGCGCGGTGCGGGCCCGTGCCCACTGGCTCGACCTCAAGGAACAGCGGCTGAACGGCATCGCCGCCGAGCTGGCGGCGAACCTCACCGACGGCGAGCCCTGCGCCGTCTGCGGAGCCACCGAACACCCGGCTCCCGCCCGCAAGGTAGCGGGGCACGTCGACCGCGAGGCGGAGGAGCGCGCCCTCGCCGCCTACCAGCGGGCCGAGGAGGAGCGCACCGAGGACGAACGGCGCCTGGGCCTCGTACGAGAGGCGCTGGCCGCGGCGACCGCGGAGGCCGGGGACGCGCCGACCGGGCAACTCGCCCGGGAAATGGAGGAGTTGGAGCGGCGGTTCACCCAGGCCCGTCGCGCCGCCTCCGGGCTGCATGCCGCGAACGAGGAGCTGCGTCACGCGGAACAGGAGTACGAGCGGCGCAGCGCCGCCCGGCAGGAGGCCGCCGTCAGAGCCGCCTCCCGGGTGGGCCATCGAGAGCGGCTGGACCGCGAACGGGCCACCCTGGAGGAGGAGTTGGCCGCAGCACGCGGCGCCGCCGGCAGTGTGGCCGCGCGGGCCGCGCAGCTGGAGCGGCAGGTCGCGCTGCTCACCGACGCCGCCGATGGCGCGCGCCTGGCCGAGGACACCGCCCAGCGACTCAAGGACGCCGACGCCCGGCTGGCCGACGCCGCCTTCCGCGCGGGCTTCGACACCCCGACGGCCGCGGCCGCAGCCCTCCTCGACGACGCCGCCCACCGTGAGCTCCAACGGCGGCTGGACGCCTGGCAGTCCGAGGAGGCCGCCGTACGCGCCGTCCTCGCCGAGGCCGACACCGCGGCCGCGGCCCAGCGGCCCCCGGCCGACATCGCGACCGCGGAGCGAGGGGCGGCCACCGCGGCCCAGCGGGCCCGCGACGCCGCCTCCGCGCGCGACGCGTCCGACCGGCGCTGCACCGACCTCGACCGGCTGTCCGCCCGGGCGGCGACGGCCGTACGCCAACTCGCCCCGCTGCGCGAGGAGTACGACCGCGTCGCCCGCCTCGCCACACTCACCGCCGGCACCTCGGCGGACAACGAACGCAAGATGCGCCTGGAGTCGTATGTGCTGGCGGCCCGGCTGGAACAGGTCGCCGCCGCCGCGACCGCACGGCTGCAACGCATGTCGTCCGGCCGCTACACCCTCGTCCACTCCGACGACCGCACCGGCCGTGGCCGCAGCGGACTCGGGCTGCATGTGGTCGACGCCTGGACCGGCCGAGAACGGGACACGGCGACCCTCTCGGGCGGCGAGACCTTCTTCGCCTCCCTCGCCCTCGCTCTCGGCCTCGCGGACGTCGTCACCGACGAGGCCGGCGGGGTCCGCCTCGACACACTCTTCATCGACGAGGGCTTCGGCAGCCTCGACGACCAGACCCTCGACGAGGTCCTCGACGTCCTCGACTCACTGCGCGAACGCGACCGCAGCGTCGGCATCGTCAGCCATGTCGCCGATCTGCGGCGGCGGATCCATGCGCAGCTGGAGGTCGTGAAGGGGAGATCGGGGTCGGTGCTGCGGCAGCGGGGGCACTGAGGCGGGCCGCCGCACGGCCCGTCTCAGGGTTGCTCGTTTCTGGACACTTCGTAGTAATCGGCCGTGGCCAGTTCGAGTTGGAAGACCATGCCGTACTGCTTGCGCAGGGCGGCGACCGTCTTGGCCTTCGGCTCCAGTACGCACCGGGTCACAGGGGGATCGTTCTGCGTGCAGGCATCCGGCTCTTGAACCGTTCGGTGGGAGTTCCGGTCGCGCAGGGGATCCCAGGACAGGGTCTGACTCGGGTCGGACAGTTGTGTCGGCTCCTCCGAGTCGGCGCCGATCGGGTTCGGTCCCTTCCCCCGGTAGTAGGCGACGAGGTGATCACGGAAGTCGTCATGGCCGAAAGTGATCAGGGAGCCGGTGCGGTCTCCTTCGTCCAGCACGCTGTCGAGGAGGTTCCCCATCTGCTTCGGACCGGCACCGTAGTAGGCGGTGACACGCAGCGAGCATTTGATCTTGAACGGGTCGTAGCCGTCCGGGTCGAACACCTGCTTGGCTTCCCCCTTGAGGCAGACATCGCGGACGACGACCAGGCCGAGGGTCAGCGGGGTGCGGTCCGCGTAGGCCCGGGCGACCGCTCGAAGGCGTTCCTCCGTGTCCTGCCGTGCCTTGACGGCCTGGGGGCTGCCGGCGAGCTCGCGGGCTTCCTCCTGGCTGACCGCCCGGTCTTCGGACGAGCAGGCGGAGACCGCCAGCACCAGGATCGTCAGGAGACTCCCCAGCACGGTCGTGGTTCGCCGACGGCTCCTCGGCATGGCACTCCTCTTCTCCAGAATGTCTACTCCGTGCCGGTGCCAGGCAGAACGCGAGGCACACGGCGCGACAGGGCTCAGGATGCCAGGACTGAGCCGGCCTTCACCTTGATCGCGGAGTTGAGGGCTCGGCGCTTGGCGAGTTCCGCGCCATGGGTGCCGATCAGCGTGCGCTGGATCCCGGACTCGGCGTCGTGCCACACGGAGACGAGACCGGTCGTGGCCTTGCAGGCGGTGTCCGCGACCGCGACCTTCTTCTCCGCCGCTCCGGCGGTGTCGCCGGTGAAGGAGGGGTCGTTGTTCGCGTCGATCGGGGACTTGTAGGTGAGGCCCTTCGAGGCCATGCACGCCGACCAGTCGGCGAAGACCGCCTTGACCTCCGGGGCGTTCAGGGACTGCTCGTAGGACTGGCCGTCCAGTTCGTCGACCAGTGTGTCATCGAGGTAGAGGCCGCTCTGCCCGCCGGTCAGCTGGTCGAGAGCCTGGCCGTAGCAGCCGCCCTCCGGAATCGCCTCACCGGTTCCGGTCGCTCGGACCTTCTTGGGCGCGCCGCCCGCGACCTCGGGGGAGACGCCGTCGAGTGCGGCTTCCTCCGCCGCGGTGAACTGCGGTTCCGCACCGCCGATCACGGCGGCGCCACGGGCACCCCGGGCGAAGTCGGGTCGGTAGCCGCTGCGTTCGGCGTCCTGCTGGTCGTAGGTGCCGTAACGCACGTCCTCGTGTTCCTCGATCTGCTCGGCGGTACCGGCGGAGGGCATGAAATCGAAGGAGGTGAAGCCGATGCCCTTCATGCAGGACGTGGTGATTTTCCACAGCGCCTGCTGGCTTCTCTCGTATTCGACAGGGCTGAGCCGGTAGGTGTCGAGGGGGAGGCTCATCTCGGCGACCATCCGGGCGGGAGCACCCTGAACTCGCTCTCCCGCACGAGGGTGTTCGGCGGAGGAATTGGTGGCCTGGCCGGAACACGCGGAGAGCGTGAGCGCTCCCACGGCAAGGGCGACGATCGGCACGGTCTTGATCACACGCATGGACAGGGAATCCTTCCCGGAGTCAGTGGCCGCTGCCGTCTTCGTGGCGGGGGTACCAGTTCGTGGAGGAGTTCTTGTTCTTCAGTGCGGAGCTGAGGTTCTTGCGCCCCTGCGGCTTGAGCGAGTTGAAGGGGCCCTTCCACCAGCGGTCGCGGTGCACGCAGAACGCGGTGTTGCGGGTGCGGGAGTCCCAGGACGCGGCGTGGTCCTCGACCTTCTGCCGTGAGCCGGGACCGGTGTTGGGCGCGAAGATCTGCGCGTCCAGGTTCGCGCCGCCGTTGTAGATCGTGGCGACGGCTCCCTGCTGGTCGGAGTTGTAGTAGAAGCAGGCCTGCCGGTCGTTGCAGCGCCTCGTCGGAGCGGCATCGGCCGGAGCGGTCACGGCGACGGACGCGGCGATGACCCCGACGGCCAATAGCGATACGGACACACGTTTTGACACAGAGGCTCCTGTGTGTGGGGAGGAGGAAGGAAACCGTCGCGGCTTCGGTCGGTAACGGAAGAGGCAACGGAAGAGGCGACGGAGAAGGAAATGGAAGGCCTCGGAAACGGCAGCGAGAATTACGCCGGAATCAACGGCGGCGAAAGATCGCGCAGAACGGAAAGCCCCCCTCGGACGGCGCGTCCGGGAGAGGCAGGCAGATAAAGGGCGTCCCCCCGACGCGTAAGACCAGCCGTAGGACGGATGGTTGGTCGGTTCCATTCGTCTACGGCGGAGTCACTCTAGACACAGCGTTAACACGCCGGTCAAGTGAGAAGCTGTGGCCGGGCTGGGCCTGTCTGGAAAGTGGTTTCCGGTCATCGGGGGATCCGGAATGCGCGGACAGGCCATGCGGCCCAGGGTTACCTGTGTGGTTCCCGTGAAGCGGAGGGGAGGCCGGGTGGGGGATGGCGGCGCGCGTGGCCAATTCTCAGCCCCGTCGCGGCCCTCTCACTGGCCCAGCGGGCGGCGGAGCAGCGGTGAGGAGTAGACGACGCTCGTCGTCACCGAGCCCAGGGTGCCGATCTTGCCGGAGATCTCCTCCAGGTGCCGCATCGAGCGGGCCGCGACCTTGATGACGAAGCAGTCGTCGCCGGTGACGTGATGAGCCTCCAGGATCTCGGGCGTGGTGGCGACCAGGTCATGGAAAGGCTTGTAGTTGCCGGTCGGGTACCTCAGGCGCACGAAGGCCAGGATCGGCAGTCCCAGCCGGTCGGGGTCGACGACCGCGGCGTACCCCTGGATGACGCCCGCCTCCTCCAGCCGCCGCACCCGTTCCGTGACCGCGCTCGCGGACATGGAGACGGCGCGGGCCAGCTCGGCGAAGCTGGCGCGGCCTTCGCGCTGGAGGACGTCGAGTATGCGCCAGTCGGTGGCGTCCGGGGAAAACGCGGTCATGGGCGAGAGATAGCAGGGAAATCACCGGTGAATCAAGAGGTGAGCCGTGGATCGCCCCTTCAGCGGATGGATCAGCGGCCATAGATTTCTGGTCATGACGACTACTGCGCCCAGCACCAGCACCCCTTCCGCCACCGCCCACAGGGCCGGTGCCGCCGCCAACCCCGTTCTGCGCGTCGCCCCCGCCGCCCCGGCCGAGGCCGCCGCCTACTTCCGGGCGAGCCTCGCCTTCCACGCGGACGTCTCCGACGTCGCCGCGGCGCTCGCCTCCGGCGGTGACCCCGGGTTCGTCGTCGTGGACTCCCGCTCCACCGAGTCCTGGGACCAGGGCCACATCCCGGGCGCGATCCACCTCCCCACCGCCCTCATCCCCGAGCAGGCCGAGCAGCTCCTCGACAAGTCCGTGCCCGTCGTGACGTACTGCTGGGGCCCCGGCTGCAACGGCGCGACCCGTGCCGCACTCGCCCTCGCCGAACTCGGCTACCAGGTCAAGGAGATGCTCGGCGGCTTCGAGTACTGGGCACGGGAGGGTTTCGAGTTCGAGACCTGGCAGGACCGTGAGCGCCGGGCGCCCGACCCGCTGACGGCTCCGGTGGACGCGGACAACTGCGGCTGCTGAGGCCTGGTTGGTCATGGTGAGCCGGTGACGCTCCGGGGCGTGTAGGTTCTGCTGCCATGGTGCGATACGCGAAACCGGGCGCGGTGGAATGGGTGGAGTCGGGCGGCGGCCCCCTGATCGCGGTACCGGAGACGGTGCTGCCGTTCTGGGCGGGCGCCGACGGCGACGAGACGGCGTCCGACTACGACCGTGCCTGTGAGGTCGACGGGTCCGTCGGGCTCCTGCCCGTCGGGGACTGCGCGGCCCTGGTGTTCGGCGACGACCCCGCGTCCACCTCGTATCTGCCCGACCACGGCGTCTTCGTACGGTGGTGCGCGGCCGACTCCGAGGCGGAACTGCTGGCCCGCGTTCCGGCAGCCCTCACCACGGCGGACTGGGGACACGAGGTGCGCTGGAAGGTGCCCGGCACGGTGATCCTGTTCGACTCGGCCTGGCCGGGACCGGAGACCGAGCGGACCGAGCATCTGCGGGTCACCCTGGAGCCGGGCGCGTACGCCGTCCGCGCCGCCCAGGTGCAGCCCGGACCCGAGACCTGGCTGGGGCTGGTCCAGCTCAGACGGCTGCCGCAGTGAACCGATGGCTGCCGCGCTGAGCTGATGGCCTCCGCGCTGAGCTGAGCTGATGGCTGCCGCGCCGAGTCGATGGCTGCCGCACTGAACCAACGGCTGTTGTATCGAACCGCCGGGGCCGCGCGAACGATCGTCGGCCCCCGCACCTGTGCGAAAACCAGGTGCGCTGCACCCCGGCCGTTCCCCATCATGATCTGCTGTGCCCCGACTCCCGCACCCCACCCCCGAAGACCTCCGCCGAGACCCCCTGCCCCTGCGCGGCCGCACCGCCCTGGTCACCGGGGCCAGCAGACGGGGCGGCATCGGTCACGCCGTGGCCCGGCGGCTCGCCTCGTACGGGGCGAGTGTCTATCTGCACCACCATGTGCCGCACGACGCCGCCATGCCCTGGGGAGCCGACCGGCCCGAGGACGTCGTCGCCTCCGTGCGCGAGGCACTCGGTGACCCGGATGCCCAGGTCCTCGCCGGTCCCGGCGACCTCTCCGACCCGGCCGCGCCCGCCGAACTGATCGCCACGTCCGCCGCGGCGCTCGGCGGACGGCTCGACATCCTGATCGCCAACCACGCGCTGAGCGGCTCCGACGGCACCCTCGACGAGATCGACGCCACGATGCTCGACGCCCACTGGGCGGTCGACACCCGCTCGGTCGTCCTGCTCGTCCAGGCCCACGCCCGGCTGCGACGGGCCGGCCCCGGTGGACGTGTCGTGATGATGACCTCGGGCCAGGACATCGCGGGCGGCATGCCCGGTGAGCTCGCCTACGCCCTCCAGAAGGGCGCCCTCGCCTCGGTCACCCGCTCGCTGTCGACCGCGCTGGCAGAGCGGGGCATCACGGTGAACACGGTCAACCCCGGCCCGGTGGACACGGATTACCTGACCGGTGAGGCGTACGAGGTGGTCGCGTCCCGCTTCCCCGCCGGCCGATGGGGCATGCCCGACGATCCCGCCCGCCTCATCGCCTGGCTGGCGACGGACGAGGCGGGCTGGATCACCGGACAGGTCATCGACTCCGAGGGAGGCTTCCGCCGCTGATCACAGGGCGGCCAGCTCGTCCACCAGGTCGTCCAGGCCCAGGGACCCCTGCGACAGGGCCGCCATGTGCCAGGCCTTGAGGTCGAAGGCGTCGCCGTGCCGCTCGCGCGCCCGGTCGCGGCCCAGCAGCCACGCCCGCTCGCCCAGCTTGTAGCCGATGGCCTGGCCCGGGATCGTCAGATACCGGGTCAGCTCGCTCTCCACGAAGTCCGCCGGGCGGCTGCTGTGCGCGCCGAAGAACTCCTGCGCCAGCTCCGGAGTCCAGCGCTCGCCCGGGTGGAACGGGGAGTCGGCCGGGATCTCCAGCTCCAGGTGCATACCGATGTCGACGATCACCCGGGCCGCCCGCATCATCTGCGCGTCCAGGTAGCCGATCCGGTGCTCCGCGTCGGTGAGGAAGCCCAGCTCGTCCATGAGCCGCTCCGCGTAGAGCGCCCAGCCCTCGCAGTTGGCGCTGACATGGCCGATGGTGGCCTGGTAGCGGGAGAGGCTCTGCGCGACGTACGTCCACTGCGCGAGCTGGAGATGATGACCCGGCACACCCTCGTGGTACCAGGTCGAGACCAGGTCGTAGGCCGGGAACCGGGTCTGGCCCATCGTCGGCAGCCAGGTACGGCCCGGGCGGGAGAAGTCCTCCGACGGGGGCGTGTAGTACGGCGCCGCCGCACCGCCGGGGGGCGCGA
Organism: Streptomyces sp. NPDC059010; assembly: GCF_042740355.1. Lineage (NCBI taxonomy): Bacteria > Bacillati > Actinomycetota > Actinomycetes > Kitasatosporales > Streptomycetaceae > Streptomyces > Streptomyces sp. NPDC059010. The sequence continues at coordinate 16,461 of NZ_JBHYJA010000046.1, forward strand.
TGCACGACTCCACCTTGCGGACCGGCTCGGCGAGTTCGAAGTGCGTGCCGTCCAGCTTCTCGATCGCCTCGTCCATCAGGCTCTGGAGCCAGTCACGGACCTCGTCGACGCCGTCGATGTGCCGGCCGTGCTCGTCGAGGTGCGCCAGCGCCACCCACGGCGTCGCCGCGCCGGGCAGGATCTTCTCGGCTTCCTTCTTCATCTCGCCGAGCAGCCGGTGGTACTCGGACCAGCCGTACGCGTACGCCTCGTCCAGGTCGAGGTCCGTGCCGTTGAAGTAGCGCGCGCAGCGGGCGTAGCGCTCGCGGCCCACCGTGTTCGGCGCGCCCTCGATCGCCGGCGCGTACACATCGCGCATCCAGTCCCGCAGCTCCACCACGGAGGCCGTCGCCCCGCGGGCGGCCTCGTCCAGCTCCGCGCGCAGCGAGTCGGGGCCGGCCGACGCGAAGTCCTCGAACCAGCCGCGCCCCTCACCGGTGTCCGCCCACTCGGTGAGCTGTTCGACGAAGGTGGCGGTCGGGCGGGGGGCCGCGTACAGCTTGCGCTCCAGCCCCAGCGCGAGCGCCTCGCGGTAGCCCGCGTACGCGGCCGGCACCGCCCGCAGCCGCTCGGCGATCGCCGCCCAGTCCTCGTCGGACTCGTTCGGCGTGACGGTGAAGACCTCGCGCACCGAGTGCGCCGGCGTGGCCAGGTTGCCGACCGAGCGCAGGCCCTCGTCGGCCTCGTGCACGGCCAGCTCCGCGGTCAGCCGCTCGCGCAGCAGCCGCCCGCAGCGGCGCTCGATGTCACTGTCCGCGCCGGGGCGGCGCTCGGCCTCGTCGAGCCGGGCGAGCGTGTCCCGCTGAAGCTGCGCGAGGGCCGCCTGGCCCGTGGGCGAGAGGTCCGGGAGCTTGCTGGAACTCTCCTTCACGCCGAGATACGTACCGGTGATCGGGTCGAGGGCGATGAGCTCGTCGACATAGGTGTCGGCGACCTCACGGGGCAGCGGGCTCTTGGTCTGTGACATGCGGACCATCCTCATACGGCGACCGGTGCCGCGTCAGCCCGCTTTCTCCGGCCGTTGTCCCAAGTCAGCCCGATTTCGCTGAGGGCTTGTTCCCCGGCGCGTCGGGTGGCAGAAGCGGCCCGCAGTCCCACTGCTGGAAGATCAGCCGCGTCTCCACCCGCGCCACTTCGCGGTGGGCGGTGAAATCATCCAGCACCAGCCGCTGCAGGTCAGCCATGTCGGCGACCGCGACATGCACGAGATAGTCGTCCGGCCCGGTGAGATGGAAGACGGTCAGCGACTCCGGCAACGCCCGGATCCGCTCCACGAAGGGCCCCACCAGTTCCCGCCGATGCGGCCTGACCTGCACGGACAGCAGCGCCTGAAGCCCACGGCCCAGCTTGGCCGGATCCAGCCGCAGCTGATGACCGAGGATCACGCCCGAACGGCGCAGCCGTGTCACCCGGTCCAGACACGTCGACGGCGCGATGCCGATCTGCGCGGCGAGGTCGCGGTAAGTGGTCCGGGCGTCGTTCTGCAGGAGCCGCAGCAGATGCAGATCGACCGGGTCCAGTACGACAGATTCGGCCATTGGCCGAACGTAACACGGTGGGTCTCCGCCAGAACCCGGCCGATGTTCACTCTTCCGCCCATGGACCCAGCGAGCAGGGAGGCATACGAGGGTATGCACGGGTACGACGACGCACGCACCGCATCCAGGGCACTGGCCACCGAGGCCGTGCACGCCGGCCGCGACGACCTGGCCCGGCAGGGGCTGCACGCCCCGCCGATCGACCTGTCCACCACTTATCCCTCGTACGACAGCCGCGGCGAGGCCGCCCGCATCGACGCGTTCGCCACGACCGGCGCCGAGCCGGACGGCCCGCCCGTGTACGGGCGCCTCGGCAACCCCACCGTCGCCCGCTTCGAGACGGCCCTGGCCCGTCTGGAGGGCACCGAGGCGGCGGTCGCCTTCGCCAGCGGGATGGCGGCGCTGAGCGCGGTCCTCCTCGCCCGGGCCTCGATGAGCCTGCGCCACGTCGTCGCCGTACGCCCCCTGTACGGCTGCAGCGACCACCTGCTCACCGCCGGACTGCTGGGCTCGGAGGTGACCTGGACCGACCCGGCCGGGATCGCGGAGGCGCTGCGTCCCGACACCGGCCTGGTCATGGTCGAGTCCCCGGCGAATCCCACGCTCGCCGAGGTCGACCTGCGAGCGGTGGCGCACGCCTGCGGCTCGGTACCGCTGCTCGCCGACAACACCTTCGCCACACCGGTGCTCCAGCGCCCCGCCGAGCACGGCGCACGGCTGGTGCTGCACAGCGCCACCAAGTACCTCGGCGGGCACGGGGACGTGATGGCCGGCGTGGTCGCCTGCGACGAGGAGTTCGCCGGGCTGCTGCGGCAGGTCCGCTTCGCGACGGGCGGCGTCCTGCACCCGCTCGCCGGGTATTTGCTGCTGCGCGGCCTGTCCACCCTGCCGATACGGGTCCGGGCCGCCTCCGCGACCGCCGCCGAACTGGCCGGCCGCCTCGCCGCCGACCCGCGCGTCGCCCGCGTCCACTACCCCCGTATCGGCGGCGCGATGATCGCCTTCGAGGTCCACGACGACCCGCACGAGGTCATAGCCGCCGTCCGCCTGATCACCCCCGCCGTAAGCCTGGGCAGCGTCGACACCCTCATCCAGCACCCCGCGTCCATCAGCCACCGCATAGTGGACGAGAACGACCGCCGGGGCGCCGGAGTGAGCGACAGGCTGCTACGGATGTCGGTGGGCTTGGAGGACGTGGACGACCTGTGGGCTGACTTGGACGCCGCACTACAGCGCCCCGAAAGGGGCGCGGGGCTGTATCGACAGGCGGCTCCGCCGCGGGGCGCGACCAGCCACAGCGCACCCGCAGCCGCCAGATAGCCCACAGCCCCCCACGGCGCCTAGGCCTTCCCCAACTCACCCGCACTGGACAGCCGCTCCGCAACCGTCTCTTCCAGCGGAGCATCCAGCCGGGCAGTGATGACCAGGGTCCCCTCCTCGATCTGATAGTCGAGGGGGAGCCCCAGCCCCCGCATCGCCGCAACCATCCCCGTGTTGGACGCCTGCGTCACGGCATACACACTCGCGCACCCCGCATCAACAGCCATCCCCACCAGCCTGCGCAGCAACTCCGTGCCGATGCCCCGCCGCTGCCACGCGTCCTCCACGAGCAGCGCGACCTCCGTCTCGTCCCCGTCCCACAGCAGATGTCCGAGCCCGACGACCCGCCCCGACGCGGTCTGCACGGCGATCGTCCGCCCGAAGCGGGGACTGAGCAGATGGCTCAGGTACCGGTCGGCGTCACCGAACGGCCCGTGGTACCGCATCCCGAGCGTCCGCGCCGAGCACCGCTCGTGCATCTCCTTCGCGGCCTCCAGATCGCCGGTGTCCGCGCGGCGCACGGTGATGTCGTTGCCCTCGGGCAGCGTCAGCACGTCCTGGCTGCGCGGCACGCGCGGGCCCAGCCGGGCGTCCAGCTCCACCAGCGCCCGGGCCCGCGCGAACTCGGTCGGCGTGAACGCCAGATACGGCCGCTCCACGGTGATCACTCCGCCTTCCGGCGCCCGCAGCCGCATCACGGTGTCCTCAAGGACCCCCTCCACGGGTACCGGCTCCGGCCCCCGGCCACCCCCGGCCGGCACGGCGGGCAGCGACCGGATGGTGCACCGGCCCAGCAACTGCCGCAGCGCCAACGGCAGTTCCGCCGCGTCCAGGGCGGTACGGGTGGCAAGCCCCAGCACCCGGGTCGGCGCGTCCACCAGGTCATGGGCGTCGGCCCGCTCGATCCAGGTCCCGGCACCCCCGGCCACCGAGACCGCACGGGTGATCTCGGCCGCCGTGAGCCCGCCGGGCGCCCGCAGCAGGAACTCGTCCACCGTGCCCTCGGCCAGCGGATGTGTCTGCAGGCTCAGGATGTCCACCCGCAGTCCGGCGAGCGCCGCGCACAGCGCGGCCAGCGACCCCGGCTCGTCCTGCACCGTCGTCCGCATCCGCCACAGCGCACTCGTCCCGGACGCCGTCGCGGTCGCCTCTCCCGACGGCCCGGCCTGCTCCTCGGAGCGCGGCCGGGCACCGGTATCAGCGGTCGGGGGTGCGTGACCGTGGCGGCGTGCCCACCATGTGTGGAACCCCGCGGTGACGACCAGCACGGCCGCCGAGACCAGCAGCAGCTCCGGTCCGTCGGGCCCGTGCCCGACCAGGTTCGCTACGGCGTCGGCCACCGCCACCGCCGTGAAGAGCGCGGCGAGCTCGATGACGTCACGCCGCCAGTGGTGTACGGGACGGCCGTGCTTCGCTCGTGTCACATCAGACATGTCTCGACTCATGCAGCCACTGTGAAGGAAAGGTGTTGCGTGATCACGAACGCTTTGTGACCGGGCGGTAAAGAGCCATTATGTCCAATTTGAGTTCCCCCTCCGTTGTTCCGGGTCTGTCAGGCGGCCAGTCCCTCCGCCAGTGCGCTGCGCAGCCGCCGGGCCTGGGTCACGAGCCGGGACGAACCCGGGCGGTCAGCCGCCCTCGCCAGATGCGGCAGCTCCTCGCGTGCCCCCGTCCGTTCGGCGCACTCGGCGGCGACGGCCAGGAGATCCGCCATGCCTCGTGCCGGTGCCGGCCCCGGTGCCTTCGTCCCGCCGGTCGCGAGGTCCGCGAGCAGGACGGGCAGGGTGTGCCGGAGCATCTCCCAGACGGTCGCGTCGGCCCCGGTTGCCGCCGCCGTCCGCACCGACTCCACCAGCCGCGACGGCTTCACGGCCCCGCGCCGCACCAACTGCCCGAGATCTGCGCCCAGCCGGGCCGCGTCGAGCTGCTCGCGCGCCGCCAGCACCAGCAGGGCGTCGACGGCGGCGAGCCGATCCTCCGGATGCCGCGCACCGAGCCCGTACGCCACGGACAGGTGCACGGCCTCACCGGCCTCGCCGCCGGATTCGGCCACGAGCGGGAGTATCGCGGCGGTGCCCCTGGTGTCGTCCACGGCCGCCGTGGAGAAGTCGCGCAGCAGCCTGACCGCGACGAGTTCACGCCGCTCGGGGAGGACGGCGAGCCAGTGCGGCCGTATGTGGTCGTCCCAGTGGTAGCAGTGCCGGCGCTCGCCGTACACGGTCACCGGCCGGCCGAGGGGACGGAACTCCGGTGGGAAGTCCTCCTGCAGTTCCAGGAGTTCACCGCACTCCAGCAGGATGCGCGGGCCGGCGGTCCGACGCCTCGCGGTGGGCAGGGCGGTGCCGTCCGCGGTCAGCCACTTCGCGAGCCGTGTCCCCTCCGCGGTGCCGAGCGCGGCCGCCCGCACCGCTGCTGCCTCGGCTGCCGCAGGGTCGCTGCGCCGCACCCGCAGCAGCGCCTGCGCGAAGTCGGCAGCCGAGACACGCGCGCCCAGACGCCGGTACTCGTCGAGGCGGGCGACGAGTTCGTCCGGCTCCAGCAGGCCGGTGCCCCAGGTGGGGGTGGACAGCAGGAACGGCAGCGGATCCGTACGGATCCGGTACGCCGCCTCCCAGATACGGGTGTTGAAGGCACGGGTGAGCGCACTGTGTACGCACTCGGACCCCGACATCCCGCGCTGGAGCGCGGCGTGCAGAGTGGCGGTGGGGATCTTGTCGAGCAGTGTCGCGAGGATGAGCTCCAGGCGCTGCGGCTGGTGGACGAAGTAGTCGTCCAGCCGGTACTGCGAGCATTCGGCGGTGAGCCACCAGAGTCGGGCGACCACCGGGCCGAGCGCCTCCACCAGGGCGTCCCGGTCCCGGTGGGCATGGCGTACCAGCCCGTCCAGCGTGCGCTCGAAGGTCGCCACGTCCGCGCCGGACGCCAGCAACGCCCCGACCTCTTCGGCGAGTTCGGCCACCGACTCCGGAGCGGGCGCCAGCCGCACGGGCTCGGGCGCCGGGGGCAGCACCTCCTCGTACGGCTCCGGCTCCTCGGGCGCCAAAGTCACCCCGAGGCTCTGGACCGCCCGCGCGCGCAGAACGGGGATCAACTGCCCGGCGGCAGAGGCGAGTTCGTCGCGTACGTCCGAGCTCCGGACCTTGCCGACATGCCGCTCCACCAGCTTGAGGGCCCGCTCCTGCACATCCGAGTCCTGGTGCCCGAAGGCCTGCGCGGCGGCGGGCAGCAGTTCCCCGGCGGTCGCCGGGTCGCGGGCGAGGACCTTGCCCAGCAGGACGAGTTGGGCGCGCACGAGCTTCTTCTCGGTGCGGAAGAGGACGGCGCCCGACATCTCGACCAGCTGCCGCGTGGTCAGGCCGCCGTCGAGGGCGAGGGAGGCGAGCACCGACTGGGCGTGCCCGGCCACGACGGACGCGGCGTCGGCGGCCAGCGCCAGCCAGTCGGCCGTGCGCTCCCGCTGCTCGTCCCGGGTGAGGGCGAACGCCCGCACCATGCGCAGGAACACCCGGTGGTCGGCCGCCGGGCCGCCCCGCAGCAGCCGGGCCAGACAGGCGTCGACCGTCGCCCCGCGGTCCAGGACGCCCTCGGCGGTGAGGTGCGCGAACGCGGCGGTCCAGCTGTCCGGTCCCTCCGCGGCGGTCCAAGCCAGTCGGCTGCCGATGTCGTTCGTCTCGAAGAGCGCCGCCGCGAGCCGAGCGAGGTGCGGGTCCTTGCGCAGCCGGTCCAGGACCGTGTCGCCGCGCTGCCAGACATGCCCGATGTGCTCCACCCATCCGTGCACATAGGCCTCCGTCGTCGGCACCGGGCAGCCGGAGAGCCGTACCAGACCCGCCATCAGCTCGTAGGGCACCCGCGCACTGACCGGCCGCTCGGCGATCCGGTGCGCCACATCGGCGAGCCAGCCGGGGGCCCGGTCGCCCAGGACGTCGATCAGGACGCCCGGTGACGCCGGCCACCACCGCATGTCGGAGGCCGCCAGCCAGCTCGCCACACCCGCCGCACCGGTCTGGCACGCGGCGCCCGCCGCATGCAGCGCGGGATAGGCCCGGCGGGCCTCAGCCGTCCACTGATCCGCCCTCAGCTCCTTGCGCAGGGCCCTCAACTCCGGGAAGAGGACACGCCGTTCGGGGTCGGTCATCCCGTCCAGGAGGCTCACCACCTCGGCCGTCCGCCCCGCCCGCACCGCATCCATCAGTGAACTCATCACGCACCCCCGTCGAGCCGTGCCATGTCCCGCTCCGCCGCGGCGAGCCCGCGCCGCACCATCCGTACCGCCAGCGCGTGCTTGCACGGCCCGCGCCCGCCCCGGTACTTCGCCCACCACAGACAGCTGCAGCTCAGTACCCCCGCCTCGTCACGCACCCGATGCACATGGCCGTCCTCGGCCGTCACCGTCCCGACCGCCCCGTCCAGCGCGACCGCGCCCGCCGCCACCAGTGCCCGGGCCGAGCGCAGCCGCGGATTGTGCCGCTCCGCCCGCTCGGCGTCGTAGGGCAGTTCCCGGTGGAAGTAGGCCGCCTCCGCCGTGTCGTAGCCGACCCGTCCCGAGGTGCCCAGGCGGATCAGCGCCGCCCGGACCCGCGCGGGTGCGAGGCCCGAGGCGGCGGCCAGGTCGGCGACGTCGATGCGGGGCTCCCAGGCGAGGAGCACCGAGATCAGCTCCGCGTCCTCGGCGGCCTCGTCGGCGGCGAGCGCGTCCAGGACGCCGCCCTCGCCGGAGAAACCGCGCGAGGCGTCCGGCGACAGCGTCAGCGTCAGCCGCATGCCGGGCAGGACCGCCTCCCAGGCACTCGCCGTGGCGGCCGCACCGCCGGTGACCGAGGGCCCGTACACCCGCAGTGCCGTGGCATGGCGCAGCACCCGCTGGAGCGCGACCAGCCGCTCCGGTCCCGGCAGGCACACCGCGCCGGGCACCGCGCGCGTCGTCGGCCGCAGCGAGCGCCCCGAGGGCACCACCCACCGCGGTCCGGCCGAGGCACCGCGCCCTGCACCGCGCGGCAGCGCACGCAGGAACCGCACCGCCTCGGCGGCCGGCAGCTCGGCCCGCAGGTCGAAGCCGCCTGCTGTCACCTGCGCCTCCGCGAAGCCCCGCAGCCAGCGGTCCGGGAGCGGCACCTTCTTCTCCACGACCGGCCCGTCCAGCGTGGTCACCGCCAGCTCCTCGGGGCCCACCCGCAGATGGAGCGGGTCGTCCGCGCCGATCCTCGACAGCGCCTCGCGCAGGGGGTTGTTGACGTCGACGTTCGTCGTGCCGTGCCCCACCTCACCGCCGTCCAGGCCCGCCTCCAGCACGTCCAGCCGGGCGTACACCCCGCCGCAGCCGGAGAAGGACTCGAAGCGCAGCCGGTCGCCGTTGCCCGTCACCACCGGATCGAGGGAGGCGCGCAGCTGTGGCTGGTAGTACCGCGCGGCCGCCACGTCGGCCACCGCGAGCAGCCCGCCCGAGGCCACCTGAGGAGCCGTCAGGAAGCCCGCGAAGAACCGCGGATGGTCCTGGACACCCGAGGGCGTCGCACCCCGTGAGGTCTCAAGCCCAAGGCGCTGTCCGCCCGCTGCGGACTCCAGCACGGAGGGTCGGCGATAGGCCACGGCCTGTAGAGATCGCGTCATGGAAAAACCGTAGAGGCGACCACTGACAATCGGCCCTGAGCTGCGAAAACACCCTCTGGGAAGGGGTGTTGGACGGCCCCGTCACCACTGTGCCGCGCACCGGGGGATGACACCGGTGCACGGCACGAGGTCCAGGCTACGGGAGTTACTGACCGACCCGGCCCGGCTGCAGAACCTGCGTGAACAGCACGGTGCCGTCCGCCTCACGCAGCCGCACCGTCAGCTCGCCGCTGCCGCCGTCGATGTCGACCTCGCCGAAGAACTGGTAGCCGCCGGCCGGCGAGACGTTCGCCGTCGTCGGCGCCTTGATGAACACCCGCTCCGGACCGAAGGTGTTGTCCAGGGTGTTCGCCGGGAACCCGCCCGCGTTGAGCGGGCCGGAGACGAACTCCCAGAACGGTTCGAAGTCGGTGAAGGCCGCCCGCGACGGCTGGTAGTGCTGCGCCGAGGTGTAGTGCACGTCCGCGGTCAGCCACACCGTGCCGGTGATCCGGCGGTGCTTGATGAACCGCAGCAGCTCGGCGATCTGCAGCTCCCGCCCCAGCGGAGCCCCGGGGTCGCCCTGCGCGACGGCCTCGATGTTCGGCTTGCCGTCGCCGGTGTCCGGCACCACCAGGCCCAGCGGCATGTCCGAGGCGATCACCTTCCACACCGCCCGGGAGCGGGCCAGCTCGCGCTTGAGCCAGTTCAGCTGCTCGGCGCCGAGGATGCCCTGTGCGTCGGTGGGCTGGTTGTCGGGCGAGTTGGCGTTGCGGTAGGTGCGCATGTCCAGCACGAACACATCGAGCAGCGGACCGTGGTTGACGACGCGGTGGACCCGGCCTTCGGGGCGGCGCAGGGTCGAGACGGGGAAGTACTCAGAGAACGCCTGCCGGGCCCGGGCGGCCAGGACGTCGACGTTCTTCTCCGTGTAGCGGGAGTCGCCGAGGATCTCGCCGGGGTACCAGTTGTTGGTCACCTCGTGGTCGTCCCACTGGATGATGGAGGGGACCTGGGCGTTGAACCGTTTGAGGTTGTCGTCCAGCAGGTTGTAGCGGAAGTTGCCGCGGAACTCGGCCAGCGTCTCGGCGACCTTGGACTTCTCCTCGGTCGTGATGTTCCGCCAGGTGCTGCCGTCGGGCAGGGTGACGGAGGCCGAGATCGGGCCGTCGGCGTAGATGTTGTCGCCGCTGCAGAGGAAGAAGTCCGGGTCCAGCGCGCCCATCGCGTTGTAGATCCGGTAGCCGCCGAACTCCGGGTTGATGCCCCAGCCCTGCCCGGCCAGGTCACCGGACCAGACGAACCGCACCCCGTCGCGCCGCCGCGCGGAGGCCGTACGGAACGTGCCGGTGACCGGCTCGCCGGTGCGGCGCGGGTCGTCCGGGTCGGCGAGCAGCACGCGGTAGTGGATCTGCTCGCCGGACGGCAGCCCGCGCAGCCGGGTCGTACCGGTGAAGTCCGTGTCGGCGCCGAGCAGCGGGCCGTGCCATCTGCGCGCGTCCCGGAACGACTCGGTCGCGGACGTCTCCACGATCATCCGGGCCGGACGGTCGGAGCGCACCCACACCAGCCCCGAGTCGCGGGTCACGTCGCCCGTCTGCACGCCCCAGCCCGCCTTGGGGCGCCCCGACAGGGCGAAGGACGGTGCCGCGCCGAGGGCGGTGGGCAGGGTCAGGGCCGCCGACGCGGCGAGCGAGCCGCGCAGGACGCTGCGACGGCCCGGGGACGGACGGTGTGACATGGAGGCCTCCAGGGACGGGATCCGGCCAGTGTGCAGTGCCACAACTACTGGTGCGCCGCAGCGCACACGGAAACCACAAGTGAACAACTGACCGCATCCGCTGGGGAACCGGTGAGTCACGGGGGAGACAGGCACACGCAGGGTTCCGCTCACCTCCCCGTGGCCCACGGTGACCTCCGTGGCCCAGGTCCCAGGTCACCGCTGCCGCGCGGCGACCGCCTCCGCCATCAGCCGGACGCCCGCCCGGATCCGCGTCGGCGACAGATGCGCGTACCCCAGGACCAGCCGCACGCCCGCGTGCCCGACGTCCCCGGCACGCGCGTGCGTGTAGTCCGGCAACGGACGCACCGCCACCCCGGCCGCCGTCACCCGCGAGACGAACCGTTTCTCGGGCCCGTACCGTTCCGGCAGCGCGGCGATGACATGCAGCCCCGCGGCGATCCCGGTCACCTCCGCCCCCGGGAAGTGCTCCTCCAGAGCGCCGACCAGGGCGTCCCGCCGCTCCCGGTACGCACGCTGGCAGCGGCGCAGCTGACGGTCGTAGTCGCCGCGCTCCAGGAAGCGGGCGAACAGCGCCTGGTCCAGCGTCGGATGGCCGAGATCCATGGTCCGCTTGCGCTCGACGACCTCCTCGGCCAGCGCCTCCGGTACCAGCAGCCAGCCCAGCCGCAGCCCCGGCGCGAGGGACTTGCTGACCGACCCCGCGTAGGCGACGCGCTCCGGGTCGAGCCCCTGGAGCGCGCCCACGGGTGCGCGGTCGTACCGGAAGTCGCCGTCGTAGTCGTCCTCCAGGACGAACCCGTCGACGGACCGCGCCCAGTCGAGCAGTTCGGTACGGCGGCGGGCGGAGTAGGCGATGCCGGTGGGGAACTGGTGGGCGGGCGTCGTGACGACGGACCGTACGCCCGACTCCCGCAGCGGTCCGACGGCGAGCCCCTCGGCGTCCAGGGGCAGCGGCACGGTGGTGACGCCGGCGGCGGCGTAGAGGGAGTCGTGCTGCGGGCTGCCGGGGTTCTCGACCCCGACTTCGCGCATCCCGCGCGCGTGCAGCACGAAACCGAGCACCGTCGTCGCCTGGGACACCCCGGAGACGACCACGATGCGCTCGGGATCCGCGACCACGCCCCGCCGGCGGGCGAGCAGTTCCGCGAGCGCCGTACGCAGCCGGGGCAGCCCGCGCGGGTCGGGATAGCCCAGCTCGTGGTGCGGCAGCCCGGCCAGCACCCCGCGCTGTGCGGCCGCCCATGCGGCACGCGGGAACAGCGACATGTCCGGCGTGCCGGGTACGAAGTCGGCGCGGGCGTGGGTGGCACGCGGAGCGAGGTCACGCGCGCGTGGCCGGGCGGCCCGCACCGCACCGCTCACCCAGGTCCCGGCACCCCGGCCGCTGCGCAGATAGCCCTCCGCGGTCAGCTGCTCGTACGCCTCGGTGATCAGCCCGCGCGACACACCGAGGTCGGCGGCCAGATCCCGGCTCGACGGCAGCCGCGTCCCCGGCGCGAGCCGCCCCGACCGCACCGCCTCCCGCAGCGCCGCCTGCAGGGAACGCCCACGCGCGCGTGCGGGCGCCGAAGCCGCGGGAAGCAGCAGCTCCCAGGCGGGGGAGCCGGCCCGCGGGTCCGGATTGGTCTCCGATGACGTCATGGAACTGGACCTTAATGCGGACCGCCGCGGTTCCTAGCGTCGCTGACATGAACGCCACCACCACGCGCGGCGCCCTCCTCGCCGCGCTCGCCTGCGTCCTCGTCGGAGGGTCCTTCACCGCCAACAGCCTGCTCGGCGACTACCCGTACGCGGGCGGCCAGTTCCTGCGCTACGGCCTCGCCTGTCTGCTGCTCGTCCCGCTGACCGGGCGGGACGCACCGGCCCGGTTGCGTCTGCTCGCCGTCCGTCAGTGGGTCCGCCTCGCGCTGCTCGCCGCCGTCGGCATGGTCGGCTTCAACCTGGCCGTCATCGCCGCCGAGCGCACCGCCGAACCGGCCGTCCCCGGTGTCCTCGTCGGCTGCGCGCCCGTGGTCGTCGCCGTCGTCGTCCCCCTGCTGGACGGGCGCCGGCCGCAACGCGCCGTCCTGTACGGGGCGCTGCTCGTGGCCGTCGGCGCGTTCACGGTGCAGGGCTGGGGCCGTACCGACGCCGTCGGCATCGCCTTCTCCGCGGGCGCGCTGGTCGGCGAGGTCGGTTTCGCGGTCCTCGCGGTGCCCGTGCTGCGCCCGCTGGGCCCACGGCTGCTGTCCGCCACGGTGTGCGGGATCGCCGCCGCCGAGTCCGCGGCGGCCGGGCTGGTCCTGGACGGCACCGCGTGGCTGCGGTGGCCGGACACGACGCAGACCGCGGCACTCCTGTGGCAGGCGGTGGTCGTCACCGTCGTCGGCTTCGTGTGCTGGTACATGGGCATGCAGCGCATCGGCGCCGAGCGCGCCACCCTCTTCTCCGGCCTCATCCCGGTCGCCGCGGCCTGCACCGCCCCGCTCGTCGGAACCGGTTCCTACGGTGTCCCGCAGGCCGTCGGCAGCGCCCTGGTCGGCGCGGGGGTCGTCCTGGGGTCCCGTGCGCGCCGATCGCCCCCGCATTACGAGGGGTTGCCCGCGCTGGCCCGTAAACAGGTATGAAAGCCGGCGGGGAAGCAACCGGCCGAAGCCCGCCTCCGTATCGCACGCGCATTCCTGGAGCCCCGTGGACGCCAAGAACCGCTTCGAGACGAAGACCACCTTCGCATTCACCCGAATAGAATGGCTGGCCTTTCTGGTCGTCTCGCTCGTGCTCGCCTTTCTGCACCTTTCGGAGATCCGCTGGGGCGTCTTCCTGACGCTCTTCGCGGTGATCGACGTCATCGGCTACATCCCCGGCGCGATCGCCCACCGGCGCAGCCCGGACAAGCGCATCGCACGCGGCTACTACGTGGCCTACAACGTGATGCACAGCCTGGTCACGGCAGGTGTCCTGGCCGGGGCGTGGGTCCTGTTCGCCGGACCGGAATGGGCCCTGCTGGCCCTGCCCGTCCACCTCCTGGGAGACCGGGCCCTGTTCGGGAACTCGTTCAAACCCTTCGGTGTCGCCTTCGAACCCGAAACCCACCCCGCCTATCTCACATTCGAGCGGCAGTACCTGGCCGCTGCCGCCGACGCGTCCCGGCACCGGGAGGAGGGTGCGCATGCCGTCCGTGCTTGACACCCTCACCGAACACAGCGACAACCCCAGCTCATTTCTCGCCCTGAACAGCGGAAACGAGTATTTCCACGACGAACGACTCGACGGCATGTGCGCCTATCGCCGCTCCGGCCGCCATGTCCTGCAATTCGGCGGCCCGTTCACCGCGCCGGAACACCGGGCACAGCTGCTGGACTCCTTCGTCGCCCATGCCGGACGCCGCCTGCTCGCGGTGCAACTGCAGCGCGAGGACGCCGAGCTGTACGCCGGGCACGGCTTCACGGTCAACCAGATCGGCGCGTCGTACGCCGTCGACCTGGCCCGCTTCACCCTGCGCGGCTCACGTTTCGTACGGCTGCGGAACAAGATCTCCCGGGCCCGGCGGGCCGGACTGGAAGTCGCCGAGGTCCAACTCGGCGACGACTGCGCGGAGTTGGACCGGGTGGACGAGCCCTGGCTGCGGGAGAAGGGCCGGCACGTCAAGGAGCTGCAGTTCCTCGTCGGCCAGCGGACCGGGCCACTGCAACGGCACCGCCGGCTCTTCGTCGGGCGCATCGACGGCGCGGCGGTCGGCTACATCAACTACTCGCCCGTCTACGGCAGCCGCCCCGGCTGGCTGCACGACCTCAGCCGGCGCAGGCCCGACGCGCCGCCCGGGGTGATGGAAGCGCTCAACGCCACCGTCATGGAACAGCTCGTCGCCGACGGCGCCGCCTGGCTGCACTTCGGCTTCACCCCGTTCACCGGGCTCGACGAGGAACACGAAGTCGACGGTCACAGCCGGATGTTCGCCCGGTTCGCCCGCCTTCTCGCCGAGCGCGGCAAGGCGATCTACCCCGCGCTCTCCCAGCTCGAATACAAGGAGAAGTGGGCCCCGCACGCGGTCCTGCCGGAGTACATCGCCTTCCTGGGCAGGCCGCGCATACCCGCCGTATGGCAACTGCTGCGCGCCACCAACGCCGTCTGACGCCATCCGGCTCACCGGCGCGCGCTGCCGTAGACCGCCCCGCGAGGTCGCCGCACCGCGCCGCCGTATGCCCGAAACCGACCCCCACTCGGAGGACCGCACCGGCATGAGATTCCTCGACCGTGAACGCACCACCCTGGCCAAGCTGTTGCCGGACCTGGACCCTGCCCTGCGTGAGACGCCGCTCATGAAGCTGGAGCGGCCGGACAGCCCCGGCATCGGGCTCTTCCGGGACAGCGGCGGGCCGGGGCTGCTGGTGCCTGAGGACCATCAGGGCCGGGGAGCGACGGCGCTGGACGCGCTGCGGGTGCAGCGGGCCATCGGCAGCCGCTCGCCGTCGCTGGCCGTGGCGACCACCATGCACCACTTCTCGATGGCCACGCTCGTCGGTCTGGGCGACCGGGGCGACGGACTGGAGTGGCTGCTGATCGAAGGGGTGGCGTCGAGCAACCGCATCATCGCCTCCGGCTTCGCCGAGGGACGCCGCGGCGCCGGCATCCTGGAGCCGGCGATGACCGCCGAGGTCACCGAGGACGGCGTACGCATCAGCGGCGTCAAACGCCCGTGCAGCCTGGCCCGTTCCATGGACGTGCTGACCGCCAGCGTTCTGGTGCCCCGCGAGGACGGACACGGGGACGAACTCGCCGTCGCGCTGGTGCCCGCCGAGAGCGAGGGCATCAGCGTCAGCGGCTTCTGGTCCAGCTCCTTCCTGGCCGGCGCGCAGAGCGACCAGGTCACCCTCACCGACGTCGTCGTACCGCCGGAACTGCTGCTGCGGACCGCGGCCACCCCCCAAGGTGGGATCGACGAGCTCCAGACCGCCGGGCTGGTCTGGTTCCAGCTGCTGATGACCGGCAGCTACCTCGGCGCCGCCTCCGCCCTGGTCGAACGGGTGCTGCTCAACGACCGGATCCCCGAGCACGAGCGGGTGCGGCTCTTCGTCGAGACCGAGGCCGCCATGGCCGCCGCCGAGGGCATCGCCCGCCGCGTGGACAACGGCGACCTCGGCGAGTCGGCACTCGCCCAGGCGCTGTACGTCCGCTACGGCGTCCAGGACGCCGTCGCCCGCGTCGTCCCCCGCGCGGTCGAACTGCTCGGCGGGCTCAGCTTCATGACGTCCGACGAGGTCGGGCACCTCGCAGCCTGCGCCAACGGACTCTCCCTGCACCCGCCGTCCCGGGCCAGGATGACCGGCCCCTTCGCCGACTACCTGGCCGACCGGCCGCTCACCATCGCCTGACCGGCGACCCCGTCCACCGCCCAGTGCCGGCCGAGACCCGTTGGGGGAGCACACCCATGCCGCACGACCTCCCGCGTCCCACCGCCCTGCCCGCACCGCGGACCAGCGCCCGCGACCGTCCGACCCTGCTGCTCACCGGAGGGAGCGGCGTCCTCGGACGGGCCCTGATCGACGAGCTGTCGGCCGACTTCGACCTGCTCTGCCTGCGCCGCAACCGCCCTCTGGGCGACCCGCGGGTGCGCGAACTGCCCGGCGACCTCCTCGCCCCCCGGCTCGGCCTGACCTCGCTGGCCTGGCACGAACTCGCCCTCGAAGTGGACGTCGTCCTGCACTCCGCCGCCGAGACCAACTGGCGGATGCCGCCCGCCGACATCGAGCGGACGAACATCCTCGGCACCGAGGCCGTGCTCGACCTGGCCGCCCGCGCCGACGCGCCCCTGTACCTGGTGAGCACCGCGTTCGTGGCCAGCACCCCGAGCGAGGAGGACGCCCGGCGCTTCCCCGGGGCCGCCGCCTATCTCGCCTCCAAGACCAGGGCCGAACAACTCGTCCGCGACGCCGACCTGCCCGGCGCGATCGTCCGCCCCTCCGTGGTGATGGGTGACTCCACGACCGGCCGGATCGCCGGCCAGCAGGGCCTGACCAAGACCCTCGGCTCGATGGTCCTAGGACAGGTGCCGGTGCTGCCCGGCGCGCCCGAGGCCCGCGTCGACATGGTCCCGCAGGACTACGTCACCCGGGCCGTCGGCGACCTCGTCCGCGGCGGGGTGAGCAGCGGCGAGTTCTGGCTCACCGCCGGCAAGGAGGCGCCCCGGCTGCGTGAGATCGCCGACACCTGCGCGGAGTTCGCCGTACGCCGCGGGCTGCCCGCACCGCACCGGCCCCGGCTCATCCCCGTCGAGGCGGTGCACCGGCTGCTGCTGCCCATGCTGGAGGGCACCGCACTGCCCGCATCCACGCGCAAGCGGTTCCAGCACTACGCCGAGCTCCTGCTGGTCTTCCAGCGCGAACTCCCCTTCGACAGCTCGCTCGGACAGCCCCACTGCGGCGCCCGCCCCAGCCACACCGACATCCGCGCCGCGCTCGTCCGCAACCTGGAGAGCTGGGCCGACGACCGCCCCGCCCTCCTCACCCGACACCGCGCCGCCCGCACCGCCGCGGCCCCGACCGAGGTGGCCTCATGACGACGTCCCCGGACACCACGGCCGTACCCGCACAGCAGACCGGGACGGCGACGACGGCCCTACCCGCACACGACACCGACGACCAGGTCATCGACCGCACCGACGCGGCCGACCCTGCCGGCCAGGACGACGTCCTCGACCTCTACCTGCGCCATATCGGCTCCGGGCGGGCCGTCATGGGCCGGGTGCTCGGCGGCATGTCCGAGGTGCGGTCCGAAGGCCCCTGGATCCACACCGACGACGGCCGCAGCCTCCTCGACTTCGGCGGCTACGGCGTCTTCATCCTCGGCCACCGGCACCCGGCCGTCGTAGCGGCGGTGCACCGCCAGATCGACGCCCACCCGCTGGCCAGCCGGGTCTTCCTCGAACCCGTCGCCGCCCGCGCCGCCCAGGCGCTGGCCGCCCACACACCGCCCGGACTGGACTACGTCCACTTCGTCAACTCCGGTGCGGAGGCCACGGAAGCCGCGCTCAAGCTGGCCCGCGCGCACGGCCGCAACGCCATCGTCACCACCCGCAAGGGCTTCCACGGCAAGACGCTCGGCGCCCTCAGCGTCACCGCCAACGCCACGTACCAGACGCCCTTCCAGCCGCTGCTGCCCGACACCACCCAGGTCGCCTACGGGGACGCCGGCGATCTCAAGCAGGCCCTGGCCGCCCGCCGCGACCGGGCCTGCGTCATCGTCGAACCGGTGCAGGGCGAGGGCGGCGTACACATCCCGGAACCCGGCTACCTCACCGAAGTCGCCGCGCTGTGCCGGGAGTTCGGGGCGCTCCTGGTCGTGGACGAGATCCAGACCGGGATGGGCCGGCTGGGCACCTGGTGGGGCGTGGACGCGGAGGGCGTCCGCCCGGACATGCTGCTGGCCGGCAAGGGGCTGAGCGGCGGCGTCGTCCCGGTCGCCGCGATGATCGCCACCGCCGAGGCGTACGCCCCCTTCAGCCGCGACCCCTATCTGCACACCTCCACCTTCGGCGCCTCCCCGATCGCCTGCGCCGCGGCCCTCGCCGCCGTCGAGACCATGGAGCGCGAGGACACCGTGGCCCGCGCGGCGGCACTCGGCGCGCGCATCCTCGCCGGGGTACGCGAGACCTGTGCCCCGTACCGGGAGCTTCTCGTGCAGGACGTGCGCGGGCGCGGGCTGCTGATCGGGATCGAGTTCATCGAGGAACGGGCGGTCGGTGAACTCCTGCTGGAACTCATCGCGCGCGGCGTCCTCGTCAACCACTCCCTCAACTCCACCCGCGTGCTGCGCCTGACCCCGCCCGCCGTGGTGGCCGACGACGCGCTCGACCTGTTCTTCACCACCCTCGCCGAGGCCCTGCACACCACGGCTGCCCGTATGGCCGGTTGACCAGGGAGCCCTTCCCGGAAAGGAACCGAACCCCCATGCGCCATGTCGTCCTGCACGCGATCGCCGACGGCTCGGAACCGGCCGCCGTCTACCACCGCATCACCGACTTCCGCCGCTACCCCGAACTCACCGACACCGTGCGCGAGGTGCGCGTGGACGCGCTCCCCGACGGATCGGTCGTGTCCGACTGGACCGTCTCCTTCCGCGGCGGGCTGATGCGCTGGCGGGAACGCGACACATTCGCGCCGGACACGCTCTCCCTCACCTTCGAGCAGCTCAGCGGCGACTTCCAGACCTTCGAGGGGAGCTGGCGGTGCGAGCCGCGCGACGGCGGCACGCTGGTCGTGTTCACCGCCTCCTTCGACCTCGGCATCCCGACCCTCGCGGAGATCCTCGACCCCGTCGCCGAGTCCACGCTGCGGACCAACATCGCCCGCATCCTGGCTGGACTGGTGGGCGCGGAGGTGATCGATGAGTGCGCCGCCACCGCTCAGGGCTGACCCCTCCCCGTACGACGACCCCCTGCACGACGACCCCGGTCCCGGCGCCGCCCGCTGTCTCGGCCTCTACGCCAAACTGACCGCCGGAGTGAGCGTCGTGACGGCCCGGGGCGAGGACGGGCCGCTCGGGATGACGGTCTCCGCCGTGACCTCGCTGTCGGCCCGGCCGCCCCTGCTCCTGGCCTGCCTGCGCGACGGCTCCCGCACCCTCGCCGCCGTCCAGGCGCACGGCGTCTTCGCGGTGCACCTGCTGCGGGAGGAACAGCACGACCTGGCCGGCCGGTTCGCGAACCCGACGACCCCGGCCGGACAGCGGTTCGCCGGCACGGACACCCGGCAGGTCCTCGGCGTCCCGGTGATCGCGGGCGCACTGGCCTGGTCGGTGTGCCTGGTGGCGGACGTACGCCGCTACGGCGACCACCACCTGGTCGTCGGACAGGTCGCCGCCGTCCACGTCGGCGGCGGGCGCCCCCTGCTGTGGCACGACCGCCGGTTCCGCGCGCTGCGCGAACTCCGGCCGGGGGGCACCGGATGACGCCGTCGGAGTACGGAACCCCGGCCTGGGGCCTGGCGGAACTCCCCGCACAGCCCCCGCTGCACGGCACGCTCACGGCGGACGTGGCGGTGGTCGGGGCCGGTCTGGCGGGGCTCGCCTGCGCCTACCACCTGGCCGAACGCGCCCCCGGCCGGGACATCGCGGTGATCGACGCCGAGGGTGTCGCCGCCGGGGCCAGCGGCCGGGGCACGGGTCTGCTGGGCCCGCGGGCCGGGCCGGCGATCGACCGCGCCGTACGCCGGCATGGGCCCTGGGCCGCACGCCGGATGCATCTGGCGAGCGTACGGGCGGTGGCGGCGGTCCTCGCCCTGTGCGGGCGGCTCGACGTGCCGTGCGGGCTGCGGCCCGGCGGGCAGATCATGGCGACGCGCGCACCGGTCGGGCTGGCGTCGCTCGACCGGCAGTCCCGGGCCTACCGCGCGCTGGGCCTGGACGTGCCGGAGCTGTCCGGCCCGCAGGTACGCGCGCGCGTGGGTGTGCCGTACACCTCGGGGCTGCTGCACCGCACCGCCGCCACCCTCGACCCGGCCGCCCTGACCTGTGCCCTCGCCCGCGCCTGCGCGGCCAAGGGCGTGCGGTTCTACGGGAACAGCCCGCTGCTGGCGGTGCGCGCGGGGGAGCGGGCCGGCAGCGAGCTGGTCTTCCCACACGGCAGGCTCCGGGCCGGGCAGGCGGTGCTGGCCGTCAACTCCGCGGCGCAGTCGGTGGGGTTGCCGGTCGGCACGGTCCTGCCGCTGGAGGTGTACGCCGTCGCCACCGCGCCGGTGAGCGACGCAGCGTACGAGGCGCTGGGCGGGCACGAGGGGTACGCCGTCGTCGACGCCCTGCCGATGGCCCCGTACTTCCGGCCGCTCCCCGACGGGGGGCTGGTCGCGGGCGGCGGCACCGTCACCCTCGCCGCCGGCGTCGGCGCACCTCGGCTGCGCGCCGTGCGGGAGCGGGCCTGGGCGTGGCTGGGCCGCTGGGTGCGCTCACTCCACCCCGAGCTGGCCCATCTGCCGGTCACCCACCGCTGGTCCGGCCGCATCGGCATGACCGGCGACGGCCTGCCGGTGGTCGGCCCCGTCCACGGCCTGCCCGACGTCTGGTACATAGGCGGCTGCTGCGGCCACGGCCTGGCGATGTCCGTGGCCCACGGCGCCCACGTCGCCGCGGCACTCCTGGACGAGCCGGACTCCGGGGACCCCCTGCCCTGGCACCGCCCGGCCGCCCCACGCATGCCGGTCAGCGGACCCGGCCGGCCCCTGCTACGGACCTACCTGGACGCGCTGGGCCGGGCCACGCGGCGTACCTGCTGACAGCCACCCCATCTCCGCGCACATCCTCGTCCTCCCTCCACGCCCACCGACCCGTCCGGCCAACACGTCCCACCGACACGGAGGTCGTTCCATGCCCCCACGTCCCCTCGGCACCGACGGCTCCCTGCCGCCAACACTCCGTATGGGCACCGCGGACGTCGCCTACCACCTGGCCATGCACGGCAGACCGCTGCCGATCGTCTTCGTGTTCGACTTCGACGGCCCGGCGCCGACCCTGGACGCCGTACGCGCGCGCGTGGCCGAACGCGCCCACCGCATCCCGGCGTTGCGCTACCGCATCGCACGGGACCGCCCGGTGCTCCGGCGCGTCGACAGGATCGCCGTCGAGCAGCATGTGCACGAGGTGCGGCTGCCGGAGGGCGCCGACGAGGCGGCGGCCGGGAGGCTGATGCTGAACCGGCCCATGGGCAGGAACGAACGGCCGACGTGGGACGTGTGGCTGGTCCATGGGCCGACGGGCGGCCACAGCCTCTGCTACCGCTCCGAGCACGCCTTCCAGGACGGAGTCGGTGCCGCCCACACGGCTCGGGCCCTCCTCGACGACCACCCCGGAGGCGGCCCTGCCGCCAGTCGGCCCTCCTGGCCGACGGCCCGAGGACTCTGCGACGCCCTCGGCGACGTCGTGGGCGGTTTCCGCGCGCCCACCGTGAAGCCGGCCTTCGACGGTCCGAGCAGCGGCCGCACCACGCTCTGCCAGGCCCACACCCCGCTGGCCAGGCTGCGCGCCATCGGCCGAGCCAACGGCGGCACGGTCAACGACATCTTCCTCGCCGCCCTCGCCCACGCCGTCCACACCTGGCACAGGAAGGCGACCGGGGCCGCCCATCCGCCGCTGCCGGTCGCGGTCCCCATGTCGGTCCGGACACCCGGCGAGGAATGCGCCCCCGGCAACCGGATGGTCACCGCCCGGCTCCTGCTGCCCTGTGACGAGCCGTCACCGCAGTCGGCCCTCGCCCGTGTCATCGCGGCCACGACCCGGCTGCGCGCGACCCGGCGCCGCGAGGCCGTACGCCTGCTGCTGGCGGCCACACCACGGGCCCTCGGCGCCCGCGTCGGCATGCGGATGGTCAACGGTGACGTCGTCGCCGGACCGGCGAGCAGCGTGAACTTCGGTGCCGCCCTGGTCCACCAGGGGGCCGCCTCCCGCAGTGCCGCGGTCTTCGCCGACGTGGCGTCCGGCATCCGCTGCCTCACGACCCTGACGAGCCAGCACGACACCGCCTGCCTCACGGTCGTACACGACGAGACGCTGGCCACCGCCGACGAACTCCCGGACCTGTGGCTGGCGGCACTGCTGGAACTGGAACGGGCGTAGCGCGCCGCAGGGACGCAGGGGCGTGGGAAGACGGATACAGGAAGGGGGAGGCCCGGGCCGTACAGCCCGGGCCTCCCCCTTCGCGAGGTCACTGCTTCACCACGGTCACCTCTTCAGCGTGCCGGTCGTCAGGAACACGCACTTGGCGGCGGCCTCCGTGAGCAGCGGCAGATACGGGGAGAGCCGCTGGACCACGTAGGGGAGCGTGAACAGGTCGGCGACGCGGGCCTCCCAGCCCTGCTCCGCCCACCAGCCCTCGGGCTCGGCGAGCTGCCAGTGCCAGGCGATGCCGGTGGCGGACAGGGCCTCCAGGAAGGGCGCCACGAACGCCGACGAGGCCGCGTCGGCGTTCACGCACTCGGCGCCGAACGTGCTGCCGGGAGCGGAGAGTTCCGTCATCGTGCCGACGATGGACTCCACCGCCTCGGGCCGTAGGTGGTAGAGCAGCGTCTCGCCGAGCCACGCGGTGGGCCGGCGTGGATCGAAGCCCGCGGCCACCAGTTCCTCGGCCCAGGAACCGGTCGGGTCGACGTCGACCCTGCTGCGCCGCCCGCAGGTGGGACGGCTCCAGTCCAGCACGCGGTCCTTGAAGTCCAGTACGGCGGGAGCCTCGACCTCGAAGACATGCACACCGGTCGGCCAGCGCAGCCGGTACGCGCGCGTGTCGAGGCCGGCGCCGAGCAGCACCACCTGGCGGCAGCCCGAGCGGGACGCGGTGAGCAGGTGCTCATCGAAGAAGCGGGTGCGCACCACGGCCCAGTCGGGCAGCAGCCGTTGCAGGGGACCGTCACCGGGCGGGCCGCCGCCGAACCGCGCCGCGTGCAGGAAGTCCGCGGCCCAGGGGTCGAGCACATACGGCGTGTCCCGGCCGCACTCGGCGGCGTGCGCGGCGGCCGTCCAGAGCGTCACGCGCGAGAGGCCGTACGACGGTGAGGCGCCCTCGGCACGGGCGTCGTCCGGCGCCGACGGGGGCTGTGGACGTGCGGTCTCGGGCAAGAGGAACCTCCGAATGGCAGGCATGGTCAACGAGGTCGACGAGGTCGACGGGGTCATCGAGGGCGTAGCGGGCGTGGAGGCCGCAGAGCGGTCAGTGGGCGCGGCGGCGGGACATCAGGAAGGCCAGTGCGCCCAGGGCGACGAGGCCGCCGGACGGACGCGTGGGGCGCTGGCCGCCCATCGCGGCGGTGGTGCGCGGTTCGTGGACCTGCATCGCGAACTGGCGGTTGGCGATGTCGCCGAGCACGCTCCGCATCTGCTCGGGGCTGGTGACGGCGGTCAGCAGCAACTCCATGGAATTGCGGGCGAACTGATGCCGTCCCAGGAACTCCCGGCCCAACGCGAAGAGGATCTTCGGCACCTCGCCCTGGAACACCTCCGGCAGCGCGATCTCGGGGGCGAGGCACCGCACCGAGCCGTCCAGGTTGGCGAACGACTTGCCGAGCAGCGAGACCGCCGGCGGTGAGCCGATGCCCCGCTTGGTCGCCTTCGCGAGCACCGTGGTGAGGGAGACGCCGAAGTTCAGGTCCTCCAGGGGCAGATGGGAGACCTTGGGCACGAACGCCGCCATGTCGGCGGCGAACGCCGGCATGTTGGACCACGACGTCACCCGGCCCATCTCGGCCCAGTGGTGCGCGAGCCCCGCCCCGTCGTTCTGCGCCAACGTCATGAACAGCGGCAGCAGTTGGAGACTGGTACGACGGTCCAGGCGGCCGACCATGCCCCAGTCGATCAGCGTCGCCGGGCCGCCCGGCGCCGCGAAGACGTTGCCCGCGTGCGGGTCGGCGTGGAAGACCCGGTGCACGAAGTACCCGTGGTACATGAACCGCAGCAGGTCCTTGCCGATCTCGATGCGCTCGGCGTCGGTGAAGTGGCCGCGGTCGACATGCCGTACCGATGTCCCCGCGGCCAGTGACTGGACCAGGACCCGGGGGCTCGCGTGCAGCACCCTGGGTACTTCCAGTGTGCGGAAGGGGCGTACGTACTTGCGGGCCTCGTCCATGTTGCGGGCCTCGCCGGTGAAGTCCAGCTCCGGCTCCATCGCGTCGAAGACGGAGCCGAGCATCGCCTCGATGTCGATGACCTCGTTGAACCGGGGCGCGACCCGGGCCACGATCCGCGACGCCCGGCGCATCAGGGCCATGTCCGCGAGCACGCCCTCGCGGATGCCGGGGCGCTGGATCTTGACCACGGCCGGCCGGCCGCCCGGCAGCGTCACTTTGTAGACCTGGGCGAGGGAGGCCGCGCCGAGCGGGGCGACGGTTTCGACGTCGTCGAACCGCAACTTCCAGTCGGCGCCGAGGTCCTGGGCCAGCACGGGTTCGAAGACCGAGAACGGCTGGACGTCCACCTGGTCGTGCAGGTTCTGCAGCTCGTCGCGGATCGACTCCGGCACCATGTCGGGCCTGGTCGACAGAATCTGCCCGAGCTTCACATAGAAGGGGCCGAGACTCTCCAGGGCATGCCGCACGGCCTTGGCCCGCCGCTCCTCGGCCCCGGCCGGTTCCGGCTGCCCCTGTCTCGTGCGTCTGCGCAGCCGCGTGGCCTGCCCGACCTCGTCCACGACGAGGCTCCCCAGCACCTTGACCACCAGCCGCAGCCGATCCCCGACGACAGACGTCATCGTGAGTGATCTCCTCAGGTAGAGCGGGATGGGGGCGCGTCCGGTCCCCCCGAGCGAACCGGACGCACCCCGCCGGTGGGCCTAGGCCGCCTTGCCGGCCTGGCCCTGCAGTGCCTGGATGAGCTTCGGGATCAGTTCGAGGAGCTGGGTGAGCTGGCCCGGGAGCGAAAGCAGGTCGCCCACGCCCTCGGCGGCGTTTCCGACGCCTCCCGCCAACTGGCCCACACCCCCGGCGAGTTGCCCGAGCCCGCCGAGCGCACCGGCCGCACCCCCTGCCGCGGCCAGCGGGTTGGCGGCGCCTCCCGTGAGCGCGGCGAGGGGGTTGGCGGCTCCGGCGGCTCCGGCGACGCCGGTCAGGGCGGCCAGCGGATTGGCGGCCCCGCCCGCGGCCCCCGTCAGCGCGGCCAGCGGATTGCCCGCCGCCCCCGCGAGCAGCGCGGCCGGGTTGGCGGCGCCGGCCAGGGCCGCCAGGGTGCTCGCGGGGAGCGCGGCCAGGGCCTCGACGGAACCGGCGGCGGACGACGACTTCCCGGACCGGTTGAGGATTTCGTCGAACGCGTCCTTTCCGTTGTCGGCCATATTTCCCACGAGGTCCTTGAGAATGTCCTGCATGTTCTTGTCGGACATGAGCGAGTTTCCCTTCGGTCGGTTATCCCGTGGCATCGTCCATGGCTTTTACACAGGCCGTTCTGAGGCGTGCCCGTCCTCTGGTGAAAGCGGCCTCTGCTGCTTTGAGGGAGATGTTGTGCATACGCGCGAATTCCGCCGTGGAAATTCCCTTGGCCCGGGCGAGTATGACTTCCTGCTCCCGCCCGCGCAGCTGCTGGACCTGGTCGAGCAGCCATTTGCCGAAGTGCTCGTCACAGACGTCCTCCTCGGTCGTCCCCGGGTCGTCCTTGAAGGCCGTGCGCTGTAACAGGCGTCTGTGTCGTTCCATTTCGCGATAGAAGTCGGTGCACAGGCGCAGCGCCACGGAGGTGAGGAAAGGCCCCAGCCGGCTGCTGTCCAGGGCGGCGTGCGCTGCCGCCCGGGCCATCGTCTCCTGTACGCAGTCCTCGGCGTCCTGAAGGCTCGGGAGTCGTCGTCGGACCAGCCGCATGAGGCGGTCCCGGTGCTGGGATATGTCATCCCAAGAGCATGGGGCGGACGATGGGCAGATGGAATTTTGCGCCATATGGAGTGCAGCCCGTAGTCTCTCGATCGAGCAGGGGGGAATGGTGGCCCAATTCAGATTTGTGGGCCCCGAATTTTTCCTACCCGAGGTGCTGGGACGGCAAACCGCAGTTCTTCTTCCGGAAAGCGCAGGAATGTTTTTCCCAACGCGCCCCGCGCTTATTTTCGAGAAGGAATTTCCCGCCGCGCCCAGTCACGGTTCCAGTTGACCCACATGTCCCGCACGGTCTGCTGCACCAGGGCCGAGCCGCGCCGTACGTCGGTGCCGAGGGCCTGCGCCGCCTCCTTGCCGACGAGCCGCGCACCGCCCGTGAAGTACAGGCCCCGTACGTGCCGGGGTGAGCGGAACTTGCCCCACAGCAGGATCTTCATCAGCGGAAACAGGGTGAACACCCCGGACGGGCAGCGGTCCTCGGGGTCGAGAGTGCCCCACACCGCCGGGCACAACCCGCTCTCCCGCAGCAGATCGAAGACGCGTGTGACCGTCTGATCCTTCGTCAGATCTCCTGCCCCATAGGCGAGTACGGCGTCCCGGGCCTGCTCGAAGAGCTGCCCGACCCAGGGATTGTCGACCCCCTGAAGGCCCCGGTACGGCGCTTTCTCCAGCGCGTCGAAAGACGCCGGATCACGCGTTTTCTCGAATGCCACGGCCGCCTGGTTCTGCGCATTCGTCCCGTACAGCGTGGTGATGGTCCACACCCGGTTCCAGGCGTTCCACAACTCGAAGTCGTCGAACGACAGATAACTGCACGACACCAGGTCGTCGTAGAAGCGGAACATCCGCTTGATCCAGTGCTCCAGATACGCGAACCGGGTGGTGTCGAAGTCGCTCTCGCGCACCGCGCCGATGAGCCGGTGACCGAGCGCGTTGAGCGCCATCACTGTGACCGCCAGCCCGCTGGAGAAGAGCGGGTCGATGAAATCGCTGGCGTGCGGCAGCAGGCACCACCGGTCGCCGACGACCGTCCGCGACGAGAACTGGGTACGGTCGGTCGACACATACGGCCGTACCGCCCGCGCCTCCTCGAACTGCCGGGCCACACTGGGGAACCGCCCCACCTGGCGCCAGAACTCCTCCTCCGCCGACACCCCTTCGGGACGCGGATGACGGTCCAGGTCCAGATTGATCCCGACGCTGCACAACCCGCTCGTGCTGGAGGTGTGGTTGTCGAACGGGATGACCCAGAACCAGCCGCCCTCGAAGAGATGGTGCAGCGTGCCCTGGCTGAACGGGCTGGGCATGCCGTGCTGTTCACGCGGCGGAGCGACGGTGTCGAAGGGGCGCACGTTCACCATGTGGGTGAAGATCGTGCGCGAGCGCGTCCGGTACGGCGGCTCCTGCCGCAGGCCCAGCCGCTCGGGCAGCAGCGCTCGCATACCGCCGGCGTCGACGAGGTACGCCGCCTGGAAGGTGCCCTTCTCCCGGGTGACGAGGGTGACGCCGGCCTCGTCGAACTTCACGTCGTCCACGACGGTGTGGGTGTGGGCGGTCGCGCCGTAGGAGACGGCGACATGGAACATGTAGGCGTCGACGTCCTGCCGCAGATAGTGCGAGTCGGGTCCGAGCGGCGGGCCCCAGGTGGGGTACTGCGTGCACTCCTCGGCGCGGGTGGGTTCTCCCTCGCGGTGGTAGACGAAGCTGAAGTTGCGCTTGACGCCGCAGTTCGACGACACATGGCGGCGCAGGGCCCCGTTGGTCGCCAGATGCTCGATCTCCGGGACGTCGTAGCGGCGGGCCAGGACCCGCAGGCCGAAGGTGGTCTCGGGGACGGTGGACTCTCCGATGGCGAACCGGGGGTGCCCGCTTCCCTCCAGAAGCAGGACTTGCACGCCGTGGCGGGCGAGGATCGCCGCCAGCATCGTCCCGCCGATGCCGCCTCCGACGATGGCGACATCGAAAACACGCTGGTCGTCTTGCACGTCTTCGTCCTTTCGCGACGGGAAATGCGCTGTGCCGGGCCGGTGTCCGGCGGCCGTCAGACCGCCGGGCCGCCCGGCAGTGCCCGGCGCAGCCCGCAGGCGGCGACCCGGGCGGAGAACGACAGGGCGAACCAGGGAGTGGGTGCCAGCGCGGCCAACCGCCGCCGCTCGCCCGGCAGCCGACGGTCACCGCGCCCGGTGACGTCCAGCCAGGCCCCGAAGTGCAGCAGCCGCGCCTCCGGACCCGCGTGGCGCGCGGGCCGCAGCCGCATGTGATCGCGGACCGCCCCGGTCAGGGCCGCGCGCCGGGCGTCGTCCATGCCGTGCCCGGCCAGGAAGCGGTCGAGCAACGTGGCCGAACGGCCGGGGAATCCGCCCCGCAGCGGCCCACCACCCCAGGTCAGCCCGGTGTCGTGGAACGCGGTGGCGACGAACAGCCCCGCCCGGTCGTAGTGGATCCCGCGGGCCTGCGCGAAGGCGTCGGCCAGCAGGAACGTACGCAGCGAGTGCAGCGCCGTACGCGGCGGCACGAGCCGGTGCAGTTCGCGCAGCGCCGCCGCCACGAGCCGGTCCCCGAGCAGTCCCACCACGTTCGGCTCGGCGAGCAGCGGACGCCATGCCTCCGGCTCCGCGAAGAGCCGACCGCCCCCGCCCGGGCCGGGGCCCGGTACGTCGTGCGGCTTCGCGGGGCTGCCGGGCGGCTTCGCGGGGATGTCGTGAGGCTTCGCGGACATGACGAACTCCTCTCGCATATGCGACATGCCGGTTGCGCCTGTCTCTTCTCTTTACGCGCGCGCCGGGCTTCCCCCTGCCCCCGTCCGGCCACCGCCCGGACCTTGGCCGATCTTCGCCCTCGCGCCGTCGAACGCGAATACGGCAGGGCGCCTGCGCGGCGAACCCGGGCAGGGATGAGCGGCACTGACCAGCCGCCACCGCGCTCGACAAGGAGCCGTCCGTGAAGGCCAGTACGCCGCACCTGCCCGAACCCACAGCCGCTCTCGCCCCGCGCCGTATGCTCCTGGGCTACGGCGCGTTCGTCGGGATACCCGTCGCCGTGACGGCGCTGATCCTCGCCTCGGTCGGCTATGCGGGCCCCTCCGGGCATGCCCCCGCCCACTCCGCGGCCGTGCCCCTGTACCGGATCCTCGGCGCCCTGGCCCTGGTGACCGCCTGCGCCGCGGGGGCCGGAGCACTGGCCCGGCGGATCGGACAGCCCCGCGTCGTCGGGGAGATCGCCGTCGCGCTGCTGCTGGGCCCCTCGGTGTTCGGCGCGCTGCTACCGGACGCCCAGCGCCTGCTGCTGCCCCCCGAGGTGTTCCCGTTCCTGAACACCCTGGGTCAACTCGGCGTCACCCTCTTCATGTTCACCGTGGGCCGCGAGCTGTCGCTGTCCGCCCTGCGCCGGGACGGTCTGTCCGCATCGGCACTTATCGGCCATTCCGGTATCGCCATCCCCTTTCTGACCGGCGTTCTCGTCGCCCTGGCCCTCCCGGACACCTACCGGCCCGCCGGGGTGGGCGACGTGGCCTTCGTGCTCTTCATGGGGCTGAGCCTGAGTGTCACTGCCGTACCCGTGCTGGCCCGGCTGCTGTCCGACGAGGGGAGGCTCAACACCCGGCTCGGCACCCTCGCGATGGCCTCGGCGAGCGTCGCCGACGTCACGGCCTGGTGCCTGCTGGCCCTCGTCCTGGCGATCGCGAGCGGCGGTTCGCCGACGGCCGCCGCCGTCACCGTCGGCTGGGTCGTGCTGTTCGGCCTCGTCGTCTGGTTCGTCGTACGCCCGCTGCTGCTACGCCTGCTCGCGCCGGGCCGCCCCGACGGCCCGATGGCGGCGGCCCGTACGGCGTCCATCGTCCTCGTGACCGTCCTGCTGTGCGCGCTGGCCACCGAACAGATCGGCGTGCACGCGCTGTTCGGGGCGGTGACCGCCGGGCTCGCCATGCCGCGCACGGAGGCGGTGGAGCAGATCGCCTGGCGGGTGGAGGGACTCACCAGCTGGATGCTGCTGCCCTCGTTCTTCATGGCCGTCGGCCTCAGCACGCACCTCGGCACGGTGCACGGCGCGACCGGCTGGCTGATCTGCCTGGCCGTGCTGGCCGCCGCGGCGGCGTCCAAGTTCGTCGGCACGGTGGTGCCCGCCCGGCTGCTGCGCTTCTCCTGGCGGGAATCGGCCCAGCTCGGCGCGATGATGAACTGCCGGGGCCTGACCGAACTCATCATCCTCAACACCGGACTCGCGGCCGGACTGCTCTCGCCCGCGCTGTTCGCCATGCTGGTGGTCATGGCCCTCGCCACGACCGCCATGACCGGACCGCTGCTACGGCTCATGGACGACTGACCCCGCGTGCGGTGGGGGATCCGCGCGCCGGGCGTGCTCTTCCGTTCCCCCTTCGGCGCAGTTGCCGGGCGGGCAGGGCCGGGCAGCCACACACGGTGATCACTGTGCTGAACGTCCACGAGCGCACCCTCCCCGCATCCCAGGTCACCGTCGGCGCCCTCATCGACGCCCTGGGCGGCGCGGACGACCGGCTCTGGCCGCCCGGCTGGCCGCCGGTGCGCTTCGAAGGGCCGCTGGCCGTCGGGGTGTCCGGCGGCCACGGCCCGGTGCGCTATGTGGTGAGCCACTATGTGCCGGGCCACTGGGTGCGCTTCCGGTTCACCGGACCGCGCGGATTCGACGGCTTCCACGAGTTCAGCGTCGAGTCCCTGGACCGGGAGACCACCGTCCTGCGCAACACCCTCGTCCTGCGCCCCCACGGCGTGCGCTGGCTGGGCTGGCTGCTGTTCTTCCGGCCCCTGCACGACGCGGCCTTCCGGCACAGCCTGGACTGCGCCGAGCGTGCGCTGACCGGGCGGGTGGCGCGCCCGGTGAAGTGGGGTTGGTACGTCAGGCTGTTGCGCGCCGCGACCGCCCGCCTCGCGCCCCGACTCGCCGCCTGAGCCGGGTCAGGGGCGGGACCTGCGGGGCCGTAAGACCGGGAGAACGAAGGACGGTTGCTCGCAGGAAGGCGGATCGCCGTGAGTTTCCCGCATCCGAAGATCCCCGGCATCAACACCGACGACGTCACCACCGACCTCACCGAGGCACCGCACCGGGCGGCCGGGCTCGGCCAGGCCGCCGTCGCCGGAGTCGTCGCCACCGTCGACGTGGAGGCGGGGGAGGACGACTGGGAACTGCCCCTGACCGAGGAACATCCACGGCCGGTGGTGCTCGTGCACGGCACCTTCGGCAACCGCGGCTACACCTGGACCGAGGCCGCACCGCTGCTGAGGCGCAGCGGCTACCGCGTCTTCCGCCTCGACTACGGGCAGCACCTGCACCCGGTGATCTTCGGGCTCGGCGACATCAAGACGTCGGCCAGGCAGCTCGGCGAGTTCGTCGACGAGGTCCTGCACCGCACCGGCGCCCGGCAGGTGGACCTCGTCGGCTTCTCGCAGGGCGGCATGATGCCGCGCTACTACCTCAACGCCCTGGGCGGCGCCCCCAAGGTGCACAATTTCGTCGGCATCGCCCCCAGCAACCACGGCGTCACCGCGCAGGGCCTGATGAACCTCGCGCGACAGATCCCCGGCGCCAGGGAACTGGTCGAGCAGGGCGCCGTGGGCACCGTCGTCCCGGCCTGGCCCCAGCTCCAGCACGACCACCCCTTCCAGCGTGAACTCGCCGACCTCGGCGAGACCACGGAGGGCGTCCGGCACACGGTGATCGCCACCCGGCACGACGACGTGGTCACGCCGTACACCTCGTGCGCGCTCGCCGAGACCGAGGGCCGGCACGTCTGGAACGTCCTCCTGCAGGACCTCGACCCCGACGACCGCACCGCGCACGCCGCGATGCCCTACAACCCGACCGTGCTGAAGGTGGTCCTCGAAGCGCTGGCCGAGTGACCGAACGGCGGGCTCAGCGGCTGCCGTCGAGGAGCACCCGGGCCACCAGCGCCGGATCGTCACTCATCGGCACATGGCCGCAACCGGGCAGCCGCACCAGCCGGGCCCGGGGGATGATCCGCTTCGCGCGGACGCCCTGCCGGGGCACCAGGAGCCGGTCCTTGCTGCCCCACGCCACGGTGACCGGGATCCCCGGCACGTCGTCGGTGAACCGCACCTCCCTGCCCGACCGGAGCGTCTCGAAGAAGCCCTGCGCGCGGGCCAGCCCCAGCGTCTCGGCGACCACGGACTCGGGCGAACGGCGGCCCGGGCGGGCGTAGATGGAGCTGGTCAGGGCGGCACGGCCGGGCGCCGAGCGGGACAGCCACTCGACGAGGGGCAGCGGCATGCGCTCGGCGGTCAGGCGCATCCCCGACAGGACGGTGAAGGCGTACTGCCGCTCCCACTGCGACCAGAACCCGGCCGGGGACAGAGCGGTGACGGAGCGCACGAGGTTCGCGCGGCCGAGGTCCAGGGCGAGCAGACCGCCCAGCGAGTTGCCCGCCACATGGGGCCGCTCCAGCTCCAGGGCCTCGCACAGGGCGGCGAGCACGACGCTCATCGTCGGCAGATCGTGCCCCAGCCCGTCCGGCAGCGCCGGGGACTCACCGCAGCCGGGCAGATCCACGGCTATCACGTCGCGCACGGCCGCCAGGACGGGTATCACCGGGTCCCACACCTGACGGTGGTGGCCGATGCCGTGCAGCAGGAGCAGCGGTTCACCGGCGCCCACGCGCGCGTAGGAGACGCTCATGCTCTGTGGGCCATGCGGAGTGGGGATCTTGAAGGAGACGGTCGCGGACATGCTGCTCCTCGGCGGGGCGAACGGGCCGGTACTGGGTAGACAGCCTGTCAGCAATTGCTACTGACGGGTAGATCCGAGGGGCGGACGCGTCGATTTCGCCTGGACATGGCCGGACACGTCGGATGGGATGGTGCGGTGACCACCGATACCGAGACCGACGTCTTCGAAGAGCACCGGCCCGTCCTCCTGGGCGTCGCCTACCGCATGCTCGGCCGCGTGGCCGACGCGGAGGACGTCGTGCAGGAGGCCTGGCTGCGCTGGTCGGGCGCCGACCGGTCCGAGGTCCGCGAACCACGCGCCTACCTGGTGCGCATCACCACCCGCCTCGCCATCGACCGGCTGCGCCAGGTCAAGGCGCGGGGCGAGACCTATATCGGCCCCTGGCTGCCGGAGCCGTACATCACCGACTTCGGGGACACCGTCCCGGACACCGCGGAGCGGGCCGTCCTCGCCGACTCCGTCTCCCTCGCCGTCCTCGTCGTCCTGGAGTCGCTGTCACCGCTGGAGCGCGCGGTGTTCGTCCTGCGGGAGGCCTTCGGGTATCCGTACGCCGAGATCGCCGTCATGCTCGACCGCGGCGAGTCGGCGGTCCGCCAGCTGGCCGGACGGGCCCGCAAGCACGTCGAGGAGCGGCGGACCCGCTACGACGTCGACCCCACCCAGCGCCGCGACCTCACCGAACGGTTCCTGGCCGCGGCCGCGGACGGCGACCTGGAAGGGCTGATGTCACTGCTGGCCCCGGACGTGCGCCTCGTCGGCGACAGCGGCGGAAAGTCCAAGGCGCCGCTGCGGGTGCTGGAGACCGCCGACAAGGTCAGCCGCTTCATCGTCGGCGCCGCGCGCAAGGGCGTCGCCGACCTGTCCTGGCGGTTCCTGGAACTCAACGGCGGCCCCGCGGTCATCGCCCTGTCCGGGGACAAGCCCGACTCGGTCTTCCAGCTGGACGTGGTCGACGGCCGGATCCAGTCCGTCTACATCATCCGCAACCCCGACAAGCTGCGGTCCCTCGCCGACGTCTAGGTCACGTTGCCGGAATGTCAGCAAGATGTCGCCGTGCGAACACGCCGTGAACGTTCCCGGCGTGTGTGTACGTGCCGCGACATGGGATGGAGGATTGGTATTGACCAAGGTGGAGGGCCGTCCTATGGTCGCAGAGAAGTGCAACAACCTTTAATAAACAAGGGCGCTAAAACGCCGCCGGGCCACGGCGATTGCGGAGGACAGGGTGGGGACCACGCAGCTGGAATCGGTGCCGGAACCGAAGTACTGGCATCTCAAGACCGTGCTCAGTGAGGCACTGGAGACCGAGTTCACGGTGGGCGAGATCCTGCCCAACGAGCGCGACCTGGCCGCCCGCTTCGGCGTCGCCAGGGCCACACTCCGCCAGGCCCTGGAACAGCTCGAACTGGAGGGCAGGCTGCAGCGCCGCCGCGGTGTCGGTACGACCGTCGCGCCCCCGCGCGTGGGCGTGGCCGTCGGCACCGAGCAGCACGCCTGGCCGGGCGCGAACGACGACGTCTGGCAGCCCGCCGACTGCACACAGGCGGTACCGCCCGCGTCCGTCGCCGACGCCCTGGAGAGCGGCCGGGACGAGCCCGTGCACACCGTGCGCCGCTCCCGGGTGACGCACGGTCAGCCCGTCGCCGCCGAACTGCTCTACGTCCCGCAGTCGTCGGTGCCCGACCTCACCGCCATAGACGCCCCGTCCGGAGCGGCACGCGCGCGTGCCGTGCTGCGCGAGCTGCAGCACCTGGACCTGGAGGGCCAGGAGAGCGCCGTCGAGCTGGGCTCGGCGCGCGCGGACGACGCCAAGGAACTGGACCGGCTCCCCGGAGCGCCCGTCCTCGTCGTGACCACCCGTTACCTCGCCGAGGGCCGCACGGCCGCGCTCTCCGTCGCCACCTACCGCGCGGACACCTGCCGGCTGACCTTCGGCGACTCCGGCGGCGTGGAGATCCACCAGGACCCGGAGCGCCGGGCGTCCTGACCCGTCCTGACCGCCGTGACGACATACGCCGCGCGCCCCGGATCCGTTCCGGGGGGGGCCGGCGGGGGGGGGGGGCGGGCGGGCCCCCCCGCGCCCGGGCGCCGGGGGCCAGCGCCCCCGCGCCCCCCCCGGGCACCCCACCCCCGGCCCCCCGCGCGCGGGGCGGGCGCCCCGGGGCGTTCGTCGGCGTGACGTCGTGCCGACCGGCTCCTGTCAGCGCCGTCCCGTCACCGTGCCCTCCACCGCGAACAGTTGCTCCTCCACATGGTCGAGCGCCAGCCGTAGCGCGCCCGTCGCCACCGCCGCCTCACCGAGCAGGGACAGGGCGACCTTCGGCGGGCGCAGACAGTAGCGGGCCAGTTCGCGCCGCAGCGGCTCCAGTACGCCGTCCAGGCCGGACGCCCAGCCGCCGACGACGACCAGTTCGGGGTCGAGGGCGAGGACGAGGGCGGCCACGTCGTGGACGAGGCGGTGGATGAAGCGGTCGACGGCCGCGCGGGCCCGCTCGTCGCCCTCACGGGCCTGTGCGAAGACCCCGGCCACGGCGTGCTCGTCGAGGGGGCGCAGCGGCTCGTCCGTGGTGGACAGCAGCGTCTCCGGTGTCGCCTCGCGGCCCAGCAGATGCAGCGCGCCGATCTCGCCGGCCGCACCGCCGAACCCCCGGTGCAGTTTGCCGCCGATCAGCGCACCGGCGCCCGGACTCAGCCCCGCCAGCACGAACACGACGTCGTCGGACTCGGTGGCCGAGCCCTTCCAGTGCTCGGCGACCGCCGCCGCGTTGGCGTCGTTCTCCACCAGGACCGGGCACTTGAAGGACCGGCTCAGCCGCTCGCCCAGCCGCAGCCCCGTCCATTCCGGCAGCGCGGCCCCCAGTCGCACGGTGCCGTCCGCGTCCACGATGCCCGGTGTCGCGACCCCGACGGCCCGCAGCGAGCTGCGCGCGACACCGGCCCGGCGCAACAGCTCGGCGACCGCCGTACGCACCCTTTCGAGCCGTTCGTCGGCCGGATCCGTCTCGTCCACGTCCTTGGCGATGGCGCCGAGCACCCGTCCGTCCAGGTCGGAGAGGAGCGCCGCGACCCGATGCGCCCCGATGTCCAGGCCCAGCAGATGGCCCGCCTCGGCCCGGAACCGGAAGCGCCGCGCG
This sequence comes from Streptomyces sp. NPDC059010, assembly GCF_042740355.1. Classification (NCBI taxonomy): domain Bacteria; kingdom Bacillati; phylum Actinomycetota; class Actinomycetes; order Kitasatosporales; family Streptomycetaceae; genus Streptomyces; species Streptomyces sp. NPDC059010. The sequence continues at coordinate 51,850 of NZ_JBHYJA010000046.1, forward strand.
GGCCGCCCCTGCCGCCGGACGACGGTCTCGTCGGCCGCCTTCTCGACGACGTACCCCGCCTCGATGAGGCCTTCGACCACGCCCTCGACGGTGGGCCGGGACAGGCCGGTCAGCCGGGTGATCTCCGTCAGCGTCGCGGCGTCCGTGGCACGCAGCGCGTGCAGCACCACCGCGGAGTTGATCCTTCGCAGCAGCGAGGGATCCCCGCCGGTCAGCCGCGGCAACGTCCGTCCTCCCAGCTCGTGCGCATGTTGGCCGGATGCTACCGGCCGAGACGGAACCCGGCGAGTCCCGTCGGGCACACGTAGCCCGGATCACCTTGCACGGACGGCTCGACCCGGGCCGCCCGAGTCACCCCGGGGCCACGAAACCCGACTCGTACGCCGTGATCACCGCCTGTGTGCGGTCCCGCGCCCCCAGCTTGGCCAGGACGCCACTCACATGCGACTTCACCGTCTCCGTCCCCACCACCAGCCGGGCGGCGATCTCCGCGTTCGACAGGCCGCGCGCCATCAGCCGCAGCACCTCGGCCTCCCGCTCGGTAAGCCGGGCCCGCTCCAGCAGCGCGCGGGCCGCCCGGTTCCCGCCCTCCTCGCCGTATTGGGCGGCCAGTTGCCGTACGGAGGCCGGGAACAGCAGCGACTCGCCCTCGGCGACCAGCCGTACCGCGTGCACGATCTCGGCCGGCCGGGCCCGCTTCAGCAGAAAGCCGTCGGCACCGGCCCGCAGCGCCTCGTACACGTACTCGTCGTTCTCGAAGGTCGTGATGACGACGATCTTGGGCGGCTCGTCCACCGTCCGCAGCACCGCGCGCGTGGCCTCGATCCCGTCCAGCAGCGGCATCCGCACGTCCATCGCGACCACGTCGGGGCGCAGCTGCCGTACCAGCGGAATCACCGCCGCCCCGTCGGCCGCCTCCCCGACCACCTCGATGTCGGGCTGCGCCTCCAACACGGCCCGCAGACCGGCGCGTACGAGGGGTTCGTCATCGACGAGGAGAACGGTGACCGGCATCCGGCCAGCGTAGATCAGCCGAGCGGCAGCTCTACATGTACCTGCCAGTCGCCCTGGTCGGGACCGGTCCGCGCGCGCCCGCCCAGCAGGGCCGCCCGCTCGCGTATGCCGCGCAGGCCGCTGCCCCTGCCCGGCCCCGGTATGTCGGCGGTGAGCGGGTTGCGGACCTCCAGGGTGAGGGTGCCGTCCGCGACGGCGATGCGGGCCCGGACCGGGACGGACCCGGCATGGCGCAGCACGTTGGTCAGCGACTCCTGGAGGATGCGGTAGCCCTCCCGGGACACCGGGCCGGGCACGGTGTCCAACTGCCCGGTCAGGTCGGCCTCGACCTTGGCACCGGAGGCACGCGCGGACTCCAGCAGACGATCGGCGTCCACCAGGGTCGGCCGACTGCTGACCGGCCGCTGCGACTCGCGCAGGATGCCCAGGACGCGCTCCAGGTCCTCCAGAGCGGCCCGGCCGGTCTCCTCGATGGCGTCCAGCGCCCGCTCGGTGAAGGCCGGGTCGCCCGCCGCGCGCGCCGCACCCGCCTGCACCACGGCCACGGTCAGGGCGTGTCCGATGGAGTCGTGGAGCTCACGCGCGATGCGGGTCCGCTCCAGGAGCTGCTCGGTGCGCTCCTCCAGGGCGGCCAGGCGCTCGGCGGGGGAGGGGCCGAGGAGCCGGCGGGCGAGCGCGGTGATGAGGCGGCCCGACACGACCACGGTCACCGCGAGCGTGCCCAGCGCCGCCGGCACCAGCAGGACGTGCCACCAGGCATGGCCGTCGAGGGCGAACAGCTCGCCGTCGCCGGTGTCACCGCCGAACGCCGCCCCCACCAGGTCCACCGTGGCGATCAGCAGTTGGGCGCAGAACACCGAGGTCGCGCAGCCGATCAGCAGCCGCGCCTCCAGCCATACGACGAGCCGCCCCCGGTCCCTCCAGGAGGCGGACGGCGCGACGACGATGTCGGAGCTCCCGCCGTCCGGCCCGTGGCCGGTCAGCAGCAGCCTGGCCTGCAGCCCCTCCACGGTCCGCATCGCGGGCAGCAGCCCGACGGGCGCGAGCAGCACGCCGGCCCCCACCCAGGTCCACCACGCTTCCTCGACGAACAGCCACATGCTCGGCCACACGATCGCGATGAACAGATGCAGCAATCGTGTGTACGTCACCGCCCGTCCGAACGGGCGCAGCAAGCGGACCATTGCGTCATCGTGCCAGCCGCCACTGACAACGGGCCTCCCCCGCACGGGGGAGACGATCTCCACCGCCGGGGGAGGACCGCACCCCCGCCCGACGGCCAGGCTGATCGCCATGACCAGCATCGAAGTCCAGGCCCTCACCAAGGAGTACGGCACCCGGCGAGCCGTGGACGACCTCACCTGCACCGTCCTCCCCGGCCGCGTCACCGGCTTCCTCGGCCCCAACGGCGCCGGAAAGTCCACCACCATGCGGCTCGTGCTCGGCCTCGACCGGCCGACCTCCGGCACCGCCACCCTCGGCGGCCGCGCCTACGCGACCCTGACCGAACCCCTGCGCCACGTCGGCGCGTTGCTCGACGCCCAGGCCGCGCACGGCTCCCGTACCGCCCGCGACCATCTGCGCGTCCTCGCGGCGAGCAACCGCATCCCGAACCGCCGGGTCGACGAGGTCCTGGAGGAGACGGGACTCGCGGCGGTGGCGCGGCGCCGGGTGAAGACGTACTCCCTGGGCATGCGTCAGCGACTGGGCATCGCCGCCGCCCTGCTGGGCGACCCCGAGGTGGTCATGCTCGACGAGCCGTCCAACGGGCTCGATCCCGAAGGCATCATCTGGATCCGCGCATTGCTGCGCCGCCTCGCGGGGGAGGGGCGCACGGTCCTGGTCTCCAGCCATCTCATGAACGAGACCGCGTCCTTCGCCGACCACCTCGTGGTCCTCGGCCGGGGGCGCCTGCTGGCCGACACCCCGATGCGGGAGTTCATCCACGCGCGCGTGGAACCCCGCGTCCGGATCCGCACCACCGACGCCACCGCGCTCAAGGCCGCGCTCGCCCGGCACGGTCACGCTGCCGTCCAGCACGAGGACGGCCACTGGACCGTGCACCACGCGCGCGTGGACGACATCGGCCGACTCGCCTCCGAGGCGGGCGTCCCCATCCTCGAACTCGCCGCCGAAGAAGGCACGTTGGAGCAGGCCTACCTCGACCTGACCGCGACCGAGGCCGAATTCGCCGCACAGCCCCAGGAGGTCTGAACCATGCCGTTCGCGCCCGTGCTCCACTCGGAGTGGCTCAAGATCCGCACGCTGCGCTCACTGCCGGGAGCGCTGCTGGCGCTGTTCGCCGTGACGGCGGCGTTCTCCTCGCTGGCCGGCACCGACGGCAGCGCCGATCCGGACTTCGACCCGCTCTTCACGGCACTGTCCGGTGTCCTGCCCGGCCAGATCGCCGCCATCTCGTTCGGCGCCCTGGCGGTGTCGTCGGAGTACCACGGGGGTGCGCTCCGACTGACGCTCGCCGCGGTGCCGCAGCGCGGACAGTGGTTCGCGGCCAAGGTGACCGCCATCGCCGTCCCGGCCCTGCTCGTCGGCCTCGTCACCGCCGTCACGACGCTCGCCGTGGGACGCGCCGGACTCGGCTCCGCGGCGGACGGGCTCACCGCGGCCCAGCAGGTCCGGGGCGTGCTGGGCTGCGGGATCTACCTGATGCTGATCGCCCTGTTCGCGGCGGGCCTCACCGCCCTGCTGCGCAGCGGCGTGGCGGCGCTCTCCCTCCTGATCCCGTTCATCCTCGTCGTGTCCTTCGTGATCGGCGATGCCGTGGGCACCGTCGCGGACTTCACGCCGGACAAAGCCGGGCAGATCATCCTGTACCAGACGTACGACGGCACCCTCGGGCCGTGGTCGGGGCTGGCGGTGACCGCGTTGTGGACGGTGGGCGCGCTGCTGGCGGGGGCGTGGAGCGTGCGGCGCCGGGATGCCTGACGGCGCACCAATTGTCAGTGGGGCCGGGTTTACTGGACCACATGAACATCGCACGGCACATCGCCCTCATCGACGAGTTGTGCTTCCGCCCCTTCACGGCGGAGCGCGACGCGTCGGGCGTCGAGAAGGGCGGACCCGGCTACCACGTCGCGGTGTTAGAGAGCAGCCAGGGCGACTGCGGTGCGCGGGCGGCGACGGTCGAGCAGTACGAGAAGGACCGCGACGCCCTCTACGACCGGCTCGCGTCCCGCTGGGGAGAGACGGCTCCTTTCAACCTCCAGACCACGCTGCTGCGCACCGAACAGGAGGAGATACCCGAGCCCTGGGCCTGGCTGAGCGCACGCGCCCGCGTGGCCCACCTCTGGGAGGCGGAGGGGACGGGCCGTTGGGTCGTGGTCGTCGTCGCCGACCGGGAGCAGGACCACGACGTCCAACTGCTCGCCGTGGTCACCCAGACGGACCCGCCCTGAGCGCCCTGACCCGTCAGGCCTCGGCGGCCGCCACCCGCAGCCGACCGAACTCCTCAGCCATCGTCTGCGCCGTCCAATGCGCGTTCAGCCCGCTCGGGTTGGGCAGCACCCACACGCGCGTGCTCCCGATCATCCGCTCCTGCGGCCCCACCTGGGCCTTGCGATCGTCGAACGCGGCCCGATACGCGGTGACGCCCACCACGGCCAGCCACCGCGGCCGCAGCGCCGTCACCTTCGTCGCCAGCAGCCGCCCGCCCTCGCGGTACTCCTCGGCGCTCAGCTCGTCGGCCCGCGCCGTCGCCCGCGCCACGACATTCGTGATGCCGAGCCCGTACGACAGCAGCTCCTCCTGCTCCGACGGCCGCATGAGCCGCGGCGTGAACCCGGACAGGTGCAGGACCGGCCAGAAACGGTTCCCGGGGCGGGCGAAGTGATGGCCGGTCGCGGCCGTCATCAGACCGGGGTTGATGCCGCAGAACAGCACGTGGAGACCGCCCGCGACGACGTCCGGGGCCCTTCCGGGGCGGGCGGCCCCCCCCCCCCCCGGGGTGTATAGCCGCAAGCCGCGAACAGCCACGAAAACAAAACAGTCACAT
>NZ_JBHYJA010000046.1:56882-88753 GCF_042740355.1 Streptomyces sp. NPDC059010
CGGGGGGGGGCCCGGGCCGGGCGGGCGGGGCCCCACAACCCCCGGGGTGGGCGGCCCAACACCCCCCGGGGCCCCCCCCCCCCCCCCCGGCCGGGGACGAGTCGGTCGCGGGCGGCCTCCAGCTCCGCCTGGGTGAAGCGCGTCATGCCGTGAAGAGCCTCGAATCCAGAGGTGTCGAGAGCCTCGAAGCGAGAGGTGTCAGAGGATGGCGCCGGGCGTGTAACCGGCGGCCTCCGGGCGTTGCTTCACGATCTCCTCGATCCGGCCCACGACGATGCCCACCTGGTCGGCCGCGGCGCCCGTGAAGGACAGCTTGTCGGCCATCAGCGCGTCCAGCCCGCCACGGTCGAGCGGGATGCGCTCGTCGGCGGCCAGCTTGTCGAGCAGCTCGTTGCGCTCGGCGCCCTGCTCCCGCATCGCCAGCGCGGAGGCGACCGCGTTCTCCTTGATGGCCTCGTGCGCGACCTCTCGGCCGACGCCCGCGCGCACCGCGCCCATCAGCACCTTGGTGGTGGCGAGGAAGGGGAGGTAGCGGTCCAGCTCGCGGGCCACGACGGCCGGGAACGCCCCGAACTCGTCCAGCACCGTCAGGAACGTCTCCAGCAGGCCGTCCAGCGCGAAGAACGCGTCCGGCAGCGCGACGCGGCGCACCACCGAGCAGGACACATCGCCCTCGTTCCACTGGTCGCCCGCCAGCTCGCCGGTCATCGAGGCGTAGCCGCGCAGGATGACCATGAGGCCGTTGACGCGTTCGCACGACCGCGTGTTCATCTTGTGCGGCATCGCGGAGGAGCCGACCTGGCCCGGCTTGAAGCCCTCGGTGACCAGCTCGTGCCCGGCCATCAGGCGGACCGTCTTGGCCAGCGAGGACGGCGCCGCCGCCAGCTGCACCAGCGCGGTCACGACCTCGTAGTCCAGCGAGCGCGGGTAGACCTGGCCGACCGAGGTGAACGCCTGCGAGAAGCCCAGGTGCCCGGCGATCCGGTCCTCCAGCTCGGCGAGCTTCGAGGCGTCCCCGCCCAGCAGGTCCAGCATGTCCTGCGCCGTGCCGACCGGGCCCTTGATACCGCGCAGCGGGTAACGGCCCAGCAGCTCCTCGACCCGGCCGTAGGCGACGAGCAGCTCGTCGGCGGCGGTCGCGAAGCGCTTGCCCAGCGTCGTGGCCTGCGCGGCGACGTTGTGCGAGCGGCCGGCCATGACCAGCTCGCCGTACTCGGCGGCCAGCTTGCCCAGCCGCGCCAGCACGGCCACCGTACGGTCGCGCATCAGCTCCAGGGAGAGCCGGATCTGCAGCTGCTCGACGTTCTCCGTGAGGTCGCGCGAGGTCATGCCCTTGTGCACGTGCTCGTGCCCGGCGAGGTCGTTGAACTCCTCGATCCGCGCCTTCACGTCGTGCCGCGTGACCTTCTCGCGCTCGGCGATCGAGGCCAGGTCGACGGTGTCGAGGACGCGCTCGTAGTCGGCGAGCGCCTCGTCCGGCACCTCGATGCCGAGGTCCTTCTGGGCCCGCAGAACGGCGAGCCAGAGCTGCCGCTCCAACTTCACCTTCTGCTCGGGGGACCAGAGCGTGGCGAGCTCGGTGGAGGCGTAGCGTCCGGCGAGGACGTTCGGGATGCGGGGCTTGGCGGGCGCAGAAGTCACGTGCACGGAGTTTACCCGCCGTCCCGAGGGGCCCGGATCGTGCCTGCGGGCGCGAGCACCCCAGGTCAGCGGTGCGATCGGCGGCCGAATACCGGCGATCGGGTGAATTACCCGGTCATCAACGCGTCCCGGCTCCCTGTGGCCTCCATTTCTCGTTCATAGTCACCAGGTCGTGATGAGTGTGTTCGTACGGCATCACGACTCCTGCGATGACTTGCGAATCCCGGCAACCGAAAAGACCGCGTCAATAGCCGACGTCGGCTTCCCCATTCCGCCTGAGAGAAAGACGACGAGAATGCGAAAGGCCCTGACCAAGGGATTGATTGTGGCCGCCGCCACGACAAGTGCCCTGTCTCTATGCGGCACTTGGGCGTCCGCGGCCCCGCGCATGCAGGGGACCGCGCTGAACTCCGCCAGCTCACTGTCGAGCCGTTCGGACCTGTGGGACTCGGAGGGGCTGGAAGAGCAGCTGGATGACACATTCGGCGACATGCATGAAAAATTCGGCGAGATGCATGAACGAATGCAGGAGGTGAATGAGCGGCTCAGCGGGATGAACCAGCCGGCGCCCGCGTCCGAAAACGTCACCGTCACCTCCGGGAGCACTTCCTCCACCTATGGCGGCTCGGGCTACGGCTACGAGAAGCCGAAGGACCACGGTTACGGCTACGAGAAGCCCAAGGAGCATGGCTACGGCTACGAGAAGCCGAAGGACCATGGCTACGGCTACGAGAAGCCCAAGGACCACGGGTACGAGAAGCCCAAGGACAACGGCTACGGGTACGAGAAGCCGAAGGACGACGGCTACGGCCACGAGAAGCCCAAGGACGACGGCTACGGTTCCGAGGAGTCGGACGACTACGGCTACGGCTCCGATGAGTCGGACGGCTACGGCTATGGCTCCGACGAGTCGGACGGCTACGGCTACGGTTCCGACGAGGGCTATGGCAACGGCTACGGCCACGAGCGCCCGCACAAGCCGAACAAGCCCCACAAGCCCCACAAGCCGCGGCCTCCGCACAAGCACCGGCCGGCGCCTCCCCCGCACATGCCGCACAAGCCCCACAAGCCGCATCACCCCCACATGCCCGAGACCGGCACCAACACCGGTGCCATCGTCGGAGGCGTGGCCGGCAGCGGGGCGCTGCTGATCGCCGGAGCCTTCCTGTACCGGCGCAGCAGGGCCGCGCGTCAGCACTAGCGCACGCGTGTGACAGCGCCCGGTGCCCCGAAGGGGAACACCGGGCGCGTCCCGTTCGGCGGGCCTTGTTTCAGGGGCTCCACGTCGTCTCAGGGGCCTTACGTCGCGCCCTACGCCGCGGGCCCCTCGTACGGCAGCAGCTCCGGCCGCTTCGGCGGCAGCCCGTCCCCGGAGGACCGTCCCGTCAGGCGCCGCCCGATCCACGGCAGCAGATACTGCCGCGCGAACCGTGCATCGGCGACCCGCCGCGCGGCCCACCCGGGCGGCATCGTGGCCGGCATCGGCGTGTGCCACTCGGTGTCCTCGGGGTCGTAGCCGAGCCTCTGCCACACCGCCTCCGCGACCCGGCGGTGCCCCTCGGCCGTCAGATGCAGCCGGTCCACGTCCCACATGCGGGGATCGCCGAGCGACGGGGCCCCGTACAGGTCGACGACGACCGCGCCGTGCCGTGCCGCCAGCTCGTCGACGCAGGCGAACAGTTCCTCCATGCGCGGCCGGAACCGCTGCAGGACCGGCCCCTGCCGCCCCGGGCTGCGCATCAGCACCAGCTGGCGGCACGACGGGGCGAGCTTCTCCACGGCCTCCTCCAGGAGACCGCGCACCCGCCCCATGTCGCACTTGGGCCGCAGCGTGTCGTTGAGTCCGCCGACGAGCGTGATCACGTCGGCGCCCATCGCGGCCGCCACGTCCACCTGCTCCTCGACGATCTGCTTGATCAGCTTGCCGCGCACCGCGAGGTTGGCGTAGCGGAAACCGGGCGTGCGGGCGGCCATCCGGTCGGCGAGGAGGTCGGCCCAGCCCCGGTATGAGCCGTCCGGGAGCAGGTCCGACATGCCCTCGGTGAAGGAGTCGCCGACCGCGACCAGGCTGGTGTGAGTGGGGTTCGTCTGCATGGCGACAGAGATGGTATCCCGGGCTCCATACCCGCCGGTCGGTCGGCCCGGGTATCACCTGCGTCCTCGTCCGTCAGAGCCGCTGCCCGAACAGCTCCCGCAGTACGTCCTCCATGGTCACCAGCCCGGCCAGCCGCCCGTCGCTGCCCAGCGCGGCGGCCAGATGCGTACGGCTGCCCCGCATCGCCGTGAGCACGTCGTCCAGCGGAGTGCTCTCCCGTACCCGCGCGATGGGCCGCATGTCCGCCACCTGGAACGGCACGTCCTGCTGGGCGGCGTCCAGCGCGTCCTTCACATGGAGGTAGCCGACGATGTGGCGCCCCTCGTCGACGACCGGGAAGCGGGAGAAGCCCGACTCGGCCGACAGCCGCTCCAGCTCCTCCGGTGTGACGCCCACGCGCGCGTAGACGACGCGTTCCAGCGGGAGCACCACGTCACGCACCGGCCTGCGGCCCAGTTCCAGGGCGTCGTGCAGCCGCTCCCGGGCGCGCTCGTCGATCAGGCCGGCCTCGCCGGAGTCACGCACCAGCCGGGCCAGCTCGGCGTCCGAGAAGGTCGCGGTGACCTCGTCCTTGGTCTCGACGCGCATCAGCTTCAGCAGCGCGTTGGCGAAGGCGTTGATCGTGAAGATCACCGGTCGCATCGCCCGGGACAGCGTGACCAGCGGCGGACCGAGCACCAGGGCGCTGCGCACCGGCTCGGCCAGCGCGATGTTCTTCGGCACCATCTCGCCGAGCAGCATGTGCAGATACGTCGCCAGCGTCAGCGCGATCACGAAGGACACCAGGTGCCCGGCGCTCTCCGGCACGCCCACCGCGTGGAACACCGGCGCCAGCAGATGCTCGATGGCGGGCTCCGCGACCACACCGAGCACCAGGGTGCACAGCGTGATGCCGAGCTGCGCGGCCGCCATCAGCGCGGACACATGCTGCAGACCCCACAGCACGCTCTTGGCGCGCCGGTCGCCCTGCTCGGCGTACGGCTCGATCTGCGAGCGGCGCACCGAGATCAGCGCGAACTCGGCGCCCACGAAGAAGGCGTTGACGACCAGCGTCGCGAAGCCGATGAGCAGCTGTACGGCGGTCATCGCCCAGCCTCCTTCTCGTGGTCCGTGGCGTCGTCGAGCGGCGCGTGCAGCAGCACCCGCGCCGCCCTGCGGCCCGCGGCGTCCACCACGTCGAGCCGCCAGCCGGCGACCTCGACGCAGTCACCGACGGCGGGTATCCGGCCCAGCTCGGTCGCGACCAGCCCGGCCAGCGTCTCGTACGGCCCCTCGGGAGCCCTGAGCCCCACCCGCGCGAGCTGGTCCAGGCGGGCCGAACCGTCGGCCGAGAACAGTGCCCGGCCCTGGTCGTCGCTGCCCGCGGGGGCGAGGTCGGGCGTCTCGTGCGGGTCGTGCTCGTCCCGCACCTCGCCGACGACCTCCTCGACGATGTCCTCCAGCGTGGCCACGCCCGCCGTACCGCCGTACTCGTCGATGACGACGGCCATGGTGCGCTTGCCGGACAGCCGGTCCAGGAGCCGGTCGACGGTGAGCGTCTCGGGGACGAGGAGCGGCTCGCGCATCATCTCGGCGACGGAGACGCGGGGGCGGCGCTCGGCGGGCACCGCCAGGATGTCCTTGATGTGCGCGGTGCCCACGACCGAGTCGAGGCTGCCGCGGTAGACCGGGAACCTGGACAGGCCGGTGGCCCGGGTCGCGTTGGCCACGTCCTCGCAGGTCGCCTGGGCGTCGAGGGCGACGACCTGGACGCGCGGGGTCATGACGTTCTCCGCGGTCAGGTCGGCCAGGTTCAGGGTCCGTACGAAGAGCTCGGCGGTGTCCGCCTCCAGGGCGCCCTCCCGGGCGGAGTGCCGGGCGAGGGCGGCTAGTTCCTGGGGTCCGCGTGCGGCGGCCAGTTCCTCGGTGGGCTCCACGCCGAAGCGGCGCACTATGCGGTTCGCCGTGTTGTTCAGATGGGTGATGAAGGGGCGGAACAGCGCGCTGAACCAGCGCTGCGCGTTGCCCACCCGCTTGGCGACGGCCAGCGGCGAGGAGATCGCCCAGTTCTTCGGCACCAGCTCGCCGACCACCATCAGGACGACGGTCGACAGCGCCGTGCCGATCACCAGGGCGATCGAGCTCGCCGTCGAGCGGGAGATGCCGAGCGACTCCAGCGGGCCCGCGAGCAGCGTGGCGATGGACGGCTCGGCGAGCATGCCGACGACCAGGTTGGTGACCGTGATGCCGAGCTGCGCGCCGGAGAGCTGGAACGTCAGGTTCCGTACGGCCTTGAGGGCGCCGGCGGCGCCCCGCTCGCCGCGTTCCACGGCCCGCTCCAGCTCATGGCGCTCGACGGTGGTCAGCGAGAACTCGGCCGCGACGAAGGCACCACAGGCGAGCGACAGCAGGATCGCCACCAGAAGGAGGAGCACTTCGGTCATCGGGTCACCTCCGTCCCATGGTCGGACAGGGTGGGGAGGATCGCGCGATGTCGGGTACTGGGAGGCTCGCCCATGGGCGGACGCTCACACCTTTCATTGGAGGACCGAAGTGGTCCCCCAATAGTAAAGGACGGGCAAAGCGTTTCGGTCGGGTGATCGGTCGGGTGATCGGTCGGTGCGTGGACGGGGGAGTGGGACGCTGCTCAGTCGGTGAGGTGCTTCACCCACCGTCGCCACTGTTCCTCGGGCGCGTACCCGGCCGCGCGCCAGGCATGTTGCCCGGTCTCGTTGCGCACCAGCACCATGGCGTCGCCGCGGCGCCCGCCGAGCCGTACGAACCGCTCCTCCGCGGCGGCCAGCAGCGCCGAGCCGATGCCGCGGCGGCGACGCTCCGGGTGCACCGCCAGCCGGTACAGATGGCAGCGCCACCCGTCGAAGCCCGCGATCACCGTGCCGACCAGCTCGCCGTCCAGCTCCGCCAGGATCAGCGCCTCGGGGTCGCGGGCGACCAGCCGCTCCACGCCGTCCCGGTCGTCGCTGATGCTCGTGCCTTCGGCGGCCGTCTTCCAGAAGGCCAGCGCGATGTCGAGGTCGTCGGCCGTGGCGGCCCGTATCCGCAGATCAGTCATGGTGCCGATCCCATCACGGGCGGTGCGACGGGACGCGGAATTCCAGTATCCGGACGGCTGCTCGCCGCGCGACCGCCCCTACTCGCCGCGCAGCCGCGCCATCACCGGGGCGAACGCCTCCATGTACGGCTCCAGGACGGCCAGATACGAGAATCCGTACCGCTCACGCTGGGCCAGCACCTGCGCGGTGATCTGCTCCAGGGTGCCGATCAGAAGGATGGGCAGGGCCAGGGCCTGCTCCAGGGTCAGCTCCGGCACCCGGTCGAGGAGAGGCTGCAGTACGGCCTCGCGGTCCTCCGTCACGGCCACCATCTGAAGGAGCAGGTTCAGCTCGGCCGGTTCCGCACGGTCCGCGGCGAACTTCCGGTACCGGGCCACCCGCTCGTCGAGCCGTTCGGCCGTGACGGGGACCAGCCGGCCGGTCGTGCTCCCCGCGTCCGGATACGCGCCCCCGAACGCGGCGATGTCGGCGTGCTCGGCGGTCAGCCGCAGGACCCGGTCGCCGTTGCCGCCGACCAGCAGCGGTACCCGCAGCCGCTGTGACTGGTACGACTCGGAAGATGGCAGCCGCCGAAGCTCCTCGACGGTGTGCCACAGCCGCTGAAGCTCCTCGACCGTGTGCCGCAGATGGTCCACGCGCTCGCCGGGAGTGCCGAAGGGCAGACCCGCCGAGTCGTGCTCCGCCTGTACGTACCCGGCGCCCAGCCCGAGTTCGAGACGGCCGCCCGTCAGCGCGTCGGTCGTCGCCACCTCCCGGGCGAGCAGGGCCGGGTTCCAGAACCCCGCGTTCAGCACGAACGTGCCCAGCCGGGGACGCTCGGTCGCCTCCGCCGCCGCGACCAGGGCCGGGAACGGCGCGGGCATGCCCAGATGGTCGGGGACCAGGATCACGTCGTAGCCGAGCTCCTCGGCCCGGCGGCACTTGGCCCGCCACTCGTCGGCCGGGGCGGCGGTCATCAGGTTGACGCCGAAGCGGAACGGACGCGGGCTCTCCGGTCGCGACATGAACTCTCCTCACCTGCAAGGGAATTGAGCACCTGCCGCGATTCCATCATTCGTGCGCGATGGCCGTCAGCACATTCATGCGGGATGCACGCAAGGCGGGCAGCAGTGCCGCCACCACGCCCACCACCGCCGAGCCGATCACCACCGCGACGATCGTGCCCCACGGGATCGCGAGCGCCGTCATGCCCTGCAACGCCAGCACCTGCTGGGTGCACACGCCCCACACCAGCCCCAGCGCCAGCCCCAGCACCGCCCCGAACACGGCGATCACCACCGACTCCAGCCGGATCATCCGGCGCAGCTGCCGCCGGGCCAGCCCGATGGCGCGGAGCAGCCCGATCTCCCGGGTGCGTTCGACGACCGACAGGGCGAGGGTGTTGACCACGCCGAGCACCGCGATGACGATCGCGAGCCCGAGCAGGGCGTACACGAGGTAGAGCAGGACGGCGATCTGGTTGTGCACCAGGTCCTTGTAGTCGGCGATGTCGCGGACCTGCACCTGCGGATACGGGTCGAGCGACTTCTCCAGGTCGGCCCGCAGGTCGTCCGTGCCGGTGCCGGAGGCGGCGTTGACGTACACGGCGGCGTCCTGCCCGCCCGGCGCGTACTTCTCCAGGGTGGCCAGACCGAAGTAGATCCCGCCCGTGGTGCCGAACCCGTCGGCGGACTCCTGGTCGGTCAGGGCGCCCACGGTCAGCTCGGCCCGCCGGCCGCCCTGGAACTCGACGGGCAGCGTGTCGCCGACGCGGACGCCGTGGTCCTCGGCGAAGTCCTTGTCCATGGCGAGGTGCCCCGGCGCGAGCGCGGCCGCGCTGTCGCCCTGCGCGTAGGTGATGTTGGCGACCTTGTCGAGTTCGGGTTCGTACCCCGCGGCGGTCGTCTTCACCCGGTCGCCGTCCGGGAGCCGTACCGCGATCGTCGTGAACTGCGACCGTACGACGAGCCCCGCGCCCTCGGTGCCGCGGATCTTTTCGGTGATCTCCCGTGGGAAGGGCACGAAGTTGCTGTTCTGCACCACGAAGTCGGCGCCGAGCGTCTTGTCGATCTGCTGGTCGAACGACTTGGTCATCGAGGCGCTCGCCACCGACATCCCGCCGACCAGCGCGAGACCCACCATCAGGGCGGCGGCCGTCGCCCCGGTGCGGCGCGGGTTGCGCAGGGCGTTGCGCTGGCTCATCCGGCCGATCGAGCCGAACAGTGCGGGGAACGCCCCGCCGAGGACCCGGATCACGGGCCGTACCAGCAGCGGTCCCGCGATCACGGTCGCGATGAGGGTCAGCAGGACGCCCAGGCCCAGCAGCGACGCCGCCGACGACGTCTTCGACGACACCGCACAGCCCACGAGCGCCGCCGCGCCGGCCGCCCCGACCAGCGAGCCCAGCACCGCGCGCAGCCGCAGCGGCCGTCCGATCTCGGCGATCTCGGCGTCCGCGAGCGCCGCCATCGGCGAGACACCCGCCGCCCGCCGGGCCGGCAGGTACGCCGCCACGAAGGTGACGCCCAGACCGACGACGTACGCGGTCACCGGCGTCCCCCAGCCGATGACCATCTCGGTCGTCCTGATGTTCATGCCCAGCAGACCCATCAGCTCGATGAGTCCGACGGCCAGCCCGATGCCGGCCGCGAGGCCCAGCGTCGAGCCGACCAGCCCGAGCAGCAGCGCCTCGGTGAGCACCGAGCGCCGCACCTGGCGCCGGTCCGCGCCGAGCGCCCGCAGCAGGCCCAGCTCACGGGTGCGCTGCGCGATCAGCATGGAGAACGTGTTGACGATCAGGAACACGCCGACCAGTACGGCGACCCCGGCGAAGCCGAGCATCACGTACTTGATGATGTCGAGGAACCCGCCCAACTGCTCGACGTCCGACTTGGCCTGCTCCTCGGCGGTGCGCAGCTGGTAGGTGCCGGTGCCGGTGCCGGTGCCGGTGCCGGTGCCGGTGCCGGTGTCGGCGCCGAGCGCGTCGGCCACGCGCCGTTTGAGGTCGATGTCGCTGACACCGTCGGCCGCGTCCAGCGAGATGCTGGTGGCCGCCCTCGGGTCGCCGAGGAGCCTGGTCTGCGCGGTCGGGGTGTCGAAGAAGACCAGCGCGGCACCGGGGTTGGTGGTGGTGAAGGTGACGATGCCGACGACCTCGACCGGGAAGGAGCCCTCCGGTCCGATGACCGTGAGGCGGTCGCCGATCCGCACGTCCTTGTCGTCGGCGGTGTCCGCGTCGATCATGGCCTGCCCGCCGCCCTTGGGGGCGTGCCCGGAGGTGAGCTCCACGGGGCTGCGCTCGGTCGGGTTCCAGTCGGTGCCGATGGTGGGGGCGCCGGTGGTCGGGCCCACCGACTTCCGGTCCTTGTCCACGACGGTGAGGCCGTCCACGTCCACGTCCGCGCGGGCCGTCGCGACACCGTCGACCCGGGCGAGGCGGTCGGCGAGCGAGGCCCGCAGGGTCAGGGTCTGCCCCGAGGGCACCGTCTCGTCCAGGGTCTCCCTCGGGGTGACCGTGACGTCGGCGGCGGTCGAGGCGAAGAGCCGGTCGAAGGTGCGGCTGACGGTGTCCGAGAAGATCAGGCTGCCCGCGACGAACGCCACGGACAGGACCACCGCCAGGGCGGAGAGCAGCAGCCGCCCCTTGTGGGCGAGGAAGCTCCGGAGCGTCGCCTTCAGCACGGGGTCAGCTCTCCTCGGACGACCTGGGTGCCGAGTCCTCGAACCGGCCGCGGAGCACGTCGGAGCCGGGGGGCTGGGGGTTCCCCCCGGTGAAGAGGCGCATGCGCTCCAGGACGGCCTCCGCCGTCGGCCGCTCCATCTCGTCCACGATCCGCCCGTCGCCCAGGAAGAGCACCAGGTCGGAGTGGGCGGCGGCGCCCGGGTCGTGGGTGACCATGACCACGGTCTGCCCCAGCTGGTCCACGGCCTCCCGCAGAAAGCCGAGCACCTCCAGACCGGCCCGCGAGTCCAGGTTGCCGGTGGGCTCGTCCGCGAAGATCAGCTCAGGCCGGGAGGCGAGCGCACGGGCGCACGCGACCCGCTGCTGCTGACCGCCGGAGAGCTGGGAGGGCCGGTGCCCCAGCCGGTCCCGCAGCCCCAGCGTGTCGATGACCTGGTCCAGCCACTTCTCGTCGGGCTTCTTGCCGGCGATGTCCATGGGCAGGGTGATGTTCTCGGCCGCGTTGAGGGTCGGGATGAGGTTGAACGACTGGAACATGAACCCGATCCGGTCCCGCCGCAGCCGGGTCAGCTCGCGGTCCTTCAGCCCGGTGATCTCGGTGTCGCCGAGCCACACCTGTCCCGCCGAGACGTTGTCCAGGCCCGCCAGACAGTGCATCAGCGTGGACTTCCCGGAGCCCGACGGTCCCATGACCGCAGTGAACCGGCCGCGCGCGATGTCCACGTCCACCGCGTCGAGGGCCAGCACCGTCGTCTCGCCCGTGCCGTACGCCTTGGTCAGGGAGCGGGCGCGGGCCGCGATGCCGTCCGCCGACGCGGGGCCCGGGGCGTACTGGGCAGCTGCTGTGGACAAGACCGCCTCCTCACGGACGTAACGACTCTCGTCTCCGCCGAGCGTAATGTGATCCACCGCACACATGTATCCCCCCAAGGTCCCGGTTGCTCTCCGCCCCAGGTCGTGCCCCTGATATCGATGTAAGGGACACGCTCCTCCCCTCCGGGGGTCTTGCCGGTGCTAGCACTGCCGCGCTAGCTTCTAGGTATGGCGAAGACCCAGCTGAACGTGAGAGTCGACGAGGGCACGGCCCGCGCGGCACGCGAACGCGCCATGGCCCGTGGCATGAGCGTCAACCGCTACATCGAAGAGCTGGTCCAGAAGGACACCGGGGAGGTCGGCCACACCTTCGTGGACGCCGCCGCCGACTTCATGAAGCAGTACGAATCCGTCTTCGCCGAGGAGTTCGGCGCGGAGCGCGAAGGTCGTCGCTGATCCGTTGAGCCATCTGAACGTCGACCTCGCCTGGCTGCTGATGCTCGCCGAGAAGCGCACTCCGGGCGACCCCCAGGTCACCGACTGGGGCGCCCTCGTGGCCGCAATCGCCCGCCATCAGGCGGAGATATTCGACATCCCCGTCTACGACAGCCCGCAGGCCCGCGCCGCAGCCCTGCTCCAACTGCTCATCCACGTCCCGGCCCTGGAGCGCTCCAACGCGCTGTTCGCCTCCGCGGTGGCCTACGCCTATCTGGTCGCCAGCGGCCTCAAGGTCGTCACCTCGCCCGAGCAGGTGCGCGATCTGGCCCGCCTGGTCAAGAGCGGTGAGGCCACGGTCGAGGACATCGCACGCGAACTGCGCCAGTGGAGTCTGTGATCAGACCAGTGGCGTCCGTGGTCAGCTGGGCTGCTCCTCGGCCGGCCGCCAGGCCGTGCCCAGCACGCAGTACGACGAGGGGAGCACCGGCCCGTTCTCCGGCATCATCACCTGCCGGTACGGGCCGAGTTCGAACCCGGCCGTCCGCAGCGCCGCGACCGGGTCGCGGGAGACATGGCAGCCACCGCTCAGCAGCGGCCACACCGTCCGGTCCAGCGTGCGCTGCGTGAAGTGCATCGCGGGACCGCCGCCCCGGCCGTGCTCGAAGAACCGCACGACACCCCCGGGCCGCAGCACCCGCCGTACCTCACCGAGCGCCCGCGACACGTCCCGCACACTGCACAGCACCAGCGACAGCACCACCGCGTCGAAGGCCTCGCTCTTGACCGGCAGCGCCTCCGCCGCGCCCGGCACCACGTCCACCGGCACCCCGGCGCGCAGCGCGGACTCCTGCGCCAACTTCCGCAGCAGGCGCTCCGGTTCGATGGCGACGACCTCCGAGACCGCGCTCGGATAGTGGGCGAAGTTCAGGCCGTTGCCCGCGCCGATCTCGATCACCCGGCCGGACAGCCCGGCCAGCAGCCGCTCACGGATGTCGCCCATGCCCATCCGGGTCTCGGCGTTGACGCTGATCCGGGCGTAGAAACGGGCGAACAGCGGGTGGTGCACGGCATCCCGTGACACCTTGCCGGAACCGGCGGACCTGAGAGCCATGGGGACCTCCCGGACGGGGCGGGACTCACTCCTGATTGTCCCCCGTCCGGGACTCGCGCACCCTCGCTGGCGCTGTGGCTGTCCCACCGCGGTCGTACGGCGGTCGTACTGCCGCCGTTCGGGCGGGCCCGGCCTCAGCCGATGAAGTCCCTGACCTGCTCGTACACGCCGTGGTCGTTGTTCATGTCGGTGTGCGAGACACAGCCGACCTCGACGTTGGTCGCACCGCTGAGGATCGCGGTGGTGTCGGGCGTGAGCGCGTCGTCGCAGTTCGACCAGTAACTGGCGTACGACACACTGCCCGGGGTCTCGTCACCGGAGTTCAGGGCGGTCAGGAACGAACTGCCGGTGTTCATCTCCGCGCAGGAGGTGTACAGCCACGCGCACCACGAGGCGGTGGACGTGCCGTGGTTCACGCCGGCCGTCGAGACGAAGTCGTCCACGTACGACGTCCCGCCGAGGTTCTTCAGGTAGTAGCGGGAGCTGAGCGCGCCCATGGAGTGGACGACCAGGTCGACCTTGGAGGCACCGGTCCGGGCGAGCACGTTCTTGATCTCGGTCGAGAGCTGCTGGGCGGTGGTCGCGTTCGACTTGGCCCAGTCGTACGACACGGCGTCCAGCTCGGCGGACGTGTAGCCGTCGGCCTTGAAGTAGCCGATCCAGTCGTCCCAGCTGCTCGCCGAGCTGCTCAGGCCGTGCACGAAGACGACGGGGTCGTGGGCGGCGGCGTGCGCGGGTGTGGGGGAGAGGGAGAGCGACAGAAGGAGCGATGAGGCCAGGGCCGTGAGGGCCGTGGCCATGCGACGCGTGCGGCGCTGCATGATGCCTCCTGAAACGTGTGGGGTTGTCAGGAGTGTCGAGCCGGGTCTACGCGCGCCGCATCGGCGAAATCGCCGGTCTTTACGGTTCAATTAACTCGCCAGTAACGTCATTTGTGTGGTGACTCCGGTGAACCCCCCGCCTCTCGACCGCACTTCGCCACCGCAGCGCACGCGCGCGTGGCGACAACCGGCCGCCGCCCTCCCGGAGGGCGTCCGGGTGCGGGTGCTGCGTGCCGTGTACGGCGATCCGCGCGCCGCCGCCGAACTGGCCTCGCGTCTGACCGACCGCCAGGCCGCCGGCCTCGAACCGCTTCCCACGGAACCGGCCGCACTGGCCCCGGCCCTGCTGCGCGAACGCCGGGCGGAGATCCGGGCGTTGCCGGACGACACCCGTCTGCTGCTGCTCCTCGCCGCCGCCGACCAGTACCCGGTCCCCACCGACGCCTTCCTGCGCGCCGTCACGGCCGCCCGCCTCGACATCCGGTCCCTGGACGCCGCCGAGTCGGCCGGGCTCGCGCACGCGGGAGCGGGCGGGGTGGTGTTCCGCGACGCGTGGACCCGGATCGCGGCCTACGAGACGGGCTCCCCGGCCGACCGCCGCGACGTCCACCGACTGCTGGCCCGCGTACTGCGCGGCGCGGGCGAGACGCCGTGGCGCTCCTGGCACCGGGGCGCGGGGGCGCTCGGCCCCAGCGGCAGGCTGGCCGCCGAACTCGGCACCGCCGCTGGCCGGGCGGGAGACACGGGCCGCCTCCCCCTGGCACGCGCCCTCGCGGAACGTGCCGCCGCCCTCTGCCCCGACCCGTCCGAACAGGCCCGCCTGCTCTCCCGCGCCGCCACGTACGCCTGGCACTCGGGCGACGGCGACCGGGCCCGCGAACTGGCGTCCACCACCTCGGACGACGCCCTGAGCGGGGTGCTGGCGCTGCGGGCGGGGAACGCGACGGAGGCGTTCGACGCCCTGCTGACGGGCGTGACCGCGGCCGCGGCCCAGTCCCACACCGACTCCGTGACTGCGACGCCCCCTACGGGGAGGCGCCGCGGGCTGTCGGCGGCTGCCGTTTCGCCCGTGTCGGCGGGGACTGCGTCGCCTGTGCCGGGGGTCTCTGCGTCGTCCGTGCCAGTCGGCACAGCCTCGCCCCTGCCGGCGCCCGCCGCTTCGCCCATAGCAGCCGGGGCCGCATTCCCCACATCAGCCGTAGCCGTCGTCGTCCCTCCCCACCCCGCCGATGTCGTCACCCCCGCCCCCGACCCGGCCGCTCATCTCCTCGCCCGAGCCACCGAAGCCGCCATCTACACGGGGGACATCCGGCGTCTGCGGGAGGCGGGCCGGGTCGCTGATCGGCTTGGTGTGGTGGCGCCCGGCACTCTGACGGGGCTCGTAGCTGCCTTCGAGGGGCGGTACGAGGATGCCCGGGACCTGCTGAGATCGGCGGCCGGGAGATGTGGGCCGGGTGGTGACCCCACCGTTCTGATCCACGCCGGGATCGCCGCGCTGCTCCTCGGCGACCACACCCGCGCAGCCACGGCGACCGTCCGCGCGGCCGCCTCCGCCCGGGCGCTCGGCACCCCGGTGACCGTGCCGCAGGCGATGGAATTCCGTGCCTACGCCGACTTCTGGACCGGGCGCCCCCGGGCCGGCGAGTCCGCCGCGGCCGATGCGCTGTGGCAGGCCCACGCCACCGGTCAGGACAACGGTGCCTGTCATCTGCAGGCCGCCCTCGCCATGTTCGCGGCGCTCACCGGAGACGCCGACGTCTGCCGGGAACGCGCCGCGACCGCACGGTCGTACGCCCTCGCCCACGGCCTGGGTCTGCCCGCCGCCCTCGCCCAGTGGGCGCTGGCCTACCTCGATCTGAGCAGCGGCCGGTTCGCCGCCGCGGCCGCCCGACTGCGCGCCCTCGCCGGATTCGGCCCCGGCCATGGCCACCGGGCCATCCGCCACCTGGCCACCCCGCACTACGTCGAGGCCGCCGTCCGCACCGGCGACACCCGGGTCGCCCGTGCCGCGCACGCCGACTACCACCACTGGGCGACCACCGTACGCAGCCCCGACGACCTGGCCCTCAGCGCCCGCTGCCGCGCCCTGCTCGCCCCCGGCGCCGAAGCGGTGGACCACTACCGCACCGCACTCGACCTGCACGCCCACGGCACCCGGGACTTCGAACGTGCCCGCACGGAGCTGCTGTTCGGCAGCGCACTGCGCCGACTGCGCCGCCGTACGGAGGCCCGCGACCGTCTGCACAGCGCCCTGGAGGCCTTCGACTCCTTCGGCGCCCCGCACTGCGCGGACCAGGCCCGCACCGAACTCCGCGCCCTGGGCACCCCGGCCGCCCCCGCACAGCCCGGCCCCGGCACCCCCACCGCACGCCTCACGGCCCAGCAGCTCCTGGTCGCCCGTATGGCAGCCGAGGGCGCCACCAACCGCGAGATCGCCACCCGCCTCGCCCTCAGCCCCCGCACCATCGACCACCATCTGCGGGGCGTCTTCACCCGATTGGGAATCCGCTCCCGGATTGAACTGGTCCGCCTGCTCGGGGAGGCCGACCAGGGGCTGTCGGGCGAATCGGGCCGACGGTAGGCAGCAGCGCGGACCGGCGCCACGCGAAGGGGGCCCGTGCTGCGGCCCGGGGCGCCCCGGTCGTCGAGGACAGCCCGCCGCTTCGTCGCGTCACCGGCCTCTCCGGTCAGCCCACCGCGGGCGCCGCCGCCTCCCGGAACCTCTCCGCCTGCCACGAGCCGTCCAGCCGTGGGGCCAGCCAGGACGGTGCCTGGACGCGGAAGTCGGCGGGGGCGAGGGAACCGGCGCCGTCGGGGAGCGCGCCGAGGAGGGGGGCGGCGGCGACGTCCGGGAGGTCGGTGACGTTGCAGCGCATCGCCAGGTCGGGGGAGTCGGGCCAGCTGCCGATCACCACGCCCAGCAACTCGACGCCACGTGAACGCAGTTCCCGAGCCGTCAGCTCCGTGGTGTTGAGGGTGCCGAGCCCCGCCGACGCCACCACCAGTACCGGTGCGCGCAGCAGCTCCGCCGCGTCGGCCAGCGTGCCGCCCGCCTCGTCGAAGCGCACGAGCAGTCCGCCCGCCCCCTCGACCAGCACCAGGTCGTGCTCGGTGGCCAGCTTGGCCGCCGCCTCGGCGACCTCCCGCGGGCGCACCGGCTCCCGGCCGGACCGCCGGGCCGCCGTCGCCGGGGCCAACGGATCGGGATAGCGGGCGAGTTCGGCCGTCGTGACCGCCCCCGCCAGCCGCGCGACCTCGTCGGCGTCCCCGCGCTCGTCCGGCGACACCCCGGTCTGCGCGGCCTTCAGCACGGCCACCGAGCGGCCGGCCGCGAGCGCCGACGCGGCGACCGCGGCGGTCGTGACCGTCTTGCCGACCTCCGTGCCCGTGCCCGTGATCACCAGTACCGGCATGTCAGCCCTCCCGCGCCGCCGCGCACACCGCGCGGGCGATCCGTGCGACGTCCGCGTCGCCCGTGACGTACGGCGGCATCGTGTAGACGAGGTCGCGGAACGGCCGCAGCCATACGCCCTCGCGCACCGCCGCCGCCGTCGCGGCCCGCATGTCCACGGAGCGGTCCAGCTGGACCACACCGATGGCGCCCAGGACACGGACATCCCGCACACCCGGGATGTCCGCCGCGGGCGCCAGTCCCTCCCGCAACCCCGCCTCGATCCGCTTCACCTCGGCCGACCAGTCCTGGCCGAGCAGCAGCTCGATCGAGGCGCAGGCGACCGCGGCCGCCAGCGGGTTGCCCATGAAGGTCGGGCCGTGCGCCAGCACCGGGACCTCGCCGCGCGAGATGCCGTCGGCCACGCCGGACGTGCACAGCGTCGCCGCCATCGTCAGATAGCCGCCGGTCAGGGCCTTGCCCACGCACATCACATCCGGCGTCACCGCCGCGTGGTCGGCCGCGAACAGCGCGCCCGTGCGGCCGAACCCGGTCGCGATCTCGTCGAACACCAGCAGCACGTCGTGCGCGTCGCACGCCTCGCGCAGCACCCGCAGATACGCGGGGGAGTGGAACCGCATCCCGCCCGCACCCTGCACCACCGGCTCGACGATCACCGCCGCCAGTTCGTGCGCGTGCCGCTCGATCAGCGACCGCAGCTGGTCGGCGTACGACTCGTCGTACTCGGCCGGCGGCGGATCCGCGAACACCTGGCGCTGGAGGACACCGGTCCACAGCTCGTGCATCCCGCCCTCGGGGTCGCACACCGACATCGGCTGCCAGGTGTCCCCGTGATAGCCGCCGCGCCAGGTCAGCAGCCGCTGCTTGCCGGGGCGGCCCAGCGAACGCCAGTACTGCAGGCACATCTTGACCGCGACCTCGACCGACACCGACCCGGAGTCGGCGAGGAACCCATGCTCCAGACCGTCGGGCGACATGTCGACAAGGAGCTTCGCCAGCCGTACGGCGGGCTCGTGCGTGAGCCCGCCGAACATCACATGGCTCATCCGCGCCAGCTGCTCGTGCGCGGCCTCGTTGAGCACCGGGTGGTTGTAGCCGTGGATCGCCGACCACCAGGACGACATGCCGTCGACCAGCTCACCCGAGCCGTCGGCCATCTTCAGCCGCACCCCGCTCGCCGACTCCACGACGAGCGGTTCGACCCGGCCGGGCATCGGACCGTACGGATGCCAGACGTGCCGCCGGTCGAGCTCCAGCAGCTCGGGCACCGTCAGCTCGGGCATCGGGCGCGGGTCAGGCATTGGGCGCGAGGTCCGTACCGGCACCCCGGCGGCGTACGGCGACCAGGTCGGTGCGCGGCTCGGCGGCCGGCGCGGCAGCGGCCGTACCGCACACCCCGCCCCCCTCGTGCGACCCGCACCCGGCACCGGCGCCGTCGTGCCCACCGCACCCGGCGCTCTCCTGCGACCCGCAGCCCGCGCTCTCGTGCGAGCCGCAGCCGCCCCCGGCCACCGTCGCGCGGTGCTCGGGCAGCGTCACCTGGTCGGCGCCCTCCACCTCGAAACCGGCGTCGGCGATCATCTCCAGGTCGGCCTTGCCCGCCTGGCCCTCGCTGGTGAGGTAGTCGCCGAGGAAGATCGAGTTGGCCAGGTTCAGGGCGAGCGGCTGCATCGTGCGCAGGTGGACCTCGCGGCCACCGGCGATGCGCACCTCGACGTCCGGGCAGACGAAGCGGACCATCGCCAGGATGCGCAGACAGCGCTGCGGGGTGAGGTTCCACTCCTTGGCGAGCGGGGTGCCCTCGAACGGGATCAGGAAGTTGACCGGCACCGAGTCCGGGTCCAGCTCGCGCAGCGAGTAGACGACGTCGACCAGGTCCTCGTCGCTCTCGCCCATGCCCGCGATGAGCCCGGAGCAGGCGGACAGTCCGGCCGCGTGCGCCTTCTGTACGGTTTCCACCCGGTCGGCGTACGTGTGGGTGGTCGTGATGTCCGCGTAGGTGCCCTCGGACGTGTTGAGGTTGTGGTTGTACGCGTCCGCGCCCGCCTCGCGCAGCCGCTCCGCCTGACCGTCGGACAGCAGACCCAGGCAGGCGCACACCTCGACGCCGTCGTTCTGGTCCTTGATCGTCTTGATGGTCTCGGAGACCCGGTCCACATCACGGTCGGTCGGGCCGCGCCCGGACGCCACCAGGCACACCCGCTTGGCGCCACCCGCCAACCCGGCCGCCGCCGCCTCGGACGCCTCGTCCGGCTTGAGCCAGGTGTACTTGAGGATGCCGGCCTTGGAGCCGAGCCGCTGGGAACAGTAGGAGCAGTCCTCGGGACACAGGCCCGACTTGAGGTTGACGAGATAGTTGAGTTTCACCCGTCGGCCGAACCACTGCCGGCGTACCTTTCCGGCCGCGGCCACGACATCGAGCAGGTCGTCGTCGGAAGTGGCGAGGACGGCCAAGGCTTCCTCGCGGGTCGGCAGCTCGCGCCGAAGCCCCTTGTCCACCAGCGTGTTCAGCAGGTCCATGGGAGCTGATCCTGACGTACGGAGTGGTCCCGAGCCAAGGAGAGTTTGCACAACCCTGTCGATTCGATGTGTGGGTATTGCCACACCGTGCGCCGTCGGCCCTGCGGCTAGTGTCTGTCCACTGCCTACAAAAGCCCCGGAGGAGTCATGGCGTTCGGCTGGATCGACGAGCAGGCGGAGCTGCGCCGCCGCGCCGGACTCGTACGGACACTGCGCCCCCGCCCTGCCGACTCACCGCTCCTCGACCTCGCGAGCAACGACTATCTGGGCCTGGCCCGTGATCCGGAGGTCACCGAGGGTGCGGCGCGGGCCGCGCGGACCTGGGGCGGCGGTGCGACCGGCTCCCGGCTCGTCACGGGCACGACCGAGCTGCACGCCGAGCTGGAGCGCGAGCTGGCCGACTTCTGCGGCTTCGAGGCGGCGCTGGTCTTCTCCTCCGGCTACGCGGCCAACCTCGCGGCGGTCACCGCGCTGGCACCGCACGGCTCGCTGATCGTGTCGGACGCGGGCAACCACGCCTCGCTGATCGACGGCTGCCGGCTGGCCCGGGGCACCACCCAGGTGGTGGCGCACGCCGAACCGGACGCGGTGCGCAAGGCACTCCAGACCCATGACGGACCCGCGGTCGTCGTGTCCGACACCGTCTTCTCCGTCGACGGCGACGCGGCCCCGCTGGCCGGGCTCGCCGAGGCGTGCCGGGCACACGGTGCCGGGCTGGTCGTCGACGACGCGCACGGGCTGGGCGTCCTGGGCGACGGCGGCCGTGGCGCCCCGGACGCGGCGGGGCTCGCGGGCGCGGACGACGTCGTCGTGACGGTCACGCTGTCCAAGTCGCTCGGCAGCCAGGGCGGCGCCGTGCTCGGCCCCGCCCGGGTGATCGACCACCTGGTCAACGCGGCCCGGACGTTCATCTTCGACACGGGCCTCGCCCCCGCTGCGGCGGGCGCGGCCCTCGCGGCACTGCGGTTGCTGCGCCGCGAGCCGGAGCGGGCGGCGCGGGCGCGCACGGTGGCGGGCGAACTGCACACCCGCCTGACGGCCGCGGGCCTGGAAGCGGTACGTCCGGACGCCGCGGTCGTCTCCGTGCGTGCACCGTCTCCGGAGGAGGCCGTGGCCTGGGCGGCCGAGTGCCGGACGGCAGGCCTCGCCGTGGGCTGTTTCCGTCCTCCTTCCGTCCCCGACGGCATCTCACGGCTGAGGCTGACCGCCCGCGCGGACCTCTCCGAGGGGCAGATCGAACGAGCTGTACGGGTGATCTGCGAGACACGACCATGAGTCGGCGTGACACGGCCGTGCCGGCGTATCGGCGGAACTGATCAGAGTGGAACCGATCAGAACCGGTCAGGACTGATCGGAACGGTTAAGACTGGAACGCGGCCGTGAAACCCGCCCAGCTCTCGGGGGAGAAGAGCAGCGCGGGTCCGGCCGGATCCTTGGAGTCGCGTACGGCGAGCAGTCCGATCCAGGGACCGGAGTGCGCCCGTGTCGTCTCGACGCAGTTGTTCGCTCCCGTGCTGTAGCTGCTGCGCAGCCATCGCGCAGCGGGGAGATCGGTACTTGAAGTCACCTTCCGAGGCAGTGCGGTCATGGTGCCTCCTTACGCGCCGCCACCAAGCGCGGCGATGTAATCCATCGATTCCTCGGGCGAAAGGGCGTGGATCCGAAGGGCGTTGAAGGCCTCCGTGTAGGCCTGGAGGTCTTCTTTCCGTTCGAGGTAGAGGCTACTCGTCAAGTGGTCGAGAACAACCACATCCAGATCAGAGGTGCTCGAAAATGAGAAGATAACGAAAGGCCCGGTGATGCCGATATGTTCTCCGGCCGCGAACGGCAGGACCTGCAGCCGGACTTGGGGCAGCCGCGCCGCCTCCATCAGCCGCCCCAGCTGCCGCGCCATCACCTCGGGCCCGCCGATCTCCCGGCGCAGCACCGCCTCGTCCAGCACCGCGCACAGCTTCAGCGGCGGATCGCCGTGCAGCACGTCCTGCCTGGCCAGCCGCACCGCGACCAGCGCGTCCAGCCGTTCGTCGGCGGCGTCGTCGAGCCCGCTCACCGCGGCCCGGGTCACCGCCCGGGCGTATTCGGGTGTCTGCAGCAGCCCGGGCACAACGGACGTCTCCAGCGTGCGCATCGCACTCGCCTGGGACTCCAGGCTGATGAAATCCCGGTACGTCGGCGGCAGCACTCCGCGGTACGCATGCCACCAGTGATGGCGGCCGCCCCCCTCGTCGGAGCCCGCCAACACCAGCAACAACTCCCGCAGTTGGGCGTCCCGCACGCCGTAGGCGTCGAGCAGTAACCGCACATCGGCCGGTTTCACCCCGCTGGCGCCGGTTTCGATCCGACTCACCTTGGACTGGTGCCAGCCCACCAGCCGGGCCGCCTCACCACTGGTGAGCCCCGCCTCGGTGCGCAACGCACGCAGTTCTGCGCCCAGTTTTCTGCGGCGCACCACGGGACCGTGCTGCATGGACAACTCCTTACTCCAACCGAGCCGCCCAAATACGGTCTGCCGTCGCAGAGTTCACCGCTTCGAGCGACAGATATATGCATATCTTGGTGGATCGCCACCTCTGACGGGCGCGGTAATGGCAGTCTGGCGACGAAGCACCAGTCCGGGACCGTACTCGAACCATCCGCTCCGTGTCGGACTTCGGTCCCGTGGGAAAGGGACGACATCGCCATGGCAGATCACCTGGAAGCATCCGTCACTCTGCCGAGCGATCCCGCCTCGGTCTCCGCGGCCCGGGCCTATGTGGTCTCCACCCTCGCCGAGTGGGGGCTGCCACCGGACTCGGAGGAGGCCGAGACCATTCGGCTGATCGTCTCCGAACTGGCCACCAACGCCGTACAGCACACCCTCGGGCAGTCACCCACCTTCACGGTGGACATCGAGCTCGACCGTGACGAACAACTGCGCATCGGCGTGACCGACAGCCATCCGCGCCTGCCCAGGCGGCTGCCGGCCGCCGTCCAGCAGGACAACGGCCGCGGTCTGGTCATCATCCGCTGGCTGACCGCGGAGTGCGGCGGCAAGATGAGGGTGCGGCCCACCCGGGAGGGCGGCAAGACCGTGTCCGTCGAGGTGCCGTGGACCGTACGAGTGCCCGCGGCGCAAGAGCCGTAGCACTCCGTCGGGCGCTTGTGGACCAGGCCCGCTCAGGGCTGATGGGCTCGGCCGAAGGTGCCGCGGAGCAACGCCCTGAAGGCGTCCGCCGCGGGAGCCGCCTCGTCCACGCGGTGGGCGACCGAGATCGTACGGCGCAGGCCGCCGTCCTCCAGCGCGCGCACCCCGACCGGAGTGACCGACGTGCGCGCCACCATCTCCGGTACGACCGCGACGCCGAGCCCCGCGCTGGCCAGCGCACACACCAGGAGATACCCGGGGGTCGGGACCAGGACCGAGGGCGTGGCGCCGGCCCGGGCCAGGGCCGCCTCGACGCCCCGCCGGGCCGGAGCGTCCGGGGCCATGCTGATCAGGGGCTGTCCGGCGAGTTCGGCCAGGGGGAGGCGAGCGGACCCGCTGGTGAGGGCGTGGCCCGGGGCGGAGACCAGGACCAGTTCCTCCACGAGGATCGCTTCGACGCCGACGGAGGACGGGAGCGGGGTCGGATCGCCCGGCTCGTAGGTGTGCGTCAGGGCCAGGTCGACCTCGCCGGAGGCCACGGCGGCGACACCGGCCGAGGGTTCGTAGTCCGTGATCGTCAGTTCCACGTCCGGATGGGCCCGGCGGAAGGCGCTCAGGGCCGGGGGCAGCAGATGGATGCCGGCGGTCTGGAAGGTGGCCAGCCGGAGCGTGCCGCCGGACAGCCCGGTCAGCCGGGCCAGTTCGTGCCGGGCCCGCTCCAACTCGTCGAGCACCCGCCGTGCCCTGGCCACCAGCAACTCGCCCGCGCCGGTGAGCCGCGCCCCGCGGTGGTGCCGTACCAGAAGGGCGGTGCCCGTCTCGCGCTCCAGCTTCGCCAGCTGCTGGGAGAGCGCGGGCGTGGTGTAGCCGAGCCGCTCGGCGGCCCTGGTGATCGACCCCGCCTCCGCGACCGCAACCAGAGCGGCGAGGCGGGTCGGGTCGTACATGGTGGCTTCCTCCGGACGGGCCGAGCCTAAAGCGATGCTTAAGGCCCTTCCAGAATATTCGACATACCTGCTGAAGGCTTCCGCACGGCACTCTGGCCGCATGGACGCTCAGCTCATCGCCTTCACCGGGGTCTCCGCCGGCCTGGTCGCCATGCCCGGGGCCGACTTCACCGTCGTCGTACGCAACGCCCTCGTCTCCCGCCGGGCCGGCATCGCCTGCGCCCTCGGGATCGGGGCCGGGCTGCTGGTCCATGTGACGCTGGCGGTGGTGGGGGTCGCCGCGGTGCTGGCCGCCGTACCGGCGCTGTTCCGGGCGTTGCAGGTGGTGGGCGGTGTCTATGTGCTGTATCTGGGCGTCCAGACGCTGCGGCAGCGGCACACCGAGGTGGCCGACGCGCGCGAGGACTCCACCGGCCGCCCGTTGCGGCAGGGCTTCGTCACCAACGCCCTCAACCCGAAGGCGTCGCTGACCTTCCTCAGCGTGCTGCCGCAGTTCGTGCCCGCGGGCGCTCCGGCGCTGCCCCGGACGCTGCTGCTCGCGCTGATCGTGCTCGCGATCGCGCTGGTGTGGTTCCAGGTGGTCGCCCTGCTGGTGGACCGGCTCGGCAGGTGGCTGCGCCGGCCGCGCGCCGCGAGGGCGGTCACGGTCGGTACGGGCGCCGCGCTGACGGCCTTCGGCCTGGGGCTCCTCGCGGGGCCGCTGGCGGCCCTCTGAGAGCCTGCGGCCCCGAGGGCGGTGACGGCGTGTCAGACCGCCGCCACCGCCCCCGGGAGGGTCACTTGACCCGGCCGTACCAGACGCTCCTGGTCCAGATCTTCTGCAGCTTTACGACGTCACCGCTCTTCGGGGAGTGCCAGAGCTTTCCCTTCCCGGCGTAGATGCCTACGTGGTAGACGTTCGACCCCGAGTGGAAGAACACCAGGTCCCCGGCCTTGCGGTTGCCGGCGGAGATGTGGCGTGTCTTGTTGTACTGCTGGGCCGCCGTACGGGGCAGCTTCTTGCCCGCCTTCTTGTACGAGTACAGCGTGAGCCCCGAGCAGTCGAACCGGTTCGGCCCGGTGGCGCCCCACCTGTACGGGGAGCCCTTCTTCGAGGCCGCGACCTGAAGTGCCTTCGACGCCGGCGTGGCGGCCTCCGCCTCGGAGGCGAAGCCGGGTGCCACGATCGATCCGCCCACGGCGGCGATGGTGAGAGCCGAAGCCGTACCGGCCCGGACCATGAGCGACGGGACACGATTGAGCGCAGTCATGCGCAACCCTTCGTCAGCCGCCTGTGAAGGATGACCTGTCGGATTCGGGCTGGCGAAGTTGCCCGGCCGCGTTGCCGCGGCTTCACCCCAAGGGTTGCTCGGCTCGAACGAACGTCCGCTCCGGCGACCCGTCTTGCTCGGGTCCTCCACTCCTGCCGATCCACTCCTGTCGACCGGTCATCCGGGCGGCGGCAGGACTCGGCGTCCGCCCGGACCGCCCCGCCGCTGTGGCGGGGGCTTGTCGTCAGACAGGGATCTTGACGCACGGATGAACGAAAAACCCAACGGAATCGGGGATTTGTGGTGTTACTCACCACTCACCCGTTCGGGTGGACACCCTTGCGTCCGGGTCGGTGTCCAGGTGCCCGAGGAGCCTCGGACCAGGGATGGAACGCCCAATTCCGCCTAGCGGTCATGCCCCTTGCGCAACCCTGAAGGGCGCGCAAAAGGAGAGGTGACTACGCCGAAAGGGGGTACGCCATTTGGTCCGTTTCGGCGCCGGGCCGGACGCCTCGTCAGAGGGTCGGGGTGTCCGGATCCGGGTCCGTAGGGGACGTCAACTGTCGGAGCGCGGCGGCACCGTGACGCGAGCCGTGCGGCGCTCCCCGTCCAGCACGCGCAACGCACGCGCCAGCGTGAGCGCGTGCAGCTCCGTCTCGCCGCGCTGGTGCATCAGCGCCAGCGCGTCCCGCAGCGCGGCCGCCTTGCTCACGAGCGCCTGGGCGGCGCGCAGTCCGCGGTAGGTGTCGCCGTGCTGGGCCGGGTTGATCCGGCCGAGCAGGTCGACCACGTCGAGGTAACGGTCGATCAGCTCCCCCTCCGCGCGGGTCAGCGCGGGAAGGGGCGGCAACTCGGGTGGAAGCACCGGCCGGTCACCGTCCCGTCGGCGGGGCGAGGGTGGCCTTGCGGCTCGGGATGATCCGGTCCACCAGCCCGTACTCCAGTGCCTCCCGGGCGTCGAGGATCTTGTCCCGCTCGATGTCCTCGCTCACCTGTTCCCGGTCGCGCCCGGTGTGGTGGGCGAGCATCTCCTCAAGGCGGACCCGAACGCGTGTCAGTTCGTCGGCCTGGATGGCCAGATCGCTCGCCTGGCCCTCGACCGGCTCGGGCAGCCCCGGCTGATGGATCACCACCCGGGCCCCCGGCAGTGCGAACCGCTTGCCCGCGGTGCCCGACGCCAGCAGGACCGCGGCGGCCGAGCCGGCCTGGCCGAGGCAGATCGTCTCCACGTCACAGGTGACGTACTGCATCGTGTCGTAGACCGCCGACATGGCGCTGAACGAGCCGCCCGGCGAATTGATGTACAGCGATATGTCCTGGTCGGGGTTCTTGTGCTCCAGATACATGAACTGGGCCATCACGTCATTCGCCGAGATGTCGTCGATCTGTGTGCCGAGGAAGACGATCCGTTCCTCCAGCAGCTTCGAGTAGGGGTCCTGGGTCCGGGTGCCGTTGCTCGTACGCTCGGTGAACTCGGGCAGGACATGGCGGGCGGACGGTCGGGTCATGGCTCACGCTCCCTTGGCGGGGTGCCCGTAAAAAATGTACAGGACGTACATGACGTAATGTGGGGAGCATGGCCTACGAGATTCCGGTGACGCAAGCCAGGGCTGAGCTCGCCGACCTCATCAACCGCGTGGTGTACGGCGGCGAGCGCGTCGTCGTGACGCGGCACGGAAAGCCCCTCGTCGCCCTTGTCTCCGCCGCTGACCTGGAGCGACTCGATGCCCTCGACGCGCCCGTCGAGGAGCAGGTGATCAGCGCGGTCTCCAGCGTCCGCGAGGTCGCTTCCGCTCCCCGCGAACGGCATCGGTTCGGGATCGCGGCGGAGCATCGGGGTACCGGGCCCTCGTAGATCGGGGCCGGGCCCCTCGTGGAAACGACGAGACCGTGCACCCCCGTCCGCTACAGCGGGGGTGCACGGTCGGTTCGGTGTGTGAGTCGGTCAGCCGACGGTGGCCAGTTCCCTCTCGGATGCGGGCTCGGTGCTCTTCGTGCGCGCCTTGAGCGCGTTCCCCAGCAGTACGGCACCCAGGCCCAGCGCGGCCCACCAGGTGAGGATCAGCGCCGGGCCCGCCGCCGCCGCGCCGTCGAAGAAGGAGACCGAGCGCAGCAGGGTCGCGCCCGCGCCCGGCGGCAGCCACTGGCCGATCGTGCCGGCCGGCTCGGGCAGCATCTGCGGAGCGGAGGACGCCCCGGAGAAGGGGTTGCCGAACAGCATCATGACGCCCGCCGTGATGCCGACACCGGCGGTGCCGATGAGGGCGGCGAGGCCCGCGACGGCGGCGCTCACGGCCAGCGTCGACAGGGCGAACACGGCCGCCTCGGCCCACCAGTCGCCGGCCACGACACCCAGCCAGCTGTGCGCGAGGGCGGCCGTGGTCACGCCGATCAGTGCGGCGGCGCCGACCAGGGCGGTCGCCGCGCGTGCGCCGCGCAGGCCCAGCAGGGTCACCGCGGCGCCGGCCGCCATACCGGCCAGGGCGAGCGGCAGGACGCTAGCGGTGAGGGCCGCGCCGCGCGGGTCGCTCTCGGGCGCGGGGACCACGTCGACCGTCCTGACCTCGGTGCCCTCGGCGGCGGCCTGCCGTGCCACCGCCTGCTGCAGCATCTGGGCGACCGTCGGGCTCGCGGCCGAGGCCGTCAGCAGCTCGGGTCCCTGTGGCGTGACGACGACCGCGCCGTACACGGTCCTGTCCTCGATGGCGTCCCGGGCGGCGGCCTCGTCGGCGTAGCGATGGATCTCGAACGCGCCGTCCCGCTGGGCGAGTTGCCGCTCCACCTGGGCGGTGGCCGCGGCCGGTCCGGCGACGCCGAGCGGCAGGTCGCGGGGAGCGGTGCGGGCGGCGGGCCAGGCGAAGGCCCACAGGGCGAGGGCGGCGAGGACGGGGACGAGCACGACGACCGCGATCAGGCGGCGGGTGGACATGGGAACTCCCTGGGAGGGCTTGAGAGGGGCCTGAGGGGGCCCGAGAGGGCTCAGGCTAAAAAGAAGGATCGTTCGTTTTGGCTATGTCGCCACCGTCCTCCGGTCACGCTTCCTTGTCAAGAAGGAATGTTCGTTTTACGTTGTGGACCATGGCACGCGTATCCCAGGAGCACCTCGACGCCCGCCGCCGGCAGATCCTCGACGGCGCCGCCCGGCTCTTCGCCCGCAACGGCTTCCACGCCACCTCCATGCAGGATGTGCTGAAGGAGGTCGACCTCTCGGCCGGAGCGGTGTACCGCTACTTCAGCGGCAAGGACGAGCTGATCGCCGCGATCGTCAAAGAGGTGCTCGGCGAGATCCGCGCCGCCTTCGCGGACGTCGCCCGGCAGAGCCCGCCGCCACCGCCGGACCTCCTGGTCGGCCTGGTCCTGGGACGGACCCTGCGCGTCTGGTCGTCCCTGAACGTCGACGGGGAGGCGCTGTTCCCGCGCCTGATGCTGCAGGTCTGGGCGGAGACCGTGCGCAACAAGGAGCTGGCGGCCGTGCTGACGGACGTGTACACGGAGCTGCGCGAGAGATGGGTGCTCGCCGTCGAGGCGTACCAGGAGGCCGGGATGATGCGGTCGGACATCCCCGCGGAACACGCGGCACGCACCATGATCGCCGCGGTGCAGGGGTTCATCGCCCAGCAGGCCCTCTTCGGGGCGGCGCCGGTGGAAGTCCTCCAGGACGGTCTGCGGGCACTGATGAGCATGCCGGACGAACAGTCGGCGGCGTGAGCGGATCACAGCTCGGTTAACTTGCTTGAAATGCGGTCCAACTAGCCTGCCCCTCCACGCCACCTGGGACTTTGCCCGGTGGCCGCGGCAACCGGACCCCGCACGGTCCGGGCGAGGACTGTGAGGTGGGACGTGCAACTGACCCCGCACGAGCAAGAGAGGCTGCTCATCCACGTGGCGGCCGACGTCGCCGAGAAGCGCCGGGCGCGCGGCCTCAAGCTGAACCACCCCGAGGCGGTCGCCCTCATCACGTCGCACATCCTTGAGGGCGCCCGGGACGGCCGTACCGTCGCCGAGCTCATGTCCTCCGGGCGCAAGCTGCTCACCCGTGACGACGTCATGGACGGCATCCCCGAGATGATCCACGACGTCCAGGTCGAGGCGACCTTCCCGGACGGCACCAAGCTCGTCACCGTCCACGACCCGATCGTCTGAAGGGGGCATCGATGATCCCCGGAGAGATCCTGTTCGCCGACGGCCCGATTGTGTACAACGAGGGCCGTGAGGTGACCCGGCTGACCGTCCTCAACGCCGCCGACCGGCCCGTCCAGGTCGGCTCCCACTACCACTTCGCCGAGGCCAACCCCGGCCTGGACTTCGACCGTGCCGCGGCGCGCGGCAAGCGGCTGAACATCGCCGCCGGCACCGCAGTGCGCTTCGAGCCCGGGATCCCCGTCGACGTCGAACTCGTCCCGCTCACCGGCGCCCGTGTGGTGCCCGGACTGCGCGGTGAGACCGGAGGTGCCCTCGATGCCTGAGATCTCCCGTGCCGCGTACGCCGACCTGTTCGGTCCGACGACCGGCGACCGCATCCGGCTCGCCGACACCGACCTGCTGGTCGAGATCGAGGAGGACCGTTCCGGCGGACCCGGGCTGGCCGGTGACGAGGCCGTGTTCGGCGGCGGCAAGGTCATCCGCGAGTCCATGGGCCAGGCGCGTGCTACGCGCGCAGACGGCACCCCCGACACGGTCATCACCGGCGTCGTGATCATCGACCACTGGGGCATCGTCAAGGCCGACGTCGGCATCCGCGACGGCCGGATCACCGGCATCGGCAAGGCGGGCAACCCGGACACGATGGACGGGGTGTACCCGGACCTCGTCATCGGCCCCGAGACCGAGATCATCGCCGGCAACGGGCGGATCCTGACGGCCGGCGCCATCGACGCGCACGTCCACTTCATCTGCCCCCAGATCGCCGACGAGGCGCTCGCCTCCGGCATCACCACGCTGGTCGGCGGCGGCACCGGCCCCGCCGAGGGCTCGAAGGCGACCACGGTCACGCCCGGGCCCTGGCATCTGGCCCGGATGCTGGAGGCGATGGAGGAGCACCCCATCAACTTCGGCCTGCTGGGCAAGGGCAACACCGTCTCCCACGAGGCGATGCTGTCCCAGATCCGCGGCGGCGCGCTCGGCCTGAAGCTGCACGAGGACTGGGGCTCCACCCCCGCCGTCATCGACGCCTCGCTGACCGTCGCCGACCAGACCGGCATCCAGGTCGCCATCCACACGGACACCCTGAACGAGGCGGGCTTCGTCGGTGACACGCTCGCCGCGATCGCCGGCCGGGGCATCCACGCGTACCACACCGAGGGTGCGGGCGGCGGGCACGCGCCGGACATCATGAGCGTCGTCTCCGAGCCGCATGTGCTGCCCAGCTCGACCAACCCGACGAGGCCGTTCACCGTCAACACCGCCGAGGAACACCTCGACATGCTGATGGTCTGCCACCACCTCAACGCGGCGGTGCCCGAGGACCTCGCCTTCGCCGAGTCCCGGATCCGGCCGTCGACCATCGGGGCGGAGGACATACTGCACGACCTCGGCGCCATCTCGATCATCTCCTCCGACTCGCAGGCCATGGGGCGGGTGGGCGAGGTCATCATGCGGACCTGGCAGACCGCCCATGTGATGAAGGGGCGGCGCGGTGCGCTGGCGGGGGACGGGCGCGCCGACAACCTGCGGGTGCGGCGGTATGTGGCCAAGTACACGATCAACCCCGCGCTCGCGCAGGGTCTCGGCCGTGAGATCGGCTCCGTGGAGAGCGGCAAGCTCGCCGACCTGGTGCTGTGGGAGCCGGCGTTCTTCGGCGTCAAGCCGCACCTCGTCATCAAGGGCGGGCAGATCGCTTACGCGCAGATGGGCGATGCCAACGCGTCCATCCCGACGCCGCAGCCGATCCTGCCCCGGCCGATGTTCGGTGCGATCGGGCGGGCACCGGCCTCGAACTCGGTCAACTTCGTGGCGCCGCTCGCGATCGAGGACGGGCTGCCGGAGCGGCTGCAGCTGGGGAAGCGGTTCGTGGCCATCGAGTCGACGCGTGGGGTCACCAAGGCCGACATGCGGCAGAACGACGCGCGGCCCGACGTACGGATCGACCCCGACAGCTTCGCCGTGCACATCGACGGGGAGCTGGTGGAGGCCACGCCCGCCGCCGAACTGCCCATGGCCCAGCGTTACTTCCTCTTCTGAGGGCCGGGTTCCGATGTCACGAGCAGCACTTCTCGTCCTGGCCGACGGCCGGTTTCCCGCCGGAGGGCATGCCCACTCCGGCGGGGCCGAGGCGGCCGTCAAGGCGGGGCGGATCACCGGGGCCGAGAGCCTTGAGGCCTTCTGCCGGGGGCGGTTGCACACGGCGGGGCTGGTCGCGGCCTCGCTCGCGGCGGCGGCCGCGCTGGGGGGCGACGCGGTGGCCCTGGACGAGGCGGCCGACGCGCGTACACCGTCGCCCGCGCTGCGTACGGCGGGCCGCAAGCTCGGCCGGCAGCTGATGCGGGCCGCCCGGGCGACCTGGCCGTCCGCGGAACTCGACGACCTGGCCCGGCGGTTTCCCAAGGGAGCCCATCAGCCGGTCGTGCTCGGAGTCACCGCCCGGGCTGCCGGGCTGGGGGCCGTCGAGGCGGCGTACTGCGCGGCGTACGAGAGTGTGAGCGGGCCGGCGAGTGCGACGGTGCGGTTGCTGAGCCTCGATCCCTTCGACGCCACGGCCGTGCTGGCCCGGTTGGCGCCGGAGCTGGACCGGCTCGCGGACCGGGCCGTGGAGGCGGCGCGGCGCGTCGCCGCCGACGGGGTCGATGAACTGCCCGCGGTTTCGGCGCCGTTGCTGGAGATCGGGGCGGAGGTGCATGCGGCTTGGGCTGTGCGGTTGTTCGCATCCTGAGTTTCCTCGCCCCCCCCCCCCCCAACCCCGCCCGCCCCCCGGCCCGGCCCCCTAGTCCCCCCGCGGGGGGGGGGCGCGCCGCGCCGGCCCCCCGCCCCCCCCCCGCCCGCCCCCCGC
>NZ_JBHYJA010000047.1:0-75247 GCF_042740355.1 Streptomyces sp. NPDC059010
CAAAACCATATTATATTGCTCAGGGGGGCGATCTTTTTTTTTAAATGGACCCGGGTGGTTTTTTACGGTTAAAGCGGGTTATTCACGTGAAACACACAGCCGTCGCAGTCACCTCGTCCTGGCACCGTTCTCAGACACGTACGGCAGGATGTGCCTCATGCCCAGTGCAGAGACGACGCCCACGAGCGTGCACGAGCCGGACCCGGTGCGGCCGACCAAGGACGACGAGGTCGCTGCGAGCGGGAGTGAGCTGATCGGTGGTCCCATCGGACGGCGCGCCCTGCTCGGCACGTCCTGGTGGACCCCTGTGCGCATCGTCGCGCTCGTGGCGATCGGCATGTTCGCCCTCGGTCTGGTTCAGAAGGCGCCCTGCTACAACGGTGCCTGGTTCTTCGGCGCCAGCTCGCAGTACACGCATGCCTGTTACTCGGACATTCCGCACCTCTATCAGGGGCGTGGCTTCGCTGATGGGCTCGTGCCGTACTTCGACAAGCTCTCCGGTGACATGGAGTACCTCGAATATCCGGTGCTGACCGGTGTGTTCATGGAGGTCGCCTCCTGGCTCACACCGGGCAGCGGCAGCATCCAGGACCAGGAGCAGTGGTACTGGATGGTCAATGCCGGGATGCTGATGGTGTGCGCGGCCGTCATCGCCGTCTGTGTGTCCCGTACGCACGCCAGGCGTCCCTGGGACGGCCTGCTGGTGGCCCTGGCCCCCGCCGTCGCGCTGACTGCGACCATTAACTGGGACCTGTTGGCCGTCGCCCTGACGGCCGCGGCGATGCTGATGTGGTCGCGCGGCCGTTCGGCCGCCTTCGGTGTCCTGCTGGGGCTGGCCACGGCCGCGAAGCTCTATCCCGTCTTTCTGCTCGGCCCGCTGTTCGTGCTGTGCTGGCGCGCGGGCAAGTGGCGGGACTTCGGCAAGGCACTGGGCGGCAC
Organism: Streptomyces sp. NPDC059010; assembly: GCF_042740355.1. Classification (NCBI taxonomy): domain Bacteria; kingdom Bacillati; phylum Actinomycetota; class Actinomycetes; order Kitasatosporales; family Streptomycetaceae; genus Streptomyces; species Streptomyces sp. NPDC059010. The sequence goes on from NZ_JBHYJA010000047.1 coordinate 940, forward strand.
CGTACTCGCCTGGCTGGTCGTGAACCTTCCGGTGATGCTGCTGGCCTGGGACGGGTGGTCGCAGTTCTACCGGTTCAGTCAGGAGCGGGGCGTCGACTTCGGATCCTTCTGGCTGATCCTGACCCAGAACTCCACCGACCCGCTGAGCACGGAGACCGTCAATACACTGGCCACGCTGCTGATGCTGCTGTGCTGTGCCGGCATCGCCGCACTCACGCTCACCGCGCCGCGGCGTCCGCGCTTCGCCCAGCTGGCCTTCCTGATCGTCGCGGCGTTCATCCTCACCAACAAGGTCTACTCGCCGCAGTACGTCCTGTGGCTGGTGCCCCTGGTCGCGCTGGCCCGGCCGCGCTGGCGGGACTTCCTCATCTGGCAGGCGTGCGAGGTGGCGTACTTCCTGGGCATCTGGTTGTACCTCGCGTACACGACCAGCGGGGACGCCCACAAGGGACTGCCGCCCGACGGCTACCACTGGGCCATCGGCGTGCACCTGCTGGGGACGCTGTACCTGTGCGCCGTCGTCGTACGGGACATCCTCATGCCGGACCGGGATCCGGTGCGCAGGGCCGGCGACGACGACCCCTCGGGCGGGGTCCTCGACGGGGCGGAGGACGTGTTCGTGTTCGGCTCCGCGGCCCATCCACCGCGGCACGCGGCCCACTTCGACGGACCGCAGGTGGCGTGGGGCAAGCAGGAGGCGAGCGACAGTTCGCTCTGAGCGAACAGGGCGTAGAAAGCGTACGTAAAAGGCCGTACACGGATCCTTCCGTGTACGGCCTTTTACGGCTGAGGCGTTGCCGAGCGGTGGTTCTTCAGCTGCCGAGGGGCAGCGGTTCAGCGGTCGACGATGCGGTCGAACTGCGTGGTGGTGTGCCGCAGATGGGCGACCAGCTCGTCGCCGACCTTCGGCTCCGGGGCGTCCGACGGGACGAACAGGATCGAGACCTGCATGTGCGGGGGCTCCGCGAACCAGCGCTGCTTGCCGCCCCAGACGAACGGAGAAAGGTTCCGGTTGACCGTGGCGAGGCCGGCCCGGGCGACGCCCTTGGCACGCGGCATGACGCCGTGCAGGGCCTTGGGAGCCTCCAGGCCCACCCCGTGCGACGTACCGCCCGCGACGACCACCAGGAAGCCGTCCGAGGCCGCCTTCTGCTGCCGGTAGCCGAAGCGGTCGCCCTTGGAGACGCGCGTGACGTCCAGGACCGCGCCGCGGTACTCGGTGGCCTCGTGGTCCCCCAGCCACAGCCGGGTGCCGATGCGGGCACGGAAGCGGGTCTGCGGGAACTGCTGCTGCAGGCGGGCGAGTTCCTCTGCCTTGAGGTGGCTGACGAACATCGTGTGCAGCGGCAGCCGGGCCGCACGCAGCCGGTCCATCCAGCCGATGACCTCCTCGACGGCGTCCGAGCCGTCGGTGCGGTCCAGCGGCAGGTGGATGGCGAAGCCCTCCAGCCGGACATTCTCTATGGCGGCGTGCAGCTGGGGCAGGTCGCGCTCGCTCACGCCGTGCCGCTTCATCGAGGACATCACCTCGATGACGACACGGGCGCCGACGAGGCCGTACACGCCGTCCACCGATGACACCGAGCGGATGACGCGATCGGGCAGCGGTACCGGTTCCTCGCCGCGCCGGTACGGCGTCAGCACCAGCAGGTCACCGCCGAAGTAGTCCTTGATGCGTGCGGCCTCGTACGTCGTGCCGACGGCGAGGACGTCCGAGCCCAGCCGCGTGGCCTCTTCCGCCAGCCGCTCGTGCCCGAACCCGTAGCCGTTGCCCTTGCAGACCGGGACGAGTCCCGGGAACTGCTCCTGCACGTGCTTGTGGTGCGCCCGCCAGCGCGCGGTGTCGACGTAGAGCGTGAGCGCCATGGCCGGACCTGGAACCTTTCTCGTGGCTGCGGTGTATCAGAGGTATGGAAGCTATCGCCGGTGCAGCTGTTGACGGTACCGAAGCGGAGAACGCGAGGTCAGCGATACGACATGTAGAGGTCGAGCGCCTTGTGGAGCAGCTTGTTCAGCGGGAAGTCCCACTCCCCGAGGTACTCGGCAGCCTGCCCGCCCGTGCCCACCTTGAACTGGATCAGACCGAAGAGGTGGTCCGACTCGTCCAGCGAGTCGGAGATACCGCGCAGGTCGTACACGGTCGCGCCGAGCGCGTACGCGTCGCGCAGCATGCGCCACTGCATCGCGTTCGAGGGCCGGACCTCACGGCCGATGTTGTCGGAAGCGCCGTAGGAGTACCAGACATGGCCGCCGACGATCAGCATCGTCGCCGCCGACAGGTTCACACCCTCATGGCGGGCGAAGTACAGCCGCATGCGGTTGGGGTCCTCGTTGTTGAGGGCTGTCCACATGCGCTGGAAGTACGACAGGGGGCGCGGCCGGAAGTGGTCGCGCACGGCCGTGATCTCGTACAGCCGCTGCCACTCCTCAAGGTCCTGGTAGCCGCCCTGGACGACCTCGACGCCGGCCTTCTCGGCCTTCTTGATGTTGCGGCGCCACAGCTGGTTGAAGTTCTTGTGGACCTCTTCCAGGGACCGGTTCGCCAGCGGCACCTGGTAGACGTAGCGCGGCTGGACGTCGCCGAAGCCGGCGCCCCCGTCCTCGCCCTGCTGCCAGCCCATCCGGCGCAGCTTGTCGGCGACCTCGAAGGCGCGCGGTTCGATGAAGTCGGCCTCGACGTCGCGCAGTCGCTTCACGTCCGGGTTCTGGATGCCCGCCTTGATGGAGGTGGCCTCCCAGCGCCGGATGATCACCGGCGGACCCATCTTCACGGAGAAGGCGCCCTGGTGCTTCAGATGCGCCAGCATCGGTTCCAGCCAGTCGGTCAGGTTCGGCGCGAACCAGTTGATGACCGGGCCCTCGGGCAGATAGGCGAGATAGCGCTTGATCTTGGGAAGCTGCCGGTAGAGGACGAGACCCGCGCCGACCAGCTCACCCGACTTGTCGAACCAACCGAGGCTCTCCGAGCGCCACTCCGCCTTCACGTCGGCCCAGGCCGGAACCTGCATGTGGCTCGCCGCTGGCAGGCTCTGGATGTACGCCAGATGCTGCTCGCGACTGATCGTCCTCAGGGTCAGGCTCATTCGGGGCGCTCCTCGGGCTGGTGTGTCCCCATGGGTACAGGGGCTCCGGCTCTCGCGCCGAAGCCTACTGCGCCGTGGGAGCGCTCCGGCTGGGCGCACGGCAGCTTCGCCCCGGCCTGTGGGCCGCCGAGGCGTTCGACGGTGTTCTCTGTGCTGTTCTACCGGTGTTCGGAGGACAGCCTCCGAGGCCGGCTCGGTGAGGCCGGTGCCCTTGGCGTCAGAAGACCCCGCCGAAGAGACCGCCGTGCGCCATGCCCAGGAAGAAGCCGACCGCCGAGGCGCCGAGACCGATGATCAGTCCGAAGCGCTCGCGGGTCGTCTCCGAGATCCACTGGCCGTACGCGCCGGTGAGGATGCCCACCAGGCCGGTCCAGGAGCTGAGCAGATGCAGGCTGTGGAACATCGCCGTGACGAAAGATGTGATGCCCAGCACCAGGGTCACCGCGAGCAGGGTGTCCTGGAGAGGGTGGGGCTTTCCGTCCGTGGCGAAGAGGCCTCCGACGGTGTTGGGTCGCAATGCCTGTGCCATAGGGCACCTCCTGCGAAAAGCGGCGCATCGTAGCGCCATACACACCCGATGTGTACAGATTGACGGGCTCCCTGGGCTGATTTCAACCGGAAGCACGTGTGCAGGTACTCTGTACCGTCTGCACCGGTGTCTGCCCAGTCCAACGCGGGGGAACCGCTAGCCGGCCCCCGATTGTCAGTGGCGGCCGATACCGTTGCGTACGCATCACGACCCTCCTGCCACGGAACGACCGTGGCCGCTGAGTCCAAAGGAGGTGGGTTCCACATGCGTCACTACGAGGTGATGGTCATCCTCGACCCCGATCTGGAGGAGCGCGCTGTCGCCCCCCTGATCGAGAACTTCCTCTCCGTCGTCCGTGAGGGCAACGGCAAGGTCGAGAAGGTCGACACCTGGGGCCGTCGTCGTCTCTCGTACGAGATCAAGAAGAAGCCTGAGGGCATCTACTCGGTCATCGACCTGCAGGCCGAGCCTGCGGTCGTCAAGGAGCTCGACCGCCAGATGAACCTGAACGAGTCGGTCCTCCGGACCAAGGTCCTCCGCCCCGAGACCCACTGAGCTCTTCCGCTCAGCTGATCTCGGGATTCGAGTAGCAGCAACCAAGCAGCCAGAGCAAACCCGCCGAGAGGTTCCCCATGGCAGGCGAGACCGTCATCACGGTCGTCGGCAATCTTGTCGACGACCCCGAGCTGCGCTTCACCCCCTCCGGTGCGGCGGTCGCGAAGTTCCGTGTCGCGTCCACTCCCCGCACCTTCGACCGCCAGACGAATGAGTGGAAGGACGGCGAGAGCCTGTTCCTGACCTGCTCGGTCTGGCGTCAGGCGGCGGAGAACGTCGCCGAGTCGCTCCAGCGAGGCATGCGCGTCATCGTGCAGGGCCGGCTGAAGCAGCGGTCCTACGAGGACCGTGAGGGTGTCAAGCGCACGGTCTACGAGCTGGACGTCGAGGAAGTCGGCGCCAGCCTGCGCAACGCCACGGCCAAGGTCACCAAGACCGCCGGCCGCGGTGGCCAGGGCGGTTACGGCGGTAGCGGTGGCGGCGCCCAGGGTGGCAGCGGCTGGGGTGGAAACTCCGGCGGCGGCCAGCAGGGCGGCGGTGCTCCCGCCGACGACCCGTGGGCGACCGGCGCTCCTGCCGGTGGCCAGCAGGGCGGCGGCGGTGGCGGTGGCGGCGGCTGGGGTGGAAACTCCGGCGGCGGCGGTGGCGGCGGCTACTCGGACGAGCCCCCCTTCTAGGGGCGGGTTCGTACCCAAACTTCTTGATCACACAGGAGAAACACCATGGCGAAGCCGCCTGTGCGCAAGCCGAAGAAGAAGGTCTGCGCTTTCTGCAAGGACAAGGTCACGTACGTGGACTACAAGGACACGAACATGCTGCGGAAGTTCATTTCCGACCGCGGCAAGATCCGTGCCCGCCGCGTGACCGGCAACTGCACGCAGCACCAGCGTGACGTCGCCACGGCCGTCAAGAACAGCCGTGAGATGGCGCTGCTGCCCTACACCTCCACCGCGCGCTAAGGGAAGGGTGACCGAAAAATGAAGATCATCCTCACCCACGAGGTCTCCGGCCTCGGTGCCGCGGGCGACGTCGTGGACGTCAAGGACGGTTACGCTCGCAACTACCTCATCCCGCGGAAGTTCGCTATCCGCTGGACCAAGGGTGGCGAGAAGGACGTCGAGCAGATCCGTCGTGCTCGCAAGATCCACGAGATCCAGACCATCGAGCAGGCCAATGCTGTCAAGGCCCAGCTTGAGGGTGTGAAGGTCCGTCTGGCCGTCCGCTCCGGCGACGCCGGTCGCCTCTTCGGTTCCGTCACCCCGGCCGACATCGCTTCCGCGATCAAGGCTGCCGGTGGCCCCGAGGTCGACAAGCGCCGCATCGAGCTCGGTACGCCGATCAAGACCCTGGGCGCCCACGAGACGTCCGTGCGTCTGCACCCCGAGGTTGCCGCCAAGGTCAACATCGAGGTCATCGCGGCCTGATCGCCGCGCTCGGCTGAACAGCTGAACGAAGGGGCCGTACCGCTGAGGTACGGCCCCTTCGCTGTGGGCCTGTGCAACCTGTGCAGAGACGGATCGCGTCCGTTTCACGTGAAACAGCGTGTTTCACGTGAAACAGTCAGCGCGTCGCGCCCGTGACAATCCAGCGGCCCGAGCGAGAGCGCAGCCAGAGCGTCAGCATGCGCACCGCCATCATCAGTGTCATGGCCGCCCAGATTGCAGTGAGGCCGCCGCCGAACACGGGGACGAGCAGCGCGACCGGAGTGAACACTGCCAGGGTGAGGACCATTGCCCAGGCAAGGTAGGGACCATCGCCCGCTCCCATCAGGACGCCGTCCAGGACGAAGACGACGCCGCAGATCGGCTGGGAGAGTGCCACCACAAGGAGGGCGGGGAGGGCAGCATCCTTGACGACGGAATCGCTGGTGAACAGCGGCAGGAAGAGGGGCCGGGCGATCACTACGAGCAGGCCGAGTACGACGCCGGCCGCGATACCCCACTCCACCATGCGGCGGCAGGCCGCTCGGGCGCCCTCGGCGTCGTCGGCACCGAGATATCTGCCGATGATGGCCTGCCCAGCGATGGCGATGGCGTCCAGTGCGAAGGCGAGCAGGCTCCACAGCGACAGGATGATCTGGTGTGCGGCGATGTCGGCGTCCCCGAGGCGCGCCGCGACGGCCGTGGCGATCATCAGGATCGCCCGCAGCGAGAGGGTGCGGACCAGCAGAGGCACTCCGGCCTGTGCCGAGGCCCTTATCCCGGCAGCGTCAGGGCGCAGGGAGGCACCGTGCTTTCGGGCGCCGCGGACGACGACCACGAGATAGATCGCAGCCATGCCGCACTGGGCGATGACGGTGCCCCAGGCGGAACCCGCGATCCCGAGGTCGGCACCGTAGACGAGACCCACGTTGAGGACGGCGTTGGCGATGAAGCCGGCGATGGCGACATAGAGAGGTGTCTTGGTGTCCTGCAGGCCGCGAAGAACGCCGGTGGCGGCGAGCACGATGAGCATGGCCGGTATGCCGAGCGCCGAGATCCGCAAATAGGTGGTTGCGTACGGGGCGGCGGTGTCCGAGGCGCCGAAGAGTTCGACGAGGGACGGTGCTGTGGGCAGGACGACCGCTACGACGGTGGCGCCGAGGAGGAGGGCCAGCCAGATGCCGTCCATGCCTTGGCGGATGGCGGCCGGGAGGTCTCCGGCACCGACGCGGCGGGCGACGGCTGCCGTGGTGGCGTAGGCGAGGAAGACGAAGACGCTCACGGCCGTCATGAGGAGGGCCGAGGCGACTCCGAGACCGGCGAGCTGTGCGGTGCCGAGGTGGCCGACGATGGCGCTGTCGGCCATGACGAAGAGTGGCTCGGCGACGAGTGCGCCGAAGGCCGGGACGGCCAGTGCGACGATCTCTCGGTCGTGCTGTCGTCGGGCGGCCTTGGGGGTCGCGGGAGCCTGTGTCATGGCCACCAATCTAATCGTCCACAGGTAAGAGATGCAATTGAGTTGTGACCCTTACCTGTCGTCTCTTGGTGTGTGCTTCTGCGCACCGTTCGAAGCGATCTTGGTCCGACTGGGGAAGTTTTTCTTCTGCACAGCCGGTGGATGGTAGATGTGCAGGTCAAAGGCGGTGTTCGCGAATCGCGTGAGGCTTGTTCACAGGGCTGTCCACCGTGTCGTGCACAGGTTTTGCGGAGTTCTCCACAGCATCGGGGCCGTCGTCCACATGGCCTGTGGATAACCAGATTGGCTGACGGTGCCGGCGGGCCTACCGTGGTCCGGCGCCCACTCCGTCCGTCGGCCGTGAAAGCGTCACAAAGCCGACGTGCCAGAACCGGAGTTGGGCCTCTTATTTGTCAGTGGCGTGCCGTAGAACTGAGGGGCACGGCGAAGGTCCGCTCGGCGGACGGGAGGAGGTGGCTCGGTGAGCATTTCCGAGCCCTTGGACGACCCGTGGGCCGACAGCGGGCCCAGTGATCGTCTGCCTGCCTCCCGCCGACGTGGCGACGGTGGCCGGGGCCGTGACGAGCAGCATGATCGCGGCCGGGACAACGGGGAGTGGGAAGGCGGCGGCTCGGCCTTCGAGCGGGTGCCGCCGCAGGACCTCGACGCCGAGCAGTCCGTACTCGGCGGCATGCTGCTGTCCAAGGACGCTATCGCCGATGTCGTCGAGGTCATCAAGGGCCACGACTTCTACAAGCCCGCGCACGAGACGATCTTCCAGGCGATCCTGGACGTCTACGCCAAGGGCGAGCCGGCCGACCCCATCACCATCGCCGCCGAGCTGACCAAGCGCGGCGAGATCAACAAGGTCGGCGGCGCCTCGTATCTCCACACCCTCGTCCAGACGGTGCCGACGGCGGCGAACGCCGAGTACTACGCCGAGATCGTCCATGAGCGGGCCGTGCTGCGCCGCCTGGTCGAGGCCGGCACCCGCATCACACAGATGGGATACGCGGCCGACGACGACGTCGACGAGATTGTCAACCGCGCCCAGGCCGAGATCTACGCGGTCACCGAGCAGCGCACCAGCGAGGACTATCTGCCGCTCGGCGACATCATGGAGGGCGCGCTCGACGAGATCGAGGCGATTGGCTCGCGCACCGGCGAGATGACCGGTGTGCCCACCGGATTCACGGACCTCGACTCGCTCACCAACGGTCTGCACCCGGGCCAGATGATCGTCATCGCGGCCCGTCCCGCCATGGGTAAGTCCACCCTCGCACTGGACTTCGCGCGGGCGGCGTCGATCAAGAACAACCTGGCGAGCGTCATCTTCTCCCTGGAAATGGGGCGCAACGAGATCGCGATGCGTCTGCTGTCGGCCGAGGCGCGCGTGGCCCTGCACCACATGCGTTCCGGCACCATGACGGACGAGGACTGGACGCGTCTGGCGCGGCGGATGCCCGAGGTCTCGGCGGCGCCGCTCTACATCGACGACTCCCCGAACCTGTCCATGATGGAGATCCGAGCGAAATGCCGTCGGCTGAAGCAGCGCAATGACATCAAGCTCGTGATCATCGACTATCTGCAGCTGATGCAGGCCGGTGGTTCGAAGCGTTCCGAGAGCCGTCAGCAGGAAGTCTCGGACATGTCCCGTAACCTCAAGCTTCTGGCGAAGGAGCTGGAGGTCCCGGTGATCGCGCTTTCGCAGCTCAACCGTGGTCCCGAGCAGCGTACGGACAAGAAGCCGATGGTGTCCGACCTGCGTGAGTCCGGCTCCATCGAGCAGGACGCCGACATGGTCATCCTGCTGCACCGCGAAGACGCCTACGAGAAGGAGTCGCCCCGCGCGGGCGAGGCGGACATCATCGTGGGCAAGCACCGTAACGGCCCGACGGCCACGATCACGGTCGCCTTCCAGGGCCACTACTCACGGTTCGTGGACATGGCGCAGACCTGATCCGCCTCCTCGGGGATATGTGCTCGACTCCTGAGAGGCCGCCGGGGTGGACTGGGGGGCATGACGACATCTCAGGATGAGCTGCTTCCCACCACACGCCGGGCATTGCTGCACCGGATCGCCGTGGCCCAGGCCGAAGGGCGCGCGCCTTCGCTGGTCGCCGCGGTCGTGCGGGGCGGGCGGGCCGTGTGGCACGGCTCGCGCACTTCGGTGGACGGGCATGGGCCGGACGAGCATGTGCAGTACCGGATCGGCTCGATCACCAAGACCTTCACCGCCGTTCTCGTCCTGCGGCTGCGGGACGAGGGCCTGCTCGACCTCGGTGACCCGCTGGAGAAGCATCTGCCGGGGACCGGCGTGGGGGAGGCCACCATCGCCGAACTGCTCGCGCACACCAGTGGGTTGGCGGCGGAGTCGCCCGCGCCGTGGTGGGAACGGAGCCCCGCGTCACTGCGGCCCGAGCTCTCCGATGTACTGGGCGACCAGCCCTTCCTGCATCCCTCCGGTCGGCGCTTCCATTACTCGAACCCTGCTTACACCCTGCTGGGCGCGCTGGTGGAGAGGCTGCGCGGGGCTCCGTGGGAGGACGTACTCCGGCGTGAAGTGCTCGAACCCCTGGGCCTGAAGCGTACGAGTTCACGACCGCAGGCGCCGCACGCCGGAGGCTGGGCGGTGCATCCCTGGGCGGATGCGATGCTCCCCGAGCCGGTCGAGGACCTCGGACTAATGGCGCCGGCTGGTCAACTGTGGTCGACGACAGATGACTTGGCGCGGTTCGCCGTCTTCCTGGCGAAGGGGGACGACCGGGTGCTGAGTCCGGCAACCGTACTGGAGATGCGCACACCTGCGGCGCCGCCCGAGGCGGCCGATGTGGTGGAGGGCGCGTCGTACGGCCTCGGCATGCAGGTCCAGCGCCGGGACGGACGGCTCCTCGTGGGGCACGGTGGGTCGTTGCCGGGCTTCCTGGCGAGTCTGACCATCAGCGTGGAGGACGATGTGGCCGCCGTCGTGCTGGCCAACTGCACCTCCGGTCCGCTGGTCTCCCTCGTCGCCGCCGACCTCGTCCGTATCGTCGCGGAGGCCGAGCCGCGGATCCCCGAACCCTGGCGACCGATGACCGAAGTCGACACGGCGGTCCTTGAGCTGGCGGGCCAGTGGTACTGGGGGACGCACGCATTCGCCCTGCGGCTGACCGCTGATGGACTCGTCTCGCTGGAGCCGTTGTCCGGGAAGGGGCGCCGCTCGCGGTTCCGAGCCAATGGCGACGGCACATGGACCGGCCTGGAGGGCTACTACGCTGGCGAGCTCCTGAAGGCCGTACGACGGCCCGACGGAGCCGTGGACCATCTGGACCTCGGGTCGTTCGTCTTCACGCGTCAGCCGTACGACGAGGGGGCTGCTGTGCCTGGCGGTGTGGATCCCGGCGGGTGGCGGGGCAGCGGTTCGTTCTGACGGTGCGGCGGGCGCTGTTTCACGTGAAACAGCGCCCTCTGTGTCACAGCGAGAGCTTGAAGCCCATGTGCGAGGCCGTGAAGCCGAGCCGCTCATAGAAGCGGTGGGCATCCGTACGTGTCTTGTCGGAGGTCAGCTGCACCAACTGGCAGTTCTGGCGCTTGGATTCGGCGACCGCCCACTCGATGAGCTGGGTACCGAGCCCGCTGCCGCGCTCGTCCGCGTGGATGCGTACGGCCTCGATGATCGACCTGGTGGAGCCCTGTCGGGACAGCCCGGGAATGACCGTGAGCTGGAGTGTGCCGACGACGCGGCCCTCGCGGACGGCGACGACCAGGTGCTGGTTCGGGTCGCTGCTGAGCCGCTGGAAAGCGGCCAGATACGGGGTCAGGTCGTTCAGTGACTCACGCTGTGCGCCCAAGGGGTCGTCCGCGAGCATGGCGACGATCGCGGGGATGTCATCGGCGACGGCGGGTCGTATCTCAAGATCTCCCATGTCGGCACTCTATGGGGGCGCCGGAAGCGACTCCACGACCCGTACCAATGGGGCCAGCTCCGGACTCCTGGCTGCCGTGTCGAGGGCCTCGCGCAGGGCCGTGTCGTTGGTGGGGCGTGCCTCTGCGAGGAGCTTGAGGCCTGCTTCGGTGACGTTGGTGTAGATGCCGCGGCGGTCGGTGGGGCAGAGGTAGCGGGCGAGCAGGCCGCGGTCCTCCAGGCGGGTGACGAGCCGGGTGGTGGCGCTCTGGCTGAGGACGACCGCGTCGGCGACCTGCTTCATCTGCAGGTGGCCGCCCTCGCCGTCGTGCTGGCGGCTGAGCACGTCCAGCAGCGAGTACTCGCGCACGCTCAGGTCGTGCCCGGCCTGCAGGGCGCGCTCGATGTGCGCCTCGATCCTCCCGTGCAGCAGGGAGAGGGCGCACCAGCCCTGCGCGAGGGCGGTGAGCGCGGGGTCCGTCGCTGTCATGGCGTTTCCTCTGTCCCGGAGCGGCTGAAGTCAGGGTAGAGCAGGGTCGCAATAGTCTGCGCTTGCAAGTATGACGCGTCTGCAAGTATTGTCTTCGAATGTAAAGCGCTCCTGCAATCTTCTGGAAGGTGTCACCCTCCATGCCTCTCGCGCTTCTGGCCCTCGCGATCGGGGCCTTCGGAATCGGAACGACCGAGTTTGTGATCATGGGCCTGCTGCCCGAGGTCGCGGGCGATTTCGGCGTCTCCATCCCCACCGCCGGGCTGCTCGTGACCGGCTACGCGCTCGGCGTGGTCCTCGGCGCACCCCTGATGACCGTGCTCGGCACCAAGGTGTCCCGCAAGCGGATGCTGATGCTGCTGATGGGACTCTTCATCGTCGGCAACCTGCTGTCCGCCCTCGCCCCCACCTTCGCCGCCATGCTGATCGGCCGCGTCGTCGCCTCGCTTGCCCACGGTGCCTTCTTCGGCATCGGCTCGGTCGTGGCGGCCGACCTGGTCGCCCCGGACAAGAAGGCCGGGGCCATCGCGATGATGTTCACCGGGCTGACCGTCGCCAATGTCGTCGGCGTCCCGCTGGGCACGTTCGTCGGGCAGTCCGCCGGCTGGCGCGTCACCTTCGGCATCGTCGCCGCCCTCGGCGTCGTCGGCCTGGTCGGCATCGCCAAGCTCGTCCCCGACATGCCCAAGGCTGAGGGCGTACGCCTGCGCCATGAGCTGGCCGCGTTCAAGAACGCCCAGGTCCTGCTCGCCATGGCGATGACAGTCCTCGGCTTCGGCGGCGTCTTCGCGGCCATCACCTACATCGCGCCGATGATGACCCATGTCGCCGGCTTCGCCGACGGCTCCGTGACCTGGCTGCTGGTCCTCTTCGGGCTCGGCATGGTCGGCGGCAACCTGATCGGCGGCAAGTACGCCGACCGCGCGCTGATGCCCATGCTGTACGTCTCCCTGGGCGCCCTCGCCGTCGTGCTCGTGCTCTTCACGTTCACCGCGCACAACAAGCTCCTCGCGGCCGTCACGATCGCGCTGATCGGCGCCCTGGGCTTCGCCACCGTCCCTCCACTGCAGAAGCGCGTCCTCGACCAGGCACACGGCGCCCCGACGCTGGCCTCGGCCGTGAACATCGGCGCCTTCAACCTGGGCAACGCCCTCTCGGCCTGGCTCGGCGGCCTCGTCATCGCGGCCGGCTTCGGCTACACGTCCCCCAACTGGGTCGGCGCCGCCCTCGCCGCGGCCGCGCTGCTGCTCGCGGTCCTGTCGGCCGCACTGGAGCGCCGCGACGGAGCAGCCTCCGGCACCGTCGTCACGGGCACAGCGTCCGTTGAGCACCGAGCCGCCGTACACCACTGAGCCAACCCTGGTGGGGGGGCAGGGCCGCCCCCGCACATCCCGCTCCGCGACAGCCCGTCTCAGCACCACGCCGTTTGCCTCGGAACCACACCGCAAGGAGACCGCCCCTCATGAGCACCACCAACGCCGTCGCCCCGCTGACCACCCAGGACGCCGACGTTCTCGTCGCAGCTGCCCACCGGACCGCCGAGGCCGCAGGAGTGACCGTCAGTGTCACGGTCCTGGATGCCGGAGGTCATCTGCTCGCCTTCCGGCGTGACGACCGCGCCGTCCTGATCGCCGGGGAGACCAGCACCCGCAAGGCCTACACGGCACTCCAGCTCGATGCCCCCACCGCCGAGCTCGTCGACGCCGTACAGCCCGGGGGCCTCTTCCACACCCTGCCCACCGCGCTCGACCGCCCGCTGCTCTTCATCGCAGGGGGCGTGCCGATCCACCGGGACGGTCGACTGATCGGGGCGATCGGGGTCGGCGGTGGCGCGCCCGAGCAGGATCACCGGTTCGCGACGGCCGCGATCGAGGCTCTCGTCTGACGGCACCGTCGTATCGATGACGAAACGCCGGTTCCCAAAGGGGGACCGGCGTTTCCCATGGGTGTCGCGACCCGTGGCCGCGTGCCTCAGCCGGCCGCCACCGTCAGCGGGGCGAAACGCCGGGTCCAGTCGCCGGGCAGTTCCGAGATGCCGGACGTCATGACCGTGTTGAAGGCGACGGAATCCAGGCCTCGCGCCTTCGCCCAGGCGAGAAGCTCCTCATGGCGCACGTCGATGTCGGTGCGCAACGGGCTGTCTGTGTGGGCGGCGAGGGAGGTGATGAGGGCTTTCGCGGTCTCCGTGTCACGGGCGATCAGCGGGCCCACGACCTGGGTACTCATGTTGGGCCAGGCACCCGCGTATCCGATGATCCTGCCGTTCTCCTCGGCGACGCGCAGCTGGTCGGTGAACGCGGGCAACCGCGTGATGATGTGCGTGCGCTCGGCGCCGAACACCTCTTCGTCCAGCCGGAGGATCGCGGTGAGGTCCTCGGCGGTCGCTGCCCGCGTGGCAACCTCGGGCGCCGACGCGCCGGGCCTGAAGTGCCCGCTCAGCATCTCCGCCCGGCCGGTGGGCTTGAAGCCGAGTTCCTCGTAGAGCGGTCGGCCCTTCGGCGTTGCATGCAGTGTCAGCGGGGTCGTCCCCATCGCGGAGATGACGTGACGCATCAGCCGGCGTCCGATCCCTCGGCGGGCATGCCGCTCGGCCACCAGGACCATGCCGATGGCCCCGAGGTCGGGTCGCTCCAGCGGCCCATAGGTCGTGACAACGCAGGCGCTGACGAGGCCGCCGTCGGGGTCGTCGATGCCGTAGCCCTTCCCGGCGGTGAGGAGGAATCCCCACTTGTGTTCCTCGCGGGGCCAACCCCGGTCCTCGGACAAGTCGGCGCAGGCGGTGAGGTCGCGAAGCGTCAGACGGCGGATGGGCAGAGCGGCGAGGGAAGGAGTCGGCACGCAGGTCAGGCTGTCTGACGACTGCCCTGGTCGTCCAGCTGTTTCCGGGGAGACGTACGAGCTTTTGGCCATGTCATGGCCGACCGCACAGCGCGCCGGCTGACGCCGGGTGTTTCACGTGAAACATGGACGAACGGCGGGCGTCCGTCAGGAGAGCGTCCATCGGTGGCCGCCCAGGGGGTTCGGTGGACGTTAGCCGACTCTCCTCCCATCGCCGCCCGGCCGAGTTGTTCCCGATCTCCACCCAAGGGAGCGACAGCGCCTCGCATTAGCCTCATTCCTCATGGCGAGACTTCATCTCTTCGACCTCGACGGCACCCTCCTGCACGGAACATCCGCTCCCATGGAGATATCACGGCAACTCGGGCTGGAAGCGGAGACCATGGTGCTCGAACGGGAGATCTCGGCGGGGTTGATCGGGCCACCGGAGTATGCGGCGCGGGTGCACGCACTCTGGGTGGATCTCACCGAGGACCATGTGGCGACGGCTTTCGAGGGCGCTCCATGGCTGGCCCGGATCCGTGAGGTCTGGGCGCAGATCAGGGGACAGGGCGAGTACTGCGCCGTCGTATCGCTCTCGCCCTCCTTCTTCGTGGAGCGGCTGACGGCCTGGGGCGCGCATGCGGCATACGGTTCCCGCTTTCCAGCCGTGCCGTTCACGGAGCCCGTCGACCCGGCAGGAGTGCTCAGTGCCGCGGCCAAGGTCCGCATCGCCGACCGGCTCTGCGACGAGTTCGGAGTGACCCGTGCCGACTGTGTTGCCTATGGCGACTCGCTGTCGGACAAGGACCTGTTCGGTGCCGTCCCCGTTTCCGTCGCGGTCAACGCGGACCGTCATCTGGCCGGACTCGCGACCCACTCTTACATGGGGATGGATCTATGGGAAGCCTATGAATTGGTGCGCAGTAGTCGGTAATTGAAGGAATTACCCGTTCGTCTCCTCGACCAATTCGTGAGAGAGCCAGGGGGGACTTGTGATCGGGGCGTCGGCCGGTAGGGTCGACTCCGGTTCGTGTCCGAGCTGTGATGCAGGCTCCTGGCGTGGAGCGAGCGCAAGGCAACGCAGCCTAACGGGACGGAGAGATCGAAGACCCGCATTCTCGGGTATGGGGCCGGGGCGCCCATGCGCGGTGGGATGCTGCGGTGAGAGTACTGCGGCCAATGTCACACTCTCGCCTTACTTGTCCGTACTGAGGGCGAATGCGGGTTGAATGTGGCCTCCTTGGCCACGGCAACGAACGGGGAAAGCAAGCCACGCGGGGGAAGCAGGCACCTTCCGACTGAGGAAGTGCGCAGACCGACCGAAAGATGTTCGAGGCGAGGCACACCATGGACGCTCCGACCACCACGTCGGCCGACAACGGCACTTCCGGCGGCGGGGGCGGCTGGTTCACCCCGCGCAAGCAGCCGGCGACCACCACTCCGGGCACCGAACAGGAGACGGCCGAGGGCCGCCGCCTGGCCGCGATGCGCCCGGTAGGCAGGGCAGCGACGGGCACCGGCACGGCGCCGTCGACCCAGGACGACAGCACACAGAGCGCCACGACGGACGGCCCACCAGAGGCGAACCTCGCGGACGACGGCTCCGGCCCCGGCGGCATATCGCATCCCGGCGCCCACCCCGCCCCGGAACCAGGCGCACCGGCCGCGATATCGACGCCGGCCCCGCCCGCCCCGAGTCATATGGCTCCACCGCCGGCTCCCGCCCCGCCCGCCCCAAGCCGCATGGCTCCACCGCCGGCCCCCGCCCCGCCCGTTTCAAGCCACATGGCGCCCCCATCGGCCCCCACCCCCGCTCCAGCCCAAGAGCCTCCCGCCTTCACGCAGATACCAAGCCAGGAGCCTCTGGCCACGGCCCGGGCCACAGCTCAGGCCACCACCGCGCGCCCCTCGATGTCGGGTCTCGCCTCGATGCCCCCGCCGTCCCCCCAACTGAGCGTTCCGACGCAGCGCCCCGCTCCGGCCCAACCCGCCTCCCCGGACGCCGTCCTGATCCGCCGGACGATGGCCGAGGTCGGCCCCGTGGCCGACAAGGTCACCTCGTACTTCTACGCGCTGCTCTTCGTGCGCCACCCCGACCTGCGCTCCCTGTTCCCGGCCGCGATGGACACCCAGCGCGACCGGCTGCTCAAGGCCCTGCTCACCGCCGCCGAGCACATCGACAACAAGCCCGTCCTCGTCGAGTACCTGCAGAACCTCGGCCGCGGCCACCGCAAGTACGGCACCCGGGCCGAGCACTACCCGGCCGTCGGTGAATGCCTCATCGGCTCGCTGAGCAAGTACGCCGCCGGCGTCTGGGACGCGGAGATGGAAGCCGCCTGGGTCCGGGCGTACACGACGATCTCGCAGGTCATGATCGACGCGGCCGCGGCCGACGAACTGCGCGCCCCCGCCTGGTGGTACGCGGAGGTCGTGTCGCACGATCTCAGGACCTCGGACATCGCCGTCCTCACCGTGCGCCCCGACCAGCCCTACCCCTTCCTCGCCGGGCAGTACACGAGCCTGGAGACGCCCTGGTGGCCCAGGATCTGGCGGCACTACTCCTTCGCCTCCGCGCCCCGCTCCGACGGCCTGCTGACGTTCCATGTGAAGGCCGTGCCCGCGGGCTGGGTCTCCAACGCGCTGGTGCACCGGGCCCGGCCGGGGGACATCGTCCGGCTCGGCCCGCCGGCCGGTTCGATGACCGTGGACCACACCACGGACAGCGGTCTGCTCTGCCTGGGCGGAGGCACCGGCATAGCGCCCATCAAGGCACTGGTCGAGGACGTCGCCGAGCACGGCGAACGGCGGCCGGTCGAGGTCTTCTACGGTGCCCGCACCAACCAGGACCTGTACGACATCGACACGATGCTCAGGCTCCAGCAGTCCCACCCGTGGCTGGAGGTCCGTCCCGTGGTGGACCGGCACGGACTGCTCCAGCTTCCGCACGCCATACGGGAGTTCGGGCCCTGGAACGAGTACGACGTCTATGTCTCCGGACCGCCCGGCATGATCCGCAGCGGGGTGGACGCGCTGAGGGACATCGGCGTCCCGACCGATCGCATACGCCATGACTCGGTGGAGGAACTCGTCGCCATCGGGAGCTGACGAGCCGCTGCCACCGTCGCAGCCGACCGGCGGTATCAGCCCAGGTCGGGTGCGTGCATGGCGCGGACGCCCTCGATGTTCCCGTCCAGGTAGTGCCGTAGTGACAGCGGTACGAGATGGACAGAGGCGATCCCGACCCGGGTGAACGGCACCCGCACGATCTCGTACTCGCCGATGGGCTCGTCCACCTCGGGCCCGTGCCGCAAGGACGGGTCCATCGACTCCAGTCTGCAGACGAAGAAGTGCTGGACCTTCACCCCGGTCGCCCCACCGTCCTCGCCGATGTGCTCGACGGTGTCGACGAAACAGGGCACCACATCGATGATCTTGGCACCGAGTTCCTCGTACACCTCACGGTGCAGGGCGTCGACGACAGTCGTGTCCGTCGGCTCGACCCCGCCACCGGGTGTGAGCCAGTAGGGATCCATGCCGGGCTTGGTGCGCTTGATCAGGATCAGGTCGTCACCGTCCAGCAGAACGGCGCGGGCGGTGCGCTTGACCACGGGTCGGACGGTCATGGGAGAAATGTGGCCCGGCAGGTTCCACGTGAAACATCGCGAAACGTCACCGGTCGAGCTCACGGCGTGACGGCCCCGAAATCCCTGCTCAAGCCCGGTGGGAGCAGCGGCTCACGCCCGTTGGAAACCGCAGCTCAAGCCCAGTCCGAAGCCGCTCGCAGCAGCCACTCGTGGGCCCGAGCGATGTGCGACATCGCCAGCGTGCCGGTGCGGACCACCAGAAAGTACGTCCGCAGGGGCGGCACCGGCGGTTCGTGCAGCGCGACGACGTGGCCGCGCTCCAGGGCGGTCGAGCACAGATAGCGGGGCAACACCGCAAGCCCGGCCCCCGCGGTCGTACAGGCGAGGACCGCGCGCAGGTCGGGGACGATCACGGTGCCCGGAGCGGCGGGACGGGAGTCGTAGACCGAAGCCCAGTAACGGGAGACGAAGGGCAGGGACTCGTGCACCTCCACCACCGGGATGTCCTCCAGGGCGTGCGCACCCTTGCTGCGCAGCACGCCCGCGCCGATACCGTCGGCCCAACGGGGAGCGGCGACCAGGACGTGTTCCTCGTCGCAGAGCGGAGTCGCGGTGAGCAGAGCGCCGCGCGGACGGGCCGTACTGATGGCCAGATCATGATGCCCGGCAGCGAGTCCTTCGAGGACCTCCTCGGCGTTGCCGAAGGACGCACGCAGCGCGAAGCCCTGGCCGTCCTCGCTGGTCAGCGCGGTGAGCGCGGGCAGCGCCCGCTCTGCGGTGAACTCAGGAGGGCCGGCGAGGTGCAGGGACCGTAAGGAGGACTCGTCGTCGAGGCCTGTCTCGGCGATCTCCACCAGGGCGTCGAGGTGCGGGGCCGCCTTGTGGGCGAGTTCGTCGCCGATGGTCGTCGGTGTCACCCCGCGGGCCTGCCGCAGAAACAGGGGGCGGCCCAACTGTCGTTCCAGGGTGCGGATCTGTGACGTCACGGCCGGCTGTGACAGTCCGAGCAGTGCGGCGGCGCGGGTGAAGGAGCCGGCCCGGTGCACGGTCACAAAGGTGCGCAACAAGGCCAGATCCATGCGACCCCCTCCCTGTCCCCGCCCTTCTCCCCAGCCCCCAGGGCAGGGCCCAACTATAAATAAGTCGATAGGTCGCTGTCGCTACTGTGATTGGACACTGACAGAGAGTCAACTAGCCTTGTTCGCGCGGTTCTTCGCGCGCAGAACCGAGGGCGGTCCGAGCCACGAGGGGGGAGGCTCGGACCGTCCGTTCTACGTAGCCGGACACCGGCGGACGCGGGGCACCCCGGGTCAGTGCCCCGATTCGTCCAGTGCATGCAGCACATCAGCCACCAGGTCCTCGGGATCTTCCGCGCCGACCGACATACGGACGAAACCGTCCGGTACGGCGTCGCCGCCCCAGCGTCCGCGCCGCTCGGCCGTGGACCGCACCCCGCCGAAGCTGGTCGCGTCGTCGACGAGCTTCAGGGCGTCCAGGAAACGCTCGGCACGCGGGCGCGTGGGCAGCGTGAAGGAGACCACGCAGCCGTAACCCCGCATCTGCTGCGAGGCGATCGCGTGCGAGGCGTCGCCGGGCAGCCCCGGATAGCGCACCCCGAGCTCCTCCGGCCAGTCCCGCAGCGCCTCGGCGACCGCCAGGGCAGTGGCGTTCTGCCGCTCCACACGCAGCTGGAGCGTGGCGAGGGAACGGTGCGCGAGCCAGGCCTCCATGGGCCCCGGAATCGCCCCGACGATCTTGCGCCAGCGCCGTACGGCGCCCATGGCCTCGGCGTCGCGGCCGGTGACGTATCCCAGCAGCAGGTCACCATGTCCGGTCAGCTGCTTGGTGCCGCTGGCCACCGAGAAGTCGGCACCGAGCTCCAGCGGACGCTGCCCGAGCGGCGTCGCGAGCGTGTTGTCGACGGCGACGAGGGCGCCACGCGCGTGTGCCTCCGAGACCAGCCGTCGGATGTCGCACACGTCGAGACCGGGGTTGGACGGCGTCTCGATCCACAGCAGCTTCGCGCCGTCCAGGACACCGAGCTGTGCGTCCCCGCCGGTCGGCGCCGTGCGCACCTCGATGCCGTACGCCTCCAGCTGCCCGCGCACCAGAGGCAGCGCCTGATAGCCGTCGCTGGGCAGGACGACCGCGTCCCCGGCGCGCAGCCGGGAGAAGAGCACCGACGAGATGGCGGCCATGCCCGACGCGAAGACCAGCGTCTCGACGTCGTCCTCCCCCGGCGCCTCCAACTCGCCGATGGCGCGCTCCAGATGGGTCCAGGTCGGATTGTCGTCGCGGCCGTAGGTGTACGGCCCCGTGGGCTCGCCGGGCAGGTGGTAGTGGGCGGCGAACACGGGGCCCGGCAGAGTGGGCTCGTACTTGGCGGGCTCCGGCAGCCCGGCCCGCACCGCGCGCGTGCCGTCTCCGCCGCCGTACGGCAGCCCCTGCGCCCGTGCGTCGCTCATGCCGCCCGTCCCTCCACCTGCTCGCGGACCGCCGCGAGGAGGTCCGTGCTTGCCGCCTCCACCATCTCCAAGCACTCCTCGAAGCCGTCCAGGCCGCCGTAGTACGGGTCCGGCACGTCCGGATCGTCGCCGGCAGCGGGGTCGTAGGAACGCAGCAGGCGCACCTTCGCCGCGTCCTCCGGTGAGGGCGCGAGGCGGCGCAGGGCCTTGAGGTGGCCGGTGTCGAGCGCGATGACGAGGTCGAGGCGGGCGAACCAGGACTGCTGGAACTGCCGGGCCGCGTGGTCGCTGTCGTAGCCGTGCTCTTCGAGGACGGAGACGGTACGCGGGTCGGCCGGGTCGCCCTCGTGCCAGCCGCCCGTGCCGGCGCTGTCGACCTCGACGAGCCCGCCGAGCCCGGCCTCTTCGACACGGGCGCGGAAGACGGACTCGGCCATCGGGGAGCGGCAGATGTTGCCGGTGCAGACGAAGCAGACGCGGTAGGTCATCGGATGCTCAGTCCCCGTCGGGCAGGGCGAGGTTGAGCGCCCAGGAGACGATCGAGATGATCAGGCCGCCGAGCACGGCCGTCCAGAAGCCCTCGACATGGAAACTCAGGTCGAGCTTGTCGGCGAACCACGAGGTCAGCAGCAGCATCAGCGCGTTGACGATCAGTGTGAACAGACCGAGCGTCAGGATGAGCAGCGGCAGGCTGAGGAGCTTGACTATCGGCTTCACCAGGAAGTTCACCACGCCGAAGATCAGCGCGACGAGGACCAGGGTGCCGATCTTCTTGCCCGTGCTGTCACCGGTGAGGGTGATCTTGTCGAGCAGCCAGACGGCGACCGCCAGGGCGCCCGCGTTGGCGATCGTCTTGACTACGAAATTCTTCATGTGTCTGATCGTGGCAGACGAAATCGGCCATGAGCACGGGGATGAGGGCGGACGACTGCGATGAAGGCATTCCGGCTGGATGAACTGGAGGCGGAGCGCGCCGCCAACGAGGGCGCCTACCTGCAGTTTCTGCGGGAGCGGAACATGTCGGTCGGTCTGTACGCGCTCAACGCCGGCGAGCACGATCCACAGAAGCCGCACAATCAGGACGAGGTCTACTTCGTTGTGAGCGGCCGCGCCCAGATCACCGTCGGCATGGAGACCACGCACGTGGCGCGGGGCAGCGTGGTGTACGTGCCGGCCGGGGTCGCCCACAAGTTCCACCACATCAGCGAGGACCTGAGGGTGCTCGTGGTGTTCTCTCCGCCTGAGAGCTGACCCTCGGTCTCGGGGTTCCCTAGGGGATCGATCAGGGGAGGACAAGGGCTGCGAGGCCCCCGCCGGGGCACCTGCCCGCCCTAGCATCGAGTGCAGGGAATCAGCAGATTCGCAGAATCAGGACCCGGCTTGGACGGGCGGAGAGGTAAGGACGAGGGCGATGCGTGAGATCTTCGCAGGACTGCCGTGGTGGGTGAAGTGGATCGCGGTGCCGGTCATCGCTCTGGTCGTGTTCGGCGGGCTGATAGCCAGCGTCGTCGGGTTCGTCATCGGACTGCTCTTCAAGGTGCTGGTGTTCGTGGCCCTGGTCGGTGGACTGATCTACGTCGTACGGAAGTTCACGTCGAGCTCGTCGTCGCGCAGCGACTGGTGAGGGCCGTGAGAGCCGTGGGAACCGGGAGGCGGTAACAGGAATCACCGGTTCCCTCGGGCGAGGGAAGTTTCCCGAGCAGGGCATCAGCGCGCGCTGACGGACGAATAGAGTCCGGAAATCGACGCGGGGGACGACCCCGTGAGCGGCGTGCACCCCTCCCGTGTTTCCCAGCACGGGCTCCCCCCTCGCGCTTCGGGAGTAACCCTTGGCCACGGTTGACACCGCACCTTCAGAACCCCACACACCCGTACGACGACCGCCGCCCTCCGTGCCCCAGGTACCGCGACAGGCGTCCCCGACACCCCCACCGACACCCCCCGAGCAGCCACACTCCGCGACGCTCATCGGATCCGTCCAGCGCGCGATGCGCCTGCTGGAATGCGTCGCCGAGCACGAGTACGGCGCTCCCGCCAAGCAACTCGCCCGCGAGACCGGGCTGGCGCTGCCCACCGCGTACCACCTGTTGCGCACCCTGGTGCACGAGGGCTATCTGCGCCGCGACAAAGGGCTGTTCTTCCTCGGCGAGGCCGCTGTGCGGCTGGGCAGCAGTGGAGCCCAGCAGAAACGTCGCAGCACGGTCGCCGAGGCGCTCGCCCAGTGCCGGGACGCCATCGGCGTCCCCGTGTACTACGCCCTCTACCGCGACGGCGAGATCGAGGTCATGTGCGTCTCCGACAGCCCGGGCACTCCGGCGGTCGAGGAGTGGGCAGACTTCCGTGAGACGGGCCACGCGCACGCCATCGGTCAATGCCTGCTGTCCCAGCTGGACGAAGACGCCCGCCGGGACCACCTCGCGCGCCATCCCGTGCAGGCCATCACCCCGTACACGGTGCGCGACAGCCGCACCCTGCTGCGCCGCCTCGAACGGATCCGGCGGATGGAGACGGTGACCGAGCGCCAGGAGTACGCGCTGGGCACGGTGTGCGCGGCGATCCCGATCACCGTGGGCACAACGGCCGCGACGATGGCCATTTCCCTGCCGGCCCACCAGGCCGACCGGCTGCTGCCGGCGGCGCGGCAGTTGCAGGACGAGGTCGGGCGGCTCCTGGGGTCACTCTCGATCTCTATCAGTATGTGAAAACTCACTCCTTGTGATCTCTCGTGTACGTTCAGCAAGATTCCACCAGTGTCGGGTTCCGTTCCCGGCCAGTCGAAGGCAAACGACGGGGTAGGCGATGCGCGAGTCCGTACAGGCAGAGGTCATGATGAGCTTTCTCGTCTCGGAGGAGCTTTCCTTCCGCATCCCGGTGGAGCTGCGCTACGAGACCTGTGATCCCTATGCCGTACGTCTGACCTTCCATCTGCCCGGCGATGCCCCGGTGACCTGGGCATTCGGGCGTGAGCTGCTGGTCGACGGGGTGGGGCGGCCGTGCGGGGAGGGCGATGTGCGGGTCTCTCCGGCGGGTTCCGAGACGCTGGGTGACGTTCTGATCCGCCTTCAGGTCGGCGCCGACCAGGCGCTGTTCCGCTCCTCGGTGGCGCCGCTCGTGGCCTTCCTGGACCGCACCGACAAGCTGGTGCCGCTCGGGCAGGAGGGCGCGCTCGCCGACTTCGACGCCCACCTCGACGAGGCCCTGGACCGCATCCTGGCGGAGGAGCAGAGTGCCGGCTGACGTGTCGCACCGGTGAGGGTGGCGGTGGCGTAACGCTTCAGCGGCGCACAAGGGGCGCGTGGGAGCGCTTCCTCAACGCCGGATGTACTTCGCGCTCCGCCGGACGGGCGGGACCGAACGACCCGGCTAGGCCGTAGTCGTCACCGCGCCGCTGTCGCCACCGCGCCGTTGTTGTCACCGCTTCCGTCGGCGCCCTCGCCCGCCGCGCCCGGAAGCCGCCTGTGCGCCTGCCGGGGCCGGCCTGGAGCCCGCCGGAGCCGGCTGGGAGCCCGTCGGCGCCGCCGCCTTCTCCGGCCGGTCGGCCGAGACCACCAGGGCCGCGAGGGCCGTGGTGACCGGCACCGAGGCGACCAAGCCGATGGAGCCGACCAGCGTGCGCACGATCTCCTCGGCCACCAGCTCACTGTTGGCGACCGTGCCGACGCCGCTCTGCGCGATCGAGAAGAGCAGCAGCAATGGCAGGGCGGCGCCCGCGTAGGCGAGGACGAGTGTGTTGACCACGGACGCGATGTGGTCGCGGCCGATCCGGATGCCCGCGCGGTACAGCCCGCGCCAGCCCATCGTCGGGTTGGCCTCGTGCAGCTCCCAGACCGCCGAGGTCTGGGTGACCGTCACATCGTCGAGGACACCGAGCGAACCGATGATGACGCCGGCCAGCAGCAGACCACTCATGTCGATCGACGGGTACAGCCCGTGGATCAGCCCGGTGTTGTCGTCCGTGTTGCCGGTGAGCGCGGCCCAGTCGATGAACCCCGAGCCCAGCAGGCCGATCAGGAGCAGCGAGAGCAGCGTGCCGAGCACCGCGACGGATGTACGGGCCGACAGGCCGTGGCACATGTAGAGGGCGATCAGCATGATGGCGCTCGCCCCCACCACCGCCACCACCAGCGGGTTCGAGCCCTGCAGGATCGCCGGCAGGATGAAGAAGGTAAGCACCATGAAGCTGATGGCCAGCGCGACCAGCGCCATGACGCCGCGCATCCGGCCCACCACCACGACGGCGAGCGCGAAGATGCCGGCGAGCAGCATCATCGGGAACTCACGGTTCACGTCGGTGACCGAGTACTGCAGGTCCTTGGGCGCGGAGGGCTCGTAGGCGACCACGACCTCCTGGCCCTCGTGCAACTGCCGTGACTGGTCGGGCTGCACGATCTCGGTGAACGTACGGCCCTTGTCGTTGCCCGTGTCGACGCGAATCGTCGCCTTCTTGCAGGTGCCCTTCTCCTGCTGCGCGGCGGAGGAACCCTCGGCGGTGGAGGTGTCACCGGTCGGCGGCACGCCAGAGGCGCCCACGTCCTTGCAGCTCAGCTCGACCACCTTGGTGACCGTGGCCTGCTGTGTCTGTCGGTCGAAGCCGACCCCCGTGCGCTCGTGCGGCGGGGCACCGCCCGGCCACAGCACCGCGAGCCCCACCACCACCGCCGCGGCGAACGGGATCAGGATCGCCGCGATGACCTTGCGCAGATGCCGGGAGACGGGCGCCGCAGGACCGTGGGCGTGACTGTGCGAGTGCCCATGCCCATGACCGCGATCGTCCCCGCCACCGCCACCGCCACCGCCACGGCCGCCGCCACCACCGCCGCGCGAGCCGTCGTAGCCAGCTCCGTGCCCATGACCAGCACCGGAATCATGCCCGCGCTCGTCATCCGGGCCGGGCCCGCGCCCTGGTGAGCCGCTGGATCCCGGACCGTGCTCATGCATGCCCCCGGCTCTGGGTCCGTGCTCATGCAGGCCACCGGCCCCGGGACCGTGCTGGTGCCAGCCGCCGGTCCCCGTCATGTGATCGCCAGCCGTTTGATCGCCGGCCAACTGACCTTCGTGACCGCCGCCCCCGGGACCCCGGCCGTATCCGCCGTCGTATCTCGCTCCGGCGACCCCTGAACCCCGGCCGTCTGTACGGTCGTTGCCCCGTACGGGGCCGTTTCCGGCGCCGGATCCACGGGGCCGCTCGGGCGGTGGGTACGGAGGTTCATGCGTCGAGGTCACCGCCCGATCATCGCAAGAACGACCGAGGCCCTCTGTTCACCGCGCCCGAATTGACGCTAGCGTGGTGCCACCTTTGTACACGCGGGAGCTCGGAGCACCGGGCTGAGAGGGCGCTGACCTCCGTCCCAGCGATGTTTCACATGAAACATCACTCACCACGAGTGATGTTTCACACGAAACGTCGGCAGACGGATACCGCTGCGTCGACCGCCGAACCTGTTACCGGGTAATGCCGGCGTAGGGAGTAGGTCTCATGACCATCAAGGACACGCGCACGCCTGCCTCCAGCCAGGACGAACAGCCCACTCAGGGTGAAACGTCCCCGGAGGCCGGGAAGTCCATCGGCTGGCACAAGGCGTATGTCGAGGGTTCGCGCCCCGACCTGCGGGTGCCGGTCCGCCAGGTGCACCTCACCAACGGGCAGTCGGTCACGCTGTACGACACGTCGGGCCCGTACACCGATCCACTGACCGATACCGACGTCCGCAGGGGGTTGTCCCCGCTACGGGAGAACTGGATCATCGCCCGCGGTGACACCGAGGAGTACGCGGGTCGTCCTGTTCGTCCCGAGGACGACGGGATCAAGCACACCTCGCCGCGCGGTGGTCTGCGCAACCTCGACGCCGTCTTCCCCGGACGGCCGCGCCAGCCTCGTCGCGGCCGTGACGGCAAGGCGGTCACCCAGCTCGCCTACGCGCGACGCGGCGAGATCACGCCCGAGATGGAGTACGTGGCCATCCGGGAGAACGTCTCCCCCGAAGTGGTCCGCGACGAGATCGCCGCGGGCCGGGCGGTGCTGCCCGCCAACGTCAACCACCCGGAAATCGAGCCGATGATCATCGGCAAGCGGTTCCTGGTGAAGGTCAACGCCAACATCGGCAACTCCGCGGTCACCTCTTCCATCGAGGAAGAGGTCGAGAAGATGACCTGGGCGACCCGCTGGGGCGCCGACACGGTCATGGACCTGTCGACCGGCCGCAACATCCACACCACCCGTGAGTGGGTGCTGCGCAACTCCCCCGTGCCCATCGGCACGGTGCCGCTCTACCAGGCGCTGGAGAAGGTCGACGGCCGTGCCGAGGAGCTGACCTGGGAGATCTACAAGGACACGGTCATCGAGCAGGCCGAGCAGGGCGTGGACTACATGACCGTCCACGCGGGTGTGCGCCTGCCGTACGTGCCGCTCACCGCCAACCGCAAGACGGGCATCGTCTCGCGCGGCGGCTCGATCATGGCCGCGTGGTGCCTGGCGCATCACAAGGAGTCGTTCCTGTACGAGAACTTCGAGGAACTCTGCGAGATCCTCGCGGCGTACGACGTCACGTACTCGCTGGGCGACGGCCTCAGGCCGGGCTCGATCGCGGACGCCAACGACGAGGCGCAGTTCGCGGAACTGCGCACTCTCGGGGAACTCAACCGGATCGCGAAGCGTTTCAATGTTCAGACCATGATCGAGGGCCCGGGACATGTCCCGATGCACAAGATCAAGGAGAACATCGACCTTCAGCAGGAGATCTGTGATGAAGCTCCGTTCTATACGCTCGGCCCGCTGACCACGGACGTCGCGCCGGCGTACGACCACATCACCTCCGGCATCGGCGCCGCGATGATCGCCTGGTGGGGCACGGCCATGCTCTGCTATGTGACGCCCAAGGAGCACCTGGGCCTGCCCAACCGTGACGACGTCAAGACGGGCGTGATCACCTACAAGATCGCCGCCCATGCGGCCGACCTCGCCAAGGGACACCCCGGCGCACAGGAGTGGGACGACGCGTTGTCCGACGCCCGCTTCGAGTTCCGGTGGGAGGACCAGTTCAACCTGGCTCTCGACCCGGACACGGCACGGGAGTTCCACGACGAGACGCTGCCGGCCGAGCCCGCCAAGACGGCCCACTTCTGCTCCATGTGCGGGCCGAAGTTCTGCTCGATGAAGATCTCCCAGGACATCCGTCGCCAACACGGTGGATCCCAGGAAGAGATCGAGGACGGCATGGCTCAGAAGTCGAAGGAGTTCGCGGCGGCGGGCAACCGGGTGTACCTGCCGATCGCGGACTGACGTCGACGTCCTGACCCGGGGTGCAATGCCCCGGCGCGCTGCCAGACGTTCGGCTTGCGCCTCCCCGAGGAGGTTTCCCCGGGGGTCCGTCGAGGCGGAGGGTCCCCTGCTGGGGGCTCTCCTACGGCGGGGGCGCAAGCCGAGGGGCTACTCCGGCTGGTGGTCCGGCCCTCCGAAGTCCGGGCTCGTGTAGTCCGGGCTGGAGAAGCTCGGTCGCGGGCCGGAGGTGGGTCCGTCGCCCGGGCTGCTGAAACCCGGGCGGTCGTATCCGAGAGCCGGGATGCGGCCGGCCGGCGTCGACGGTGGCATGCGGTGCAGGGCCGATGCCGTGCCGGGATCGGCGAGTGCCTCCCGCAGGAAGGGCAGGATGCCGCGCTCCAGCAGTGCCTCGCGCCAGGCTTCCCTGGCCCGGGCCACCTCCTCGCTCAGTTCGCCGTACGGTCCGCTGACGAACGCGGGCTGGTTGCGCAGGGCGGTGAGCAGAAGTCCGACGGCGGCGACCAGGATCGCGGCCGCTGCGACGGCGCCGAAGACCCATCCGGTGGTGAGCATCGTCTGGGCGAATGCCGGCTCGGGGTTGAGCATCCTCAGGATGTAACCGACGAGCAGGAAGATCGCCGCTGCGGTGCCGGCGAGGACAGGGGCCAGGACGGCGACCACGGCGATGACGCCGGGGCCGGCGGTCTCGGCGACCTCTCCCATGGTGGCGGCGAGCCCCATCGCGCCCGTGCCCGACTCGGTGGAGCCGGACTCGCTGGCGGACGACGGGGTGGACGGCGCCGGCTGGCGCAGTTCCTCGCGGACCTTCACATAGTGCTGGTACTCGGTCGCCGCGGCCGCCGTGATGAGTGCGGTGGCGTTGAGCGCCATGGTGCGCAGCTGTTCGGGGTTGAGTCGCTGTCCGACAGCGGTCAGTTCCGGGCGGTGTGGTGCGGAGCGCAGCGCCTCGTCGAGGATCCGCTCGTAATCCTGGCGGTCCTCGCTGAGCAGGTGCTGCGGAACGCTGTTCATGTGCATCCCCCGATGCTCCGTAGGGCTTGGGGCTCGCATGGCAACGAGCCGTCGGGCAGAAACGGAGGGGAGCCTGCTACGGATAAGCCGATGGTAGAGCGGTGACGGCACACGGTGACAGGGGGTTTGCCAAAATTGGGCCCTGGCCTGCGCCGTCCTCCGTCGCTGGGTGATGGAGGGACGTCTGCCCGGTGAACGTTCAGATATCCAGGGGGAGTTGCTGGACCAGCAGCTTTCCGGCCATGGTCACGCCGCCGTCCATGGCGATGGCGAGGCCTTCGGCGTAGACGTGCGGTCCCTCGATCAGGGGCCCGGTGCTGTCCTCGGTCTCCTCGGAGCCGACCTCGCCCAGCAGGTACGGAATAGGGCTGTGGCCGTGAACGATGCGGGTGCCGCCGTACGTATCGAGCAGGGAACGCACATGGTCGGCGCCGCCCTCGTCGCGGAAGGAGAAGCGCCTGGTGAACTTGCGGAAGAGATCCCAGACTTCGTCGGCGTCGTTGCGGGTGAGCGTCTCGCGGACGGTGTCGTTGACGGCCTCGATCGAGTCGCCGTAGTCGAGATAGGCGGTGGTGTCCGAGTGCACGAGCAGATGCCCGTCGACCTCTTCCATGGCGTCCAGCCGCGCCATCCACTGCATGTGGTGGTCCTGGAGACGGTCCATGTCGGTCTTCTGCCCGCCGTTGAGCAGCCAGGCCGCCTGGAAGGTGGCGGTGCCCGCGCCGGAGTTGACGGGGGTGTCGCCGAACCGCTTGGCACCGATCAGCAGCAGCTCGTGGTTGCCCATGAGGGCCTTGCAGTAGCCGCCTGCCGCGGCGGCCTCCGCGGACAGCCGCATCACGAGGTCGATGACGCCGATGCCGTCCGGGCCGCGGTCGGTGAAGTCGCCGAGGAACCACAGCCGGGCGGTGCCCGCGCACCAGTTCCCCGCCGAGTCGATCAGGCCCTTTTCCTGGAGGGCGGCCACCAACTCGTCGAGGTAGCCGTGGACGTCGCCGACCACGAACAGCGGGCCGGGAGCGTCCGTCGACTGCGGGACCGGCACGGCGGCGGGGTCGACATGCACCTGAACCGTGTCACCGCGGTTGATGACGGGCAGATCGCGCTCCGTCGGCGTGTACCCCTCCGGATACGTCTCGGCGAGGGGCGGGGCGACCGGCGGGGCGACCTCGCCCGGGAGCATGCTGTGGGCGTACGGACCGGTCTCATGGACGTACGCGGGCACCCGGAAGTCGCGCAACGTCGCCGTCCGCTCCACCTCGGGTCCCTGACCGGCCCCCTGAGTCATCAGACCCCTCCACCATCGCGCCGCAGCTGCACCGCATCGGACTGCCTGGTCGCAGCGGCCCGTGGGTGTCGTGGGCCCATCATAGGAATGCCGATCGCGCCATGTGATGACCCAGGGGTGGTGAATCGGAGCAGGACTCCTGTTCACCGCGGCTTTCGCCCCGATTGAGCCGGGCTTAGGCCGTCCGACGACCGTGCTCCTCGTCGTCCCTCGACCTGTTTTCGACGCTCCCGGAGCTGCTCCCGGCCCTCCGCCGACCTGCCGCTGTCGTCTCCCCCGACCTGCTTCTAACGGTCCTCGGGCGACCGGGGCGGGCTGACTGTCGTACGCGGCGGTCGTCGCTGGGACGAGGTACGCACGATCAGTTCGGTCGGTATCACCTGCTGCAGCGGCTGGTCCGACTCCAGCCCCTCGATCGCGTCGATGAGGAGCTGGACCACGGCCGTGCCGATGCGTCGCGGCTTCAGGGAGAGCGTGGTGATGGGCGGCTCGGTGGTGGCGTACACGGTGGATTCGCTGCAGCAGACCAGAAGGAGGTCGTCCGGTACGCGCAGGCCGTAGCGACGGGCGGCGGCGAGCAGGTCGGTGCCGTTCGGGTCGAACAGGCCGTAGACGGCGTCGGGGCGGTCGGGGCGGGCGAGCAGCCGGTCAGCGGCGACGGCGCCGGCGCACGGGTCGTGCGCCGGGTAGGCCTCGTAGACCGGGTCCTGGCCGACCCGCTCGCACCAGCGCAGATAGGCGGTGGTCGACAGATGGGTGTACGTGTCCGTCGTGGTGCCCGTCAGCAGACCGATCCGGCGGGCGCCCGCGTCGGCCAGATGGTCGAGGATGCCGAGTACGGCGGCCTCGTGGTCGTTGTCGACCCAGGCGGTGACCGGGAGCGAGCCGGCCGGGCGTCCGTCGGAGACGACCGGCAGCCCCTGTCTGACCAGCTCGCTGACGACCGGGTCGTGGTCGGACGGGTCGATGACGACCGTGCCGTCGAGGGCGACGTTCGACCAGACGTCGTGGCGCGAGGTCGCGGGGAGGATCACGAGGGCGTAGCCGCGGGCGAGCGCGGCCGACGTGGCCGCGCGGGCCATCTCCGCGAAGTACGCGAACTCGGTGAAGGTGAAAGGTTCATCCCCGTACGTCGTCACGGTCAGGCCGATCAGGCCCGATTTGCCGGTACGGAGCGTGCGAGCGGCGGCCGAGGGCCGGTAGCCCAGCCGGTCGGCGACCTCGCGGACATGGCGTCGGGTGGCGTCGGGGAGCCTGCCCTTGCCGTTGAGGGCGTCGGAGACGGTAGTGATGGAGACTCCGGCAGCGGCGGCCACATCTCTGATCCCCGCCCGTCCGGGCCGACTGCCTCGGCGTGAGGTTTCCGCGCGGCTCACCTGGTGCTTCCCTGCTGCTGTCATGGCGAGCCGATAGTAGGGCTCATGCGGTGGGGTAGTGCGGACGCATATGCACCCGTTGACAGGCACGTTTCTGCAAGGTCATCAGGCGTCAAATGCCTTGGAAATCAAGGGAGTTGAACGATCCAATGGTAAGACCTGACTTGTCGGCACGCATGGGCCTGCCAAGTGCGCGATGTTTCGAAGAGGTCTCAACTCACCTTCACGAGGGATGCGCGCCACGGCGTGAGCCACCGG
Organism: Streptomyces sp. NPDC059010; assembly: GCF_042740355.1. Classification (NCBI taxonomy): domain Bacteria; kingdom Bacillati; phylum Actinomycetota; class Actinomycetes; order Kitasatosporales; family Streptomycetaceae; genus Streptomyces; species Streptomyces sp. NPDC059010. Next base: position 32,441 of record NZ_JBHYJA010000047.1, read on the forward strand.
CGCGTAGATATATGTGTGGCGCCCCCCTCGATTCGTACGCCTTCGTGCGCTGATGCCCCTGATGCAGATGTGACGGAAGAGGTCTGCAGTCGAGGGCGCCGCACCAGTACGCATCGGCGCGGAATCCTCATAAGGTGAGAAGTATTGGAGCCGGCGCTGATGATGGGCCGCCGGTGGTCGTGAGGAGGACTGCGGTGAGCGAGACGAGCCCCAAGCTGCGCGCCGAGCTGGAGGGTATCCCCACCTACAAGCCGGGCAAGCCTGCCGCGGCCGGTGGCCCGGTGGCCTACAAGCTCTCCTCCAACGAGAACCCCTATCCGCCGCTGCCCGGCGTGATGGAGTCCGTGACGGCCGCCGCCTCGTCCTTCAACCGCTACCCGGACATGATGTGCACGGGGCTGATGAACGAGCTGTCCGAGCGCTTCGGCGTCCCGGTCTCCCACCTGGCCACCGGCACCGGCTCGGTCGGGGTCGCCCAGCAGCTGCTGCAGGCCACCTCCGGCCCGGGCGATGAGGTCATCTACGCCTGGCGGTCCTTCGAGGCGTACCCGATCATCACGCAGATCAGCGGCGCCACCTCGGTGCGGGTGCCGCTGACGCCGGGGGATGTGCACGACCTGGACGCGATGGCCGCCGCCATCACCGAGCGGACCAGGCTGATCTTCGTCTGCAACCCCAACAACCCGACGGGCACGGTGGTGAAGCGGGCCGAGCTGGAGCGGTTCCTCGACCGGGTGCCGAACGACGTCCTGGTGGTGCTGGACGAGGCGTACCGCGAGTTCATCCGCGATGCCGAGGTGCCGGACGGTGTGGAGATCTACCGCGAGCGGCCGAACGTCTGTGTCCTGCGGACGTTCTCCAAGGCGTACGGCCTCGCCGGTCTCCGGGTCGGTTTCGCGATCGCCCATGAGCCGGTCGCGGCGGCGCTGCGCAAGACGGCCGTGCCCTTCGGAGTGAGCCAGCTCGCGCAGGAAGCGGCCATCGCCTCGCTGCGTGCGGAGGACGAACTGCTCGGCCGGGTCGGCTCGTTGGTGTGTGAGCGCGCCCGTGTGGTCGACGGGCTGCGCGCCCAGGGCTGGACGGTGCCGGAGACCCAGGCCAACTTCGTGTGGCTGCGGCTGGGGGAGCGTACGGTCGCCTTCGCGCAGGCGTGTGAGCAGGCCGGCGTGGTGGTCCGACCGTTCCCGGGCGAGGGTGTGCGCGTGACGGTCGGAGAGGTCGAGGCGAACGACATCTTCCTGAAGGTGGCGGAAGGGTTCCGAAAGGAGCTGTAGGGCTCCGCGGGCACGCTCAAGTGACAAGCGCCTGAGCGCTCAAGTGCGCTCAGACGTCCATGAGTTCCACGCGTATGGGGTCGCCGTCGCGGACCGTGGACAGCAGGCGGGGGTCGCCGTCGATGCGGCCCAGGACATTGCACGGGCTCGCTAGGCGGCACTCGTCGCCTAGCGAGATCGGCGTGGGGCCATAGGGGAGCGCAAGCGCGTCGCCATCGGTCCAGAAGGCGACCGTGCCCGGCTCCACGACCTGCCGGGCATCCGTTTCACGTGAAACGGATACACCTGTGTCGAAGTACACCTCCTCGCCCCAGGTGCGGGCGGTTGAGACGAGCGGCAGGGTCTTGGTGAGGGTCTGTGTGGTCGGGGTGTCGTCCAGGACAGCGTTGAGGTGTCCGGCAGGCCAGGAGATCCGTATATGGAGCGGTGTCTGAGTCGGCATGCAGGAGATTCAACAATATGTTGAAGTTCGCGCCAAGGGGTTGGTCTGAACGAGGGACCCCCCTTCGTGGCCGGAATGGACCGTGCTGCATAATTGCTTGTGAATGTGAACGCTTTCACAAGCGTAGGTAAGGAGCGGCGACGTGGACCTGGCTTTGGCGCCGGAGACTCTGGCGCGCTGGCAGTTCGGTATCACCACCGTCTACCACTTTCTGTTCGTCCCTCTGACGATCTCGCTGGCCGCCCTGACGGCCGGGCTGCAGACCGCCTGGGTGCGCACGGAGAAGGAGAAGTACCTCAGAGCGACGAAGTTCTGGGGCAAGCTCTTCCTGATCAACATCGCGATGGGTGTGGTCACCGGCATCGTGCAGGAGTTCCAGTTCGGCATGAACTGGTCCGACTACTCGCGCTTCGTCGGTGACGTCTTCGGCGCCCCGCTCGCCTTCGAGGCGCTGATCGCCTTCTTCTTCGAGTCCACCTTCATCGGGCTGTGGATCTTCGGATGGGACAAGCTGCCGAAGAAGATCCACCTGGCCTGTATGTGGATGGTCTCCATCGGCACGATCCTGTCGGCGTACTTCATCCTCGCGGCCAACTCGTGGATGCAGCACCCCGTCGGCTACCGGATCAACGAGGCGAAGGGGCGCGCCGAGCTCACGGACTTCTGGCTCGTGCTGACCCAGAACACCGCCCTCGCCCAGGCCTTCCACACCCTCTCCGCGGCCTTCCTCACCGGTGGCGCGTTCATGGTCGGCATCTCCGCCTTCCATCTGCTGCGCAAGAAGCACATCCGCGAGATGAAGACCTCGCTGCGGCTCGGCCTGGTCACGGTCGCCGTCGGTGGCCTGCTCACCGCTGTCAGCGGTGACACGCTCGGCAAGATCATGTACGAGCAGCAGCCGATGAAGATGGCCGCGGCCGAGGCGCTCTGGGACGGCGAGAAGCCGGCGCCCTTCTCGATCTTCGCCGTCGGCGACGTCGACAAGGGCCACAACAAGGTCGCCATCGAGATCCCCGGCCTGCTGTCCTTCCTGGCCAAGGACGACTTCACCTCGTACGTCCCCGGCATCAACGACGTCAACAAGGCCGAGCAGGAGAAGTACGGACCCGGTGACTACCGGCCCAACATCCCGGTCGCCTACTGGGGCTTCCGCTGGATGATCGGCTTCGGTATGGCGTCGTTCACCATCGGTCTGGTCGGACTCTGGCTGACCCGCAAGAAGTTCATGCTGCCGCAGCATCTGAGGGTCGGTGACGACGAGGTGCCGCATCTGGTGCTGCTCCCGAAGAAGGCGCTCGGCCCGAAGCTGACCAAGTGGTACTGGCGCATCGCGATCTGGACCCTGGCCTTCCCGCTGATCGCCAACTCCTGGGGCTGGATCTTCACCGAGATGGGCCGCCAGCCCTGGGTCGTCTACGGCGTCCTGCGCACCCGTGACGCGGTCTCCCCCGGTGTCTCCCAGGGCGAGGTCCTCACCTCGATGATCGTCTTCACCACGCTCTACGCCATCCTGGCCGTCGTCGAGGTCAAGCTCCTCGCGAAGTACGTCAAGGCCGGCCCGCCCGAGCTGACGGAAGCCGACCTGAACCCGCCCACGAAGATCGGCGGCGACTCCCCTGACGCCGACAAGCCGATGGCCTTCTCGTACTAGGCCGAGGGAGCTGCACAGTCATGGAACTTCACGACGTCTGGTTCGTCCTGATCGCCGTCCTGTGGATCGGCTACTTCTTCCTGGAGGGGTTCGACTTCGGGGTCGGCGTCCTCACCAAGCTGCTCGCCCGCAACCGGCCCGAGCGGCGGGTGCTGATCAACACCATCGGCCCCGTCTGGGACGGCAACGAGGTGTGGCTGCTCTCGGCGGGCGGTGCCACCTTCGCCGCCTTCCCCGAGTGGTACGCCACGCTCTTCTCCGGTTTCTATCTGCCCCTGCTGCTCATCCTGGTCTGCCTGATCGTCCGGGGTGTCGCCTTCGAGTACCGGGCGAAGCGACCCGAGGAGAGCTGGCAGCGCAACTGGGAGCAGGCCATCTTCTGGTGCTCGCTGCTCCCGGCGTTCCTGTGGGGCGTGGCCTTCGCCAACATCGTGCGGGGCGTGAAGCTCGACCAAAGCCATGAGTACGTCGGCAACGTCCTGGACCTGCTCAACCCGTACGCCCTCCTCGGCGGTCTGGTGACGCTGACGCTGTTCACCTTCCACGGTGCGGTGTTCACCGCGCTGAAGACCGTCGGCGAGATCCGGGAGCGGGCGCGGAAGCTGGCCCTGTGGGTCGGCCTCGCGACGGCCGTCCTGGCCGTGATCTTCCTGCTCTGGACGCAGGTCGAGAACGGTGACGGCCAGAGCCTGGTTGCTCTCGTCGTGGCCGTTGTGGCGCTGGTCGCGGCTCTGGCGGCGAACCAGGCGGGGCGCGAGGGATGGTCGTTCGCCTTCTCCGGTGTCACCATCGTGGCCGCCGTGGCGATGCTCTTCCTGACGCTCTTCCCGAACGTCATGCCGTCCTCGCTCAATGAGGACTGGAGCCTCACGGTCACCAATGCCTCGTCGAGCCCTTACACCCTGAAGATCATGACCTGGTGCGCGGTGATCGCCACGCCGATCGTGATGCTCTACCAGGGCTGGACCTACTGGGTCTTCCGTAAGCGGATCGGAACGCAGCACATCGCTGAAACCGTGCACTGAGGTGTGTTTCACGTGAAACCAATCGACCCGCGTCTCCTGCGGTACGCCCGCACCACGCGCCTCTTCCTGATCGCAGTCGTCGGCCTGGGTGTCGTCGGCGCGGGGCTGGTCATCGCGCAGGCGATGCTCATCGCCGAGGCGGTCGTGGGTGCGTTCCAGCAGGGGATGTCCGCCGCTGAACTGCGCACTCCCCTGCTGCTGTTGGCGGCTGTCGCGGTCGGCCGGGCGGTGGTCGCGTGGCTCACCGAGCTCGCCGCGCACCGTGCCAGCGCGGCGGTGAAGTCGGAGCTGCGGGGGAGGCTGCTGGAGCGGGCGGCCGAGCTGGGTCCCGGCTGGCTGAGCGGACAGCGGACCGGGTCGCTCGTCGCCCTCGCCACACGAGGCGTCGACGCCCTCGACGACTACTTCTCGCGCTATCTGCCGCAGCTGGGGCTCGCGGTCGTCGTACCGGTGGCCGTGCTGGCGCGGATCGTGACCGAGGACTGGGTCTCGGCGGCCATCATCGTCGGTACCCTGCCGCTCATCCCGATCTTCATGATGCTGATCGGATGGGCCACGCAGTCCCGGATGGACCGTCAGTGGCGGCTGCTGTCCCGGCTGTCCGGGCACTTCCTGGACGTCGTTGCCGGGCTGCCGACCCTGAAGGTGTTCGGACGGGCCAAGGCGCAGGCCGAGTCGATCCGGCGGATCACCGGTGAGTACCGCAGAGCGACCATGCGGACCCTGCGGATCGCCTTCATCTCGTCCTTCGCGCTGGAGCTGCTCTCGACGCTCTCGGTGGCCCTGGTCGCCGTCACGATCGGCATGCGCCTCGTCCACGGCGAGATGCATCTGTACGACGGCCTGGTCATCCTCGTGCTGGCCCCCGAGGCTTATCTGCCGCTGCGCCAGGTGGGCGCGCAGTACCACGCGGCGGCCGAGGGACTGTCCGCGGCCGAGGAGATCTTCGAGGTGCTGGAGACTCCGGTGCCGGCCTCCGGGACCGCGGCAGTGCCGATGGGGACGGTGTCGTTCGAGTTCGACGGAGTCTCGGTCCGCTACCCCGGACGGACCGCCGACGCCGTGACGGGCGCGTCCTTCGCCGTCGAACCCGGCGAGACAGTCGCCCTCGTCGGGCCGAGCGGCGCGGGCAAGTCGACCCTGCTGAACGTGCTGTTGGGGTTCGTGCGGCCCGCCGAGGGGCGGGTGCTCGTCGGCGGAGCCGATCTCGCCGGGCTGGATCTGGCGGAGTGGCGCTCGCAGATCGCCTGGGTGCCGCAGCGACCGCACCTGTACGCCGGGACGATCGCCGAGAACGTACGGCTGGCGCGTCCCGACGCGGACGACGCCGCCGTAGGACGGGCGCTGGGGGACGCCGGGGCGCTGGAGTTCGTGGACGCGCTGCCGCAGGGCGTCGACACCGTGCTGGGTGAGGACGGGGCCGGGCTGTCGGCGGGGCAGCGGCAGCGGCTCGCGCTGGCCCGGGCGTTCCTCGCGGACCGGCCTGTGCTGCTGCTGGACGAGCCGACGGCCGCGCTCGACGGGGCCACCGAGGCCGCGGTCGTGGAGGCCGTACGGAGGTTGTCGGCGGGGCGGACGGTGCTGCTGGTCGTGCACCGGCCGGCGTTGCTGGGGGTGGCGGACCGGGTGGTGCGGCTCGCCGAGGCCGCGGTGCCTGATGGGGCGGAGGCCCTGCCCAAGGAGTCGGCCGAGGAGTCTGCCAAGGAGCTGGCCGAGGAGTCGGCCGAAGGGGCGTACCGGAAGTCGGCCGTGGCGTCCGTCGCCCGTTCGGGCGAGGGCGGCGAGGCGTTCGACGGGGCTGCTCCCGCCGAGGCCGAGGCTGTGCCGCGCGCGGCGGACGCGCGGGGTGTCCTCGCCCGCGTCCGTGCCATGTCCGGCCCGCGACGTGGCCGCCTCGCCCTCGCGCTGGCGCTCGGGAGTCTCGCGCTCGGCAGTGCGGTGGGGCTCATGGCCACGTCCGGGTGGCTCATCTCGCGGGCCTCGCAGCAGCCGCCCGTGCTGTATCTGATGGTGGCCGTGACGGCGACGCGCGCCTTCGGTATCGGGCGGGCCGTGTTCCGCTACGCCGAGCGGCTGGTGTCGCACGACGCGGTGCTGAGGATGCTGGCCGACACCCGGGTCGCCGTCTACCGGCGGCTGGAGCGGCTGGCCCCCGCCGGGCTGCGCCGCACGCGCCGGGGCGATCTGCTGTCGAGGCTCGTCGCGGATGTGGACGCGTTGCAGGACTACTGGCTGCGGTGGCTGTTGCCCGCGGCTGCCGCGGGCCTGGTGTCCGCGGGGGCCGTCGGCTTCACCGCCTGGCTGCTGCCCGAGGCCGGTGCCGTGCTCGCCGTCGGGCTGCTCGCGGCCGGCGCCGGGGTCCCGCTCGTCACGGGTACCGTCGCCCGCCGTGCCGAGCGCAGGCTGGCCCCCGCCCGGGGCGTGCTCGCGACGCGCGTGACGGATCTGCTCAGCGGCACTGCCGAGCTGACCGTCGCCGGCGCCCTGCCCGGCCGTACGGCCGAGGCGCGGCGGGCCGACGGGGCGCTCACCCGGATCGCCTCGCGGGCCGCCGCCGCCACCGCGCTCGGCGACGGACTCACCGCGCTGGTCTCGGGGCTCACCGTGGCCGCCACCGCTCTCGTGGGCGCCCAGGCGGTCGTCGACGGCCGACTGGGCGGCGTGACGATGGCCGTCGTCGTCCTGACCCCGCTGGCCGCGTTCGAGGCCGTCCTGGGGCTGCCGCTCGCCGTGCAGTACCGGCAGCGGGTGCGCAAGAGCGCCGAGCGCGTCCACGAGGTGCTGGACGCCCCCGAACCCGTACGGGAACCGGAGCGGCCCGGGCAGGCGCCCGCGTCGCCGTTCCCGGTCGCCGTCAGGGGCCTGACCGCCCGCCACACAGGGCAGGACCGGGATGCGCTCGCCGGTTTCGACCTGAGCCTGGAGGAGGGGCGCCGGATCGCCGTCGTCGGGCCCTCCGGGTCCGGCAAGACCACACTGGCGCAGGTGCTGCTGCGCTTCCTGGACCCGGCGGCGGGCTCGTACACGCTGGGCGGAGTGGACGCGTACGCGCTGGACGGCGACGACGTACGGCGCCTGGTCGGGCTGTGCGCGCAGGACGCGCACCTCTTCGACAGCTCCGTGCGCGAGAACCTGCTCCTCGCCAAGAAGGACGCCACCGAGGACGAACTGCGTGACGCCCTGAAGCGCGCCCGGCTGCTCGACTGGGCCGACGGGCTGCCCGACGGCCTCGACACGCTCGTGGGCGAGCACGGGGCGCGGCTGTCCGGCGGCCAGCGGCAGCGGCTCGCGCTGGCCCGCGCCCTGCTCGCCGATTTCCCCGTCCTCGTCCTCGACGAGCCCGCCGAGCACCTGGACCTGCCCACCGCCGACGCCCTCACCGCCGATCTCCTGGCCGCCACCGAGGGCCGTACGACCCTGCTGATCACCCACCGGCTGGCCGGGCTGGAGGCCGTGGACGAGGTGGTCGTCCTGGACCAGGGGCGGGTGGTGCAGCGGGGCACGTTCGCGGAGCTGGCCGCGGCGCAGGGGCCGCTGCGGGAGATGGTGGCGCGGGAGGAGGCGGCGGACCTGCTGGTGGGGGCGCGGTAGCGCCCGCGTCAACATCAGTACTGACCCGTCCGCAGCAACACGTCCCCCGGGCGTACGACTTGAACAGGGTCATCTCCCGGTCCACAGGTCACCATCGCTGACATGCGCTCATACCGTCGCCGTCTCCTGCTCGTTCCGGCGCTGCTGTGCGCGCTCGCCTCGCTGGCGGCCGGGCCCGCCGCCGGCTCGGGCGACGGGAAGGGGACCGGTCGCAACGGCACCGGGACCGGTGGCGACTCCGTCCTCAGTACGCAGGTGGTGCAGCTGTACGCGGACGCGGCCCTGGCGACGCAGCGGTACGAGGCGGGGCGGCGGGAGGCCGACGTGCAGCGGGCCAAGGCACAGCGGATGGAGGCGCTGCTGGAGCGTGAGCGTCGGGAGATCGGTGTCCTGCACGAGGATCTGGGCCGGATCGCGCGTGCCCAGTACCGCACGAGCGGCGGGATGCCGCTGACCGCGCAGATCATCCTCGCGAAGAGTCCCGACCAGCTGATGCGAGGCCAGCGTGTCTTCTCACAGACGAACCTGGTCGTCGGCAACGCCGTCGAGAAGAGCCGGCGCGCCGAGGCCCGGCTCAGCAAGGACGAGGCCAAGGCCGCGGCGTCCTGGCAGAGCCTGGAGAACCGCAACGCCGAACTCGCCGAACTGAAGAAGGGCGTCGAGCAGAAGCTCGAAGAGGCGCGCTGGCAGTTGCAGGGGCGGGCCGACGCCTCCGTGGCCGCCGGTTCCTGCCGCGGTGCCGTCCGGCTCGACCAGCCGAAGACGGACCGCACGACCGAGTGGGTCACGCCGGTGGAGTCGTACGAACTGTCCGCGGCGTTCGGCAGCGGCGGGCTGCGGTGGGCGAACCTGCACACCGGGCAGGACTTCGCGGTGCCGATCGGCACGCCGGTGCGCGCGGTCGGGGGCGGGAAAGTGGTCAGGGTGTCGTGCGGGGGCGCCTTCGGCATGGAGGTGGTCCTCCGGCACACGGACGGCTACTACACGCAGTACGCCCATCTCGCCGCAGTCGCCGTCGACGAGGGCGAGCGGGTCGAGACTGGGCAGTGGATCGGCCAGACGGGCACCTCCGGCAACTCCACCGGCCCTCATCTGCACTTCGAGGTGCGGATCACCCCGGAGATGGGCTCGGCGCTGGACCCCGTGCCGTGGCTGACGGCGCGGGGAGTGCGGCTCGGCTAGGGCTACTCCCGCTCCGCCAGCAGCTGTTCGATCACGACCGCCACACCGTCCTCGTTGTTGGCGACGGTCCGTCCCGAGGCGGCGGCGATGACATCCGGGTGCGCGTTGCCCATCGCGTACGACTGGCCGGCCCAGGTCAGCATCTCGACGTCGTTGGGCATGTCCCCGAAGGCCACGACCTCCTCGTGCGAGATGCCGCGCTCGGCGCAGCACAGGGCCAGCGTGCTGGCCTTGGAGACGCCGGGGCCGCTGATCTCCAGCAGGGCGCTGGGGCTGGAGCGGGTGACATTGGCGCGGTCGCCGATGGCGAGCCGGGCGAGGGTGAGGAAGGCGTCGGGGTCGAGGGTGGGGTGGTAGGCGAGGATCTTGAGCACCGGTTCGCCGGCACCGGGGCCGTCCGGCGCCAGGAGGTCATCGGCCGGCGCGAGCTCGTCCGGTATCTCCATGTGCAGCTTGGGATAGTCCGGCTCCTGGTGGAAGCCGTACGTCTGCTCCACCGCGTACACCGTGCCCGGCGCCGCGTCCCGCAGCAGTCGTACGGCGTCCAGCGCGTTCTCCCGTGCCAGCTCGCGCACCTTCACGAACTGGTGGGCGCCGGGGCCGCCGTGCAGGTCGACCACCGCGGCGCCGTTGCCGCAGATCGCCAGGCCGTGACCGTGGACGTGATCGCTGACGACGTCCATCCAGCGGGCCGGGCGGCCGGTGACGAAGAACACCTCGATGCCCGCCTCCTCGGCGGCGGCCAGCGCTGCGACCGTGCGCGGGGAGACCGACTTGTCGTCCCGCAGCAGTGTGCCGTCCAGGTCGGTGGCGATGAGCCGCGGGCGGACGGCGGGTGTACCGCCCTGCCCCCGCGCGGCCGAGAACTCGGGGGTAGCCGGGGTCTGGGGCTGTCGAGTCGCTGAGGTCACTGGCCCATTCTCCCGCATATGCCTGCACGACCGTGCGTGAGTCCGCACATCTGAGGCGGCAGCTGAGGAGAAACCGTCCCTGTCGGCGCCGCCGAAAGCCACCTCACCAGGACTGTTGTGCGTGCCGGTCTCATCGGAGCTGAGTGACCGCGTCCATGGCGATCTGCTCGAAGATCTTCTCGTCGGCCGCGAAGTCCGAGTCGGGAATCGGCCAGTGGACCACGATCTCGGTGAAACCGAGCTCCTGGTGGCGCCCGGCGAAGTCCACGAAGGCGTCCAGCGACTCCAGCGGACGGCTGCGGTCCGGGGTGAAACCGGTGAGCAGGATCTTGTCGATCCCGGACACGTCCCGACCGATCTCGGCGCAGGCGCCGGCCAGTTTCTCGGCCTGCCCGCGAATGGCTTGAACCGACTGTTCAGGAGTGCCGTTCTCGTACAGCTTGGGGTCGCCCGTGGTCACCCACGCCTGTCCGTAGCGCGCCGCGAGCCGCAGTCCGCGCGGCCCGGTCGCGGCGACCGTGAACGGCAGCCGGGGGCGCTGCACACACCCGGGGATGTTGCGCGCCTCGTGCGCTGAGTAGAAGTCGCCCTCGTACGACACCGAGTCCTCGGTCAGCAGCCCGTCCAGGAGCTGGACGAACTCGGCGAACCGGTCGGCCCGCTCACGCGGCGTCCAAGGGTCCTGGCCGAGCACGGTGGCGTCGAACCCGGAGCCACCGGCACCGACACCGAGGGTGAAACGGCCACCGGAGACGTCGTCGAGGGAGATCAGCTCCTTGGCGAAAGGCACCGGGTGCCGGAAGTTCGGCGAGGTCACCAGGGTGCCCAGCCGCAGATCGTCGGTGACGGCCGCGGCGGCGGTCAGCGTCGGCACGGCACCGAACCACGGGCCGTCCCGGAAGGTGCGCCAGGACAGATGGTCGTAGGTGTAGGCGGCGTGGAAGCCGAGCTGCTCGGCGCGCTGCCATGTCTCACGACCCCCCTCTGACCAGCGACGGTACGGGAGGATCACGGTGCTCAGGCGCAGACTCATGTTTCGAGCCTATGCGGCCGAATGGGTTTCACGTGAAACAGTCACCGCACGCGGCTGCCCAGCCACAGAGGGAGGCCGAGGCCGATCAAGCCTGAGGCTCACACCGAGGTTCGGATCACAGCCGACGAAGGCGGGTCAACGCGCCTCGGGAAAGCGCAGGTACTCCGGCGGTACCGCCTTTGCCAGCCACACCCCGTTCGCGCTGACGTGGAAGACATGGCCGTCGCGGTGCATGGCGCCGGCGTCCACGGAGAGCACCACCGGGCGGCCGCGCCGGGAGCCGACCCGTGTCGCGGTCTCGCGGTCGGCTGAGAGATGCACATCGTGCCTGTTCATGGGCCTGAGGCCCTCGCGGCGGATCGCCTCCAGGTAGGGCGCCACGGTGCCGTGGTAGAGATACGCCGGTGGCGTGGCCGGGGGCAGTCCGAGATCGACGTCGATGCTGTGGCCCTGGCTGGCGCGGATGCGTGTGCCCTCGATCGCGAAGCGCTTCTTGTCGTTCGCGGCAACCACGTGGTCCAGCTCTTCCCGGGTGAACCGGAATCCGTGTGCGGTCGCGGCGGCGATCAGTGTGTCGATCTCTACCCAGCCGCCCTCGTCGAGGATCAGCCCGATGCGCTCCGGCTGATGGCGCAGGTGCTTCGAGAGGTACTTCGACACCTTCACGGTGCGTCTTTCGTCCATGCCATCAGACTGCCGGGAGCGGCACGAATCACGCGAATGATTTCGCTATCGATGTTTGGTCCACAACCAAGTGCGGTTATCCACAGGGGAATTGGCGATTCTGTGGACAACGAGCCGTCGCTTCAAAGGGTTTCGTCAAGATCAGCTGATGAGCTGTGATTTGCGGTCAGCTCGTCCAAAGCACGTGCCCGCACTTCGCGTTCGGCGGCCAGCGTGATGAACTCGGCGGCCCGCTCCGGGCCAACCAGTGCCTCCACGGCCTGCATTGTCTTCGTCGGGATCGCAATATTTCGGGTGGTTTCGCGAAGATCCGGATCCTCGTTCCCGGCCAGCTGCTGCCGCAGATGGCGGACCGCCAACAGGCGCATTGCGCGAGCGAGTTCGGCGTCCACCGTCTGCTGCGCGAGCGGGCGCAGTCGGCGCACGAGAGAGGCCGCCTCGGCCGCGTCTGAGTCCGTCGGACGGTGCGGTCCGTCGAGGTAGCGGGCGAAGACGTGTTCGGTGGTGAACTCCAGGAAACGGGCGGCGATGTGCTCGACCTGACCTCTCAACTCCCGTAGGTGGCCCGAGATCGCGGACAGCGGCACGCCCGCCGCGTACAACTCGACTGCCACCGCGAGCTCTTGAGGGCTCGGCACGACGAAGGTGTCCGCGTCGCCGGGGACGGGTTCCAGTACGCCGAGTTCCACGGCCTCGGCTACCGCCGCGTCGTCCGGAGTTCCGCCGAAGCGCTCGTCCAGCTCGGCGCGCGAGATCCGTACCGCCTCCTCGTCGGTCCACGGCCCGTCCACCTCGGCGACCAGCCCGAGCACCCCGCCGAGGCCGCGACCGGCGTCCCAGGCCTCCAGGAGCTCCTTTATGGAGGCCAGGGTGTAGCCGCGGTCGAGGAGGTCGGCGATCTGACGCAGGCGGACGAGGTGGGCGTCGGAGTAGACGTTGGCACGGCCCCGGCGCTCAGGGCGGGGGAGCAGGCCGCGGTCCTGGTAGGCGCGGATGGTGCGGACGGTGGCGCCGCTGAGGTGCGCGAGATCCTCGATCCGGTAGGCGGACGAGGCCGGCCCGTCGGCCGCGTGGCCGACCTCACCGCGCCGGTCGACCGAGCGTCTGACCTCGCTCATGGCGGTGGCTCCCAACTCACGGAGGTGACTCTCAACTCACTGCAGGAGAGCCGCACTCACAGCGGTGGGTCCATCCGCGCGACCCTGCGCAGCGCCTTCGGTGTGAACCGCGCCATGAGGTACGCCCCGCGTGCCTCCGGCGTTACCGGAACGACGGCCTCACCGCGCACCACCGCCCGAAGAATGGCGTCGGCGACCTTCTCCGGAGGATAGTTCCGCAGCCCGTACAGCCGCGCGGACTTCTTCTGGCGCCGCTTCTGCTCCTCGGCGTCGACCCCGGCGAAGTGCGCGGTCGAGGTGATGTTGGTGTTGACGATGCCCGGGCAGATCGCGGTGACGCCGATGCCCTGCCCGGCCAGCTCCGCGCGCAGGCACTCGCTCAGCATCAGTACGGCCGCCTTCGAGGTGCTGTAGGCGGGCAGTGCCTTGGAGGGCTGGTACGCCGCCGCCGACGCGGTGTTGACGATGTGGCCGCCCTGTCCACGCTCGGCCATCTGCTTGCCGAAGAGCCGGCAGCCGTGGATGACGCCCCACAGATTGACGTCGAGGACTTTCTTCCAGTCCTCGGGCGTGGTGTCGAAGAAGGAGCCCGACAGCCCGATCCCGGCGTTGTTCACCAGGACGTCCACCACGCCGTACTCGGCGGCGACCCTCGCGGCGAGCTTCTCCATGGCCTGCTCGTCCGAGACGTCGACCGTCTCGGCCCAGGCCTCCGGCGCGCCGATCAGCCGGGACATCTCGGCGGTGCGGGCCGCGGCCTCGCCGTCTCGGTCGACGGCCACCACGCGCGCGCCGGCCTCGGCGAACGCGTACGCCGTCGCCCGTCCGATGCCGCTGCCGGCACCGGTGACCAGGACGAGCTGCCCGCCGAAGCGGTCGGCGTACTTCCCGGTCGCCGTCACCTGGTCCGGGCGCCCGCCCTCGACGGACGTGACGAACTCGGTGATCCAGGAGGCCAGTTGGTCGGGGCGGGTGCGCGGTATCCAGTGCTTCGCCGGAAGCGTGCGCCGCGTCAACTGCGGCACCCACAGTTCCAGTTCGTCGTAGAGCTTCTCGGAGAGAAACGCGTCTTCCAGAGGCGTGATGAGCTGCACGGGCGCGTGGGCGTACGCGTCGGTGCGCGGACGGGTCAGCCGGGACCGGACGTTGTCGCGGTACAGCCACGCGCCGTGTGCCGCGTCCGTGGGCAGTGACGGCGTCGGGTAGCCGTTGCCGGGCACCTTCTCGAAGCGCTCCAGCAGCCTCGGCCAGCGTTTGCCGAGGGGGCCGCGCCAGGCCAGTTCGGGCAGCACGGGCGTGTGCAGCGCGTAGACGTACCAGGACTTGGCGCCCTGGCCGAGGAGTTGGCCGACGCGGCGCGGGGTGGGGCGCTTGATGCGCTGGTCGATCCAGTGGCCGAAGTGGTCCAGGGACGGGCCGGACATCGAGGTGAAGGAGGCGATCCGGCCCTCGGTGCGCTTGACCGTGGCGAACTCCCAGGACTGCACCGAGCCCCAGTCGTGCCCCACCAGATGCACGGGCCGGTCCGGGCTGACCGCGTCCGCGACGGCCAGGAAGTCGTCCGTCAGCTTCTCCAGAGTGAACCCGCCCCGCAGCGGCTTCGGCGCCGTCGACCGGCCATGGCCCCGGACGTCGTACAGCACGACATGGAAGCGGTCGGCGAGCCGCGGCGCGACCTCGGACCACACCTCCTTGCTGTCCGGATAGCCGTGCACCAGGAGCACCGTGGGCTGCCCGGGGTCGCCCAGCTCGGCGACGCACAGCTCGACGCCGCCGGTCCGGACGAGGCGCTCGCGCGCGCCCTGAAGAGTCACCGGCACCGTCACTTCTCCTCCGCCCAGCGCCGCACGTGCGGCAGATCGTCGTCCAGCCAGAAGGCGCTCTGCTCGGGGTCCGCGGAGTCGGTGACGACCAGGATCTCCTCGAACTTGGCGCCCGTGCCCCGGAAACCCAGGTGGGGTTCGACCGCCCACAGGCCCGGCTGCGGCGGGTGGTCGGAGAAGCGGTACGGCGACCACAGCGGGGACCAGCCCTCGCGGTGACCGTGCAGCGCGTCGCTCGCCAGGCCCTTCAGGGACTGGGTGCCGAACCCGAAGACATGCGTTGACCAGCGGTGTTGCTCCACCCGGTCGACCTTGTGCGCGATCACGCCGAAGGGGTAGGCGCGGTGCCGGTTGGCGTAGCCCTGGCGGACCATGAGCCGGTCCACGTCCTCGTAGATCTCCCGCAGCGGCCGCCGTTCGCGCACTTCGCGCAGGATCAGCTCCCGGTGTGCCTCCAGATCGGCCATCAGCTTGTCCTGCACCGGGTTGATGCCGAGCGAGCCCGAGTAGCCGATGTCGGCCGTGTAACCGTCGTACACCGGGGCCATGTCCAGGATGAACGGCATCCCGGGCTCCAGCCTGCGGTTGGTGGGGAAGAACTGCAGCGGGATGCGGAAGTTCACGAACGCGGTGCGGTCCCCGAACCAGGCGAAGGGCAGGTGGAACCAGTCCCGCACCCCGCGCTCACGCAGCCACTGGCGCTGCATGCGCGCCGCCTCGCGCTCGGTGATGCCGGGCTCCAGCTGTGCCGCGACGGCCTCCGCGCACTCGTACGCCAGCCGCTGGACCCTTCTGAACCCCTGCAATTCCGCGGATTCGGTACGGAGTTCGCCTGTCGCCGCCGTAGTCATGCCACCGCCCCACTTTGTCCACGCTGACTGCGGTACGTGCCCGTAACTTGACACTGGTGAATGTGACAGTTGTTAGAGGCTGCGTCAATAGGGCGGTCGAGAGCTGTGGAAAACCTCGCCGATGTGGAAACCGAGGCCCCCGTTGTTCGACTTCAGGGTGACCCCTAGGGTCCCGTAGTCCTGGAGTCTGACCCCAAGACAGCTCTGCGGGGTGACGACCGGCGTGGTCCGCGTCACTACCTTCGAAGCGTGACTGTGATCGCGACCGAAAGCCTGAGCAAGCGGTTCCCCAGGGTGACCGCGCTTGACCGGCTGACCATGGACATCGGGCCCGGGGTGACCGGACTCGTCGGAGCCAATGGAGCCGGCAAGTCCACCATGATCAAGATCCTGCTGGGTCTGTCTCCCGCCACCGAGGGCCGTGCCGAAGTGCTCGGACTCGACGTCGCCACCAAGGGCGCCGCCATCCGCGAGCGGGTCGGGTACATGCCGGAGCACGACTGTCTGCCGCCCGATGTCTCGGCCACCGAGTTCGTCGTGCACATGGCCCGCATGTCCGGCCTCCCGCCCGCCGCCGCCCGCGAGCGCACCGCGGACACCCTGCGCCACGTCGGTCTGTACGAGGAGCGCTACCGCCCCATCGGCGGCTACTCGACCGGCATGAAGCAGCGGGTGAAGCTGGCGCAGGCCCTCGTCCACGACCCGCAGCTGGTCTTCCTGGACGAGCCGACCAACGGCCTCGACCCGGTCGGCCGCGACGACATGCTCGGCCTGATCCGCCGTATCCACACCGACTTCGGCATCTCGGTCCTGGTCACCTCCCACCTGCTGGGTGAGCTGGAGCGCACCTGCGACCACGTCGTCGTCATCGACGGCGGCAAGCTCCTGCGCTCCAGCTCCACCACCGACTTCACCCAGACCACGACGACCCTCGCCATCGAGGTCACCGACACCGACGACCACCCGGACGGCACCCGCGCGGTGCGCGACGCGCTCCACGCGCGCGGGGTGGAAGTTCTCGACGGCAGCGGTGGCCTCCCGGGCGCCGGACACATCCTGCTGCTGACCGCACAGGGCGACGAGACCTACGACCTCGTACGCGACGTGGTCGCCGACCTCGGCCTCGGCCTGGTGCGCATGGAACAGCGCCGGCACCACATCTCCGAGGTCTTCACCGACGGCGAGCAGAGCGCCGACGCACAGCGGAAGGAGGCGGTCGGTCATGGCGGTTGAGCAGCCCATGCGGACACCGGCCTCACAGTCGGGTGACCAGACCCGTATCCACAACATCGGCTACCGCACCTACGACGGCCCCCGCCTCGGCCGCTCCTACGCGACCCGGTCGCTGTACTCGCAGTCCCTGCGCGGCGCCTACGGCCTCGGCCGCTCGGTGAAGTCCAAGGTGCTGCCGATGCTGCTGTTCGTGGTGATGTGCGTGCCCGCGGCCATCATGGTCGCCGTCGCGGTCGCCACCAAGGCCAACGACCTGCCCGTCGACTACACGCGCTACGCGATCATCATGCAGGCCGTGATCAGCCTGTACGTCGCCTCGCAGGCACCCCAGTCCGTCTCGCGCGACCTGCGCTTCAAGACCGTGCCGCTGTACTTCTCGCGGCCGATCGAGACCGCCGACTACGTCAGGGCGAAGTTCGCCGCGCTGGCCTCCGCGCTGTTCATCCTCACCGCAGCCCCGCTGCTCGTGCTCTATGTGGGCGCGCTGCTGGCCAAGCTCGACTTCGCCGACCAGACCAAGGGATTCGCGCAGGGACTCGTGTCCGTCGCACTGCTCTCACTGTTGTTCGCCGGCATCGGCCTGGTCATCGCTTCGATCACCCCGCGCCGCGGCTTCGGCATCGCCGCCGTGATCGCCGTACTGACCATCTCCTACGGCGCGGTGTCCACGCTCCAGGCCATCGCCGACGCGCAGTCCCTCGGCGACGGCGGGGGCAGCAGCGGCGCCATCGCCTGGATCGGCCTCTTCTCGCCCGTCACGCTCATCGACGGGGTGCAGTCCGCCTTCCTGGGCGCGAGCTCCGCGTTCCCCGGCGGGGTGGGCCCGAGCAACGGCGTGGGTGTGGTCTACGTCCTCGTCACCCTGGGCCTGATCGCCGCCGGCTACGGCCTCCTGCTGCGCCGCTACAAGAAGGTGGGACTGTGACCACGCTCCAGATCGACCACGTCTCCCGCTGGTTCGGCAACGTGGTCGCCGTCAACGACATCACCATGACGATCGGCCCCGGCGTCACCGGCCTCCTCGGCCCCAACGGCGCCGGAAAGTCCACCCTCATCAACATGATGGCCGGCTTCCTGGCCCCCTCCACCGGCACCGTCACCCTCGACGGCCAGCAGGTGTGGCGCAACGAGTCGATCTACAAGCACATCGGCATCGTCCCCGAGCGCGAGGCGATGTACGACTTCCTCACCGGGCGTGAATTCGTCGTCGCCAACGCCGAGTTGCACGGCCTGGGCGCCAAGGCGGCACAGAAGGCGCTGGCCACGGTCGAGATGGAGTACGCGCAGGACCGCAAGATCTCGACGTACTCCAAGGGCATGCGGCAGCGCGTGAAGATGGCGAGCGCCCTGGTGCACAACCCGTCCCTCCTGCTGCTCGACGAGCCCTTCAACGGCATGGACCCGCGCCAGCGCATGCAGCTCATGGACCTGCTGCGCCGCATGGGCGACGAGGGACGCACGGTGCTGTTCTCGTCCCACATCCTCGAAGAGGTCGAGCAACTCGCCTGGCACATCGAGGTCGTGGTCGCCGGGCGGCACGCGGCCAGCGGTGACTTCCGCAAGATCCGCCGCCTGATGACCGACCGCCCGCACCGCTACCTGGTGCGCTCCAGCGACGACCGCACCCTCGCGGCCGCGCTGATCGCCGACCCGTCGACGTCCGGCATCGAGGTCGACCTGACCGAAGGCGCGCTGCACATCCAGGCCGTCGACTTCGGCCGCTTCACCGCGCTGCTGCCGAGGGTGGCGCGCGACCACGGCATCCGCCTGCTCACCGTCTCGCCGTCCGACGAGTCCCTTGAGTCCGTCTTCTCGTATCTCGTCGCGGCGTAGGAGGCCAAAGATGTACGACCCCACAGTCGCCCGGCTCACCTACCGGGCCCTGCTCGGCCGCCGTCGGGCCCTCATCCTGGGCGCTCTGCCGCTGCTGCTCATCGTGATCGCCGCGCTGGTGCGCGGTCTCGCCGGAGCCGACGACCAGACCGCGTCCGACCTGCTCGGCGGGCTCGCCCTCGCCACGATGGTGCCGATCATCGGCGTCATCGCCGGCACGGGCGCGATCGGGCCGGAGATCGACGACGGCTCGGTGGTCTACCTGCTGTCCAAGCCGGTGAAACGGCCGACGATCATCTTCACCAAGCTGATCGTGGCGATCGCCGTGACGATGGTCTTCTCGGCGCTGCCCACCTTCATCGCGGGCCTCATCCTCAACGGCAACGGCCAGCAGATCGCCGTCGCCTACACGGTGGCCGCGCTGGTCGCCTCCATCGCCTACGCCGCGATCTTCCTGCTGCTGGGCACGGTGTCCCGGCACGCGGTGGTCTTCGGGCTGGTCTACGCACTCGTCTGGGAGGCCCTGTTCGGCTCCCTGGTGTCCGGCGCGCGCACGCTGAGCGTCCAGCAGTGGGCGCTGGCGGTGGCGCAGAAGGTCGCCGGCGGGGACATGGTGACGTCCGACGTCGCCCTGCCCACGGCGACGGTGCTGCTGGCGGTGGTCACCGTCCTCGCGACCTGGTACGCGGGACAGAAGCTGCGGTCGCTGACGCTTGCCGGTGAGGAGTAAAGAGGGGTGAAGGAGCGGGCCCCCGAGCGGGCCCGCTCTTGACGATGGCTTCACCTCTGTCCGGGCACACTGGGCAAACAGGACGCACTGCACGAACTGGAGGACGGGGATGGCAGACGACTGGGACGACCTCGTCCTGGACGAGGACTTCATACGGTCCGCCGAGACGTCCGAGCCGTCCGCCCGGGCCCGGATGCTGGCCGAGCGCTGGCGCCGCGAGGAGCCCGAGCCGCAGCCGTGGCGCTCGGACGAGCCGCCTGCCGGGTGGTTCTTCAGCAAGGGGCGCCGACGTAAGTGGCGGCGCCGGTAGCGGGCGTTCACGGCCATTCCCGGGCGTTTTAATCAGTGGCGCCCAACTCGTCGTACAGGCACAGTGGTTGTGTCCACATCGCCGGACGGTGAGTTCGGCGCCACGTTCTGGGAGAGGAGTCGGACGATGTCCATGCACGGCAGTACGTCCAGCTCCCGTCAGGGCAGCCTGCGGCGGGCTCCGGTGTAGTTACGCCACCGTCGAGTCCGCTCCGCACGTGGAGCTGCCCGGGGCGGCCGCTTCGAGCACGCGATGTCGCTCTCGCGTGGGCCGCCCACCCGGAGGATTGGCCGAGTGGTAAGGCACTGGCTTGCTAAGCCATGGTCGGGCAGGAATGCCCGCGCACGTTCGATCCGTGCATCCTCCGCAAGACGTTGCCACCGGGGCCGGCCGTGGTGCATGGCTGCCGCCCGCCGCCGTTAGGCGCCCAGCAAGCGCTCCAGCACCACCGCGATCCCGTCCTCCTCGCTGGAGGCCGTCACCTCGTCCGCCACCGCCTTCAGCTCCTCGTGGGCGTTGGCCATGGCCACGCCCCGCGCCGCCCAGGCGAACATCGGGATGTCGTTGGGCATGTCGCCGAAGGCGATCGTGTCCGCTGCCTTCATGCCCAGGCGGCGGGCCGCCAGTGACAGGCCCGTGGCCTTGGACAGGCCGAGGGGGAGGAGCTCCACGATGCCCTCGCCCGCCATGGCCACCGTGACGAAGCCGCCCGCGGCCTGGCGGGCGGCCTCTGCCAGTTCGTCGTCCGAGAGCTCCGGGTGCTGTATGTAGATCTTGTTCAGCGGGGCGGCCCACAGATCCGACACGTCCGTGAACGGCGTCGCCGGGAGCTTGCCCGTGGCCGCGTAGCCCGGGCCGACCAGGATGTCACCGTCCAGGCCGTCGCGGCTCGCCGCCAGGAACAGCGGGCCGACCTCCGCCTCGATCTTCGCCAGCGCCACGCCCGCGAGCTGCCGGTCCAGAGTGACCGAGGTCAGCAGACGGTGCTCTCCGGCGTCGTAGACCTGCGCGCCCTGGCCGCACACCGCGAGACCCTGATAGCCGAGGTCGTCGAGGATGTGGCGGGTCCACGGGACCGCGCGGCCGGTCACCACGATGTGCGCGGCACCGGCCTCGGTGGCCGCGACGAGGGCGTCACGGGTGCGCTGCGAGACCGACTCGTCGGAGCGCAGGAGCGTTCCGTCGAGGTCGGTCGCGATCAGCCTGTAGGGGAACCCTGCAGCGGGAGACGCGGCGCTCACTTCGAGACCGGCTCCAGGACCTCCCGGCCGCCCAGGTACGGGCGCAGCACCTCGGGGACGCGGACGGAGCCGTCGGCCTGCTGGTGGTTCTCCAGGATCGCCACGATGGTGCGCGGTACGGCGCACAGGGTGCCGTTGAGCGTGGCCAGCGGCTTGACCTGCTTGCCGTCACGGACGCGGATCGAAAGGCGGCGGGACTGGAACTCGGTGCAGTCCGAGGTCGACGTCAGCTCGCGGTACTTGCCCTGCGTCGGGATCCACGCCTCGCAGTCGAACTTGCGGGAGGCCGAGGAGCCCAGGTCGCCGGAGGCCACGTCGATGACGCGGAACGGCAGCTCCAGCGACGTCAGCCACTGCTTCTCCCACTCCAGCAGGCGCTGGTGCTCGGCCTGCGAGTCCTCGGGAGCGACGTAGGAGAACATCTCGACCTTGTCGAACTGGTGCACGCGGAAGATGCCGCGGGTGTCCTTGCCGTGCGAGCCGGCCTCGCGGCGGAAGCAGGGCGAGAAGCCCGCGTAGCGCAGCGGCAGCTTGTCGGCGTCGAGGATCTCGTCCATGTGGTACGCGGCGAGCGCGACCTCGGAGGTGCCGACCAGGTAGAGGTCGTCCTTGTCGAGGTGGTAGACGTCCTGCGCGGCCTGTCCGAGGAAGCCGGTGCCCGCCATCGACTGGGGGCGGACCAGCGCCGGGGTCAGCATCGGGGTGAAGCCGGCCGCCGTGGCCTGCGCCATCGCGGCGTTGACCAGGGCCAGCTCCAGCAGGGCGCCGACGCCGGTGAGGAAGTAGAAGCGGGAGCCGGAGACCTTCGCGCCACGCTCGACGTCGATGGCGCCGAGGAGGCCGCCGAGCTCCAGGTGGTCCTTCGGCTCGAAGCCCTCGGCCGCGAAGTCGCGGATCTCGCCGTGCGTCTCCAGCGTGACGAAGTCCTCCTCGCCGCCGACCGGGACGTCCGGGTGCACGAGGTTGCCGAGCTGGACCAGCAGCTCCTGGGTCTCGGCGACGGCGGCGTCGCGCTCGGCGTCGGCGGCCTTGACGTCGGCGGCCAGCTGGCCGGCCTTCTTCAGGAGCTCGGCCTTCTCTTCCCCGGAGGCCTTGGGGATGAGCTTGCCGAGCTGCCTCTGCTCGGCACGCAGCTCGTCGAAGCGGACGCCGGACGACCTGCGCCGTTCGTCGGCAGACAGGAGGGAGTCGACGAGCGCGACGTCCTCTCCACGGGCGCGCTGCGAGGCGCGCACTCGGTCGGGGTCCTCACGGAGCAGGCGAAGGTCAATCACACGCTCAAGGCTACCGGGGAGGGGTGACAGCCCACGACTCACTATTCCGAGCCGCGGCTTACGTTCCGTTATGAGGTAATTGCGAGCGGTGTCAATAAAAGGCGTCTCACTCCCTGGAACGAGGCAGGCGCGAGGCGGCCGGTTGACTCGATTCCCTTGTGGAGAACGGGACTTGGGTCACGGTTGTCCACAGGTATCCCCAGGCCCCGAAGAGTTATCCACAGGCTGTGTGGATGGACTGTGGATGTCGGAATTGATCACTCCGCAATGCGGTGATCAAGTTGAGAATTCCCAGGACAATCCGCCTCCATCCCTGCTTTCGGGTGGAAAGCGGTCGCTCCAAAGGATTGCTCAAAGGAAAAGAGTGGACGAAGGGTGACTTGCGTGACGGTGGACGCCGGAAGGGCCTGGAGGGCGATTTGTCGACAGACTCATGCTTCCCTGTCGACTTGTCCCCAGGTCGAGATGAGGACCTGTGGATAACCTCTGTGGATAACGATAATCGGCTGGTAGTACCGGCCGAAACCATCACCGGGCCGACTCAGAACCGCCCGTCCTGGCACCGCGCCACCCAGTCCGCCGCCGACACGAACTCCTCGTCCGACGTCCCCGTGCGCGGGGGCCGCATATCCCCCGGCTTCATGTCCGCGCGCGGGTACGAGCCCAGGAACCGCACCTCCAGGCAGATCCGCTTCAGCCCCATCAGGGCCTCGGCCACCCGGCGGTCCGAGATATGGCCCTCGGCGTCGATGCAGAAGCAGTAGTTGCCGATGCCCGCGCCGGTCGGCCGGGACTGGAGCAGCATCAGGTTGATGCCGCGGGTGGCGAACTCACCCAGGAGGTCGCGCAGCCCGCCGGGATGGTCGTCGCGCTGCCACAGCACGACGGACGTCTTGTCGGCACCGGACGGAGCGGCGGGCCGTGCGGGCCGGCCCACCAGGACGAACCGGGTCTGGGCGTTCTCCGCGTCGTGGATCCCGGTCTCCAGGGCCTCCAGGCCGTACAGCGCGGCGGCGAACTCGCCCGCGAAGGCCGCGTCGTACTGGCCCTCCTGGACCAGACGGGCGGCGTCCGCGTTCGACGCGGCCGACTCCCAGTGGGCGTCGGGGAGGTTGTTCTTGAGCCAGTTGCGCACCTGGGGCTGGGCGGCCGGGTGGGCGGAGACCGTCTTGATGTCCGACAGCTTCGTGCCCGGCCTGACCAACAGCGCGAAGGTGATCGACAGCAGCACCTCGCGGTAGATCATCAACGGCGCGCCCGCGACCAGCTCGTCGAGCGTGGTCGTGATGCCGCCCTCGACGGAGTTCTCGATCGGCACGAACGCGGCCTCGGCCTCGCCGACGCGCACCGCGTCCAGCGCGGACTGCACGGACACGTAGGGGATCAGCTCCCGGGTCGCGGCCTCGGGAAGGGTGCGCAGGGCGGCCTCGGTGAAGGTGCCCTCGGGGCCGAGATAGGCATAGCTCGCTGGCATGACCTCACCCTAATGGGCCTTGCGAAACGGCGGGCACGCATCTCACCCGGTCACCGCAAGGGATGCCCCGGCTCGCCGGCTCACCCCTCCAGCAACCGCTGCCCCACGTACTCCCCCTCCGTCGCCCCACCCGGCACGGCGAACAACCCACTCGCCTCGTGCCGGATGTACTTCGACAGGGCGTCGCCCCGGTCGAGCTTGCGTTGCACGGTGACGAAGCCGAGCAGCGGGTCGGCCTGCCAGCAGATGAAGAGGAGGCCCGCGTCGGGCACGCCGTCCGTGTCGATGCCGTCGTGGTACGAGAACGGGCGTCGGAGCATGGCCGCCCCGCCGTTCTGGTCGGGCCGGGTGATGCGGGCGTGGGCGTTGATGGGGACGACCAGGTTCCCTGCCTTGTCGGTCTTCTCCAGGTCCATCTCGGTCGTCTCGGTGCCCCCGGACAGCGGCGCCCCGTCGGACTTGCGGCGCCCGATGACGTCCTCCTGCTCCTTGACCGAGAGCTGCTCCCAGTCGTCGAGGAGCATCCGGATACGGCGTACGACGGCGTAGGAGCCGTTCGCCATCCAGGCCGGGTCCTTCGAGCCGGACTCGGGCACGAAGATCCGCTGGTCGAAGTCGTTGTCCGTCGGCTTCGGATTGCGGGTGCCGTCCATCTGGCCCATCAGATTGCGGGCCGTCATGGGGTGCGCGGTGGCGCCCGGCGAGCGGTTGAAGCCGTTCATCTGCCAGCGCACCTTGGCGGCCCGGCCCGCGTCCTTCTGGATCGCGCGCAGGGCGTGGAAGGCGACCAGGGCGTCGTCGGCGCCGATCTGCACCCACAGATCGCCGTTGCTGCGTGTCTTGTCGAGCTGGTCGGAGGAGAAGTCGGGCAAGGGGTCCAGGGAGACCGGGCGCTGCTTCTCCAGACCGGTCCGTGCGAAGAAGCTGTGCCCGAAGCCGAAGGTGATCGTCAGCGAGGACGGACCGGCGTCGCGGGCTACATCCGTGTCGTCCTGCTTGGCCGCCTCGCCCGCCATCAGCCGCCGAGCCGTCTCCGACCAGCGGCGCAGCAACGCCGCCGCCTCCTTGCGGCCCGCGCCGGCCGCCAGGTCGAAGGCGACGACGTGGCCGCGTGCCTGGAGAGCCTGGAGGATGCCGGGCTGATGTTTCCCGTGAAACATCACCTGACCGGCGCCCAGCGAGGTGAGCGGCGTCGCCTCGGCGGGCCGTGCGGCGTATCCCACTGCCCCGCCCGCCGCGCCGAGCACCAGCCCGGTGGCACCCGCGGTCCCGAGCAGACCGCGCCGCGAAATGCCCTCATTGACAGCGGCCTTGTTCGCAGCGCCCTCTACGGTGCTTTCGGAAACGCCGTCATTAAGTGCCGTTTCGGAAGCCCCGGAAGCCCCGGCAGACCTGGAGGTCTCGGGGGTCCCGGGAGTCTTCGGAGTCTTGGGAGTACGAGCCTCCGGAATGGACTGGTCAGCCATGGTGAGGTTCAGCCGATCTGCGCGTTCTTGGAGACGGTGGCCTGGTCGATGTCGGAGGTCCGCACGGTCACGGCGATCTTCCACTCGCCCGCCATGGGGATCTGCACTCCGCTCGCCGACCAGTGTCCGGTGGAGATGTGGTCCGGGACGACGGGCAGCGGCCCGATGTCCTGGGACTCCAGGGTGAAGGCGACCTTCACCTCGGGGATGTCGAAGGCGCGGCCATTGGGTCGCTGTACGTAGACGTGCATTTCGTTGCCGCCCACGCGCGCGGGATCGAGGTCGATCCGTACGACGCCCTTGCCGTCCTCGCTGCCGGTGTCGAAGGACATGTCCAGGGTCAGCGCCCCGGACGACGAGCCATCGGCGGCGGAGGAGGAAGACGACGATGCCGCCGCCCTGGCCTGCTCCTCCGTACGCCCCGGCTCGGTCGACGTCAGCATGGTGGTGACGGCGAGCAGGACGACCGCGACGCCCGCCTCGGCGAGCACGGAGCGGCGCAGTCCGAACCGGTTCGGGTCGGCGTCCCGCTGCTGCTTCTGCCGTGCCGTGTCGATCGCGGCCTGCTGCCGGGCGAGCTGGGCGGCGCGCTCGGAGCCGTCCTTGCCGGACGCGGCGGCCGAGGCGGCGTTCTTGGCGGAAGGGGCGGGGGAGACGGTCTTCTTGGCCGAGGCGGAGGCCGAGTCGGTTTCGGAGGTGGAGGTACCGGCCCGGGCAGCTGCGTGCGCCTTCTCGCCCTCGACCGCCGTCTGCTCCCTGTCTTCCCTGTCCTGCCCGTCCTCGCCGGCCCCCGTCCCTTCCCGCGACGTCGCCGCACCCGTGTCCGCCAGCCGTGCCGTCCACCGACGTGAGATCCACGCGATCCCGACCAGCAGCACCACGAGCCCGATCTTGACCAGGAGCAGCTGTCCGTACCGCGTCCCCGTGAACGCCGACCACGATCCGAGCTGCCGCCACGACTGGTAGATGCCGGTCGCGACCAGCGCCAGCACGCTGCCGAAGGCGAGGCGTGAGAACCGGCGTACGGCGGGGGCGTCGAGCGGGGTGCCCGCGGGTGCCCGGTACAGGGCGAAGAGCAGTGCGGTGAGGCCGCCGAGCCAGCCCGCGACGGCCAGCAGATGCAGGACGTCGACCGGCATCGCGATGCCGGCCTGGAGTCCGGTCGAGGCGTGCTCGGACATCGCCCAGCTCGCTGCGAGACCCGCGGCCACCACGGTGCCCCCGATGGCGAGCCCGAAGGTGAGGTCCTGCTTCTCCTCGTCCTCCCGCTTGTCGTACGCCCCGAACAGCACCGCGATGAACAGCGCCGCCGCGGCGAGCAGCAGCAGCCGGGACACCAGTGCCGCACCCGTCTTGGTCTGCAGCACCTGGCCGAGCAGCTCCAGGTCGAAGATGTCGCCGACCTTCCCGGTGCTGGTGTACGAGCCGCGCAGGAGGAGCAGGGCGAGAGTGGCGGCGGTCAGGGCCAGCCAGCCGGAGACGACGAGCCGTTGCAGTGCCCGTACGCCGGCCCCGCGCTGCCAGCAGGCGAGCACGAAGGCGGCGCCGCCGACCAGGACGATGAAGCCGGCGTACGACACATACCGGCCGAACCCGTAGAGCCAGCCGACGACCCCGCCGCCCACTTCCTGGCCGGAGACCGAGACGGTGGTCTGGGAGGGGGCGCCGATGGAGAAGGTGTAGGCGCCGGCGACGGGATGGCTGTCCTCGGACACCACCTGGTAGGTGACGGTGTACGTGCCGTCGGGCAGGCCGCTGTGGAGTTTCACGGCGTACGTCGTGCCGCTCACGCCCGCCGGGTCGCCGCGGTCGATGCGCTTGCCCTTGGGGTCGAGCACCCGCACGGAGTCGCCGGACAGGGCGACCTTCTCGGAGAAGGTCAGCGAGATCTGCGTCGGGGCCTTGTCCACCACCGCCCCCTGCTGGGGGTCGCTGCCGGTCAGCGCGGCGTGCGCGGAGACCGGCCCGGCACCGGTGAGAAGCAGACCGGTGGCGGCCAGGAGCAGCAGCACCAGATGCCGGATGCGCAGCGGCAGCCGGGTCCGGATGCGCGGCGGCACCAGGTTCCGGACGCGCAGTGGCACCCGGGGCCGGACGCGGGGGGCGATGGGCTGGGTCAAGGCGATCTCTCCCTCAGTGTCCGGTCTTCGGGTTGTACGTCGCGGACTTCACCGGCATCTCGACCGTGACCGTGCCGGACTCGGCGAAGTGGAGCCGCACGGTCACCTTCTCGCCCTGCTTCGGCTTTCGCTTCAGCTTCTCGAACATCAGATGGCTGCCGCCGCTCTTGAACACGAGTTGACCGCGCGCGGGGACGGCGAGGTCCTTGGCCTCCTGCATCGACGAGTTCACGGTCTCGTGGGCGGTGACCTCGCCGACGTCGCTGGTGACGGAGGTCAACTCGTCCTTCGTACCGCCCTTGTTGGTGACGGTCAGGAAACCGGCCGCCATCGAGTCGGACACCGGCTGCGGCATATAGGCGCCGCTGACGGACACCTCCGCCTTGGAGTCCTCGGAACCGCAGCCCGCCAGGACGAGTGCTCCGGCCATCACCACGGTCACCGGGGTGAACCGCCTCACGGCTTCTCCCCCTTGATCAGCTTGGGGAGGTCCTTGGTGTAGTCGCCGACCTCGGCGTCCTCGGTGTAGAGGACGTACCCCTTGTCGGTCTTCGGCGAGAACGCGACGACCTGGGTGCCATGCGTGGAGACCATCTTGCCGTTCTTGTCCTTGTGCGGCGGCTCGATGGTGATGCCGAGGGTGCGGGCGCCGGCCTGGATGGTGTCGAACTCGCCGGTCAGGCCGACGACCTGCGGGTCGATGCCCTTCAGCCACTTGCCGAGCGCGGGCGCCGTGTCGCGCTCCGGGTCGGTGGTGACGAACACGACGCGCAGCTCGTCCTGCTCCGCCTTGGACAGCTGCTTCTTGGCGACGGCGAGGTTGTTCATCGTCAGCGGGCAGACGTCGGGGCAGTTGGTGTAGCCGAAGTAGATCAGCGTCGGCTTGCCCTGGGTCTCCTTCCGGAGGTCGTACTTCTTGCCGTTCGTGTCGTTGAGGACCAGGTCCGGCTTCTCGAACGGCTTGTCGAGGACGATGGCGGCCTTGTCCGAGTCGGCCTCCTCGGAGACCACGGTGACGGGATCGGCGCTGTCGTCACCGCTGCCGCAGGCGGAGAGGGTGAGGGTGGCGGCGGCGAGCAGGGCGGCCGCGGCGAGGGTCTTCTTACGCATGGCAAGTCTTCTTACACATAGAAAAATGTCCCAGTTGTTCCGACTGTGCTATTTCGGCCGTGCTGTTCCGGCCGTGCTGTTCCGGCTGTGCTTTTCGGCTGTGTTGTTCCGGCTGTCTCAGTGGTGCGGGATGCGGCGCGCACCGGAGGCGTGCCCCGGCGCGCGCCGTGAACCGACGAGGCCGTCAGGCCTCGGTGCGCCGACGGCCGGCGAGCACGCCGTACGCCACACCCAGCGCGCCGACGACGATGCCGACCACGCCCAGGACGCGGGCGGTGGTGTCGCTGCTGTCGGCGGGCTCGGCGGCGGTCTTGGCGGAGGCCGCCTCGGCGTCGTCGGAGTCGGAGGCCTTGTCGGCGGAGGACGAGCCGTGGTGGCCCTCCTCGGCGGCGGACAGCGCGAGCACCGGCGCCGGGTTCTCGGGCTCTTCCTGGCCCTCCTGCGGCACCTCGATCCAGCGCACCACCTCGTCGTTGGAGTACGTCTGGAGCGCCTTGAAGACGAGTTCGTCGGTGTCCTCGGGCAGGGTGCCGACGGAGACGGGGAACTTCTGGAAGAAGCCGGGCTGGATGCCCTTGCCGTCGGCGGTCCAGGTGACCTTGGTGACCGCCTCCGTGATCTTCTTGCCGTGCATCTCCAGCGGCTTGTCGAGCGTGGACTTGGTGACCTTGGCGGTCCAGCCGGGAACAGCTTCCGGCATCACGGAGGCCAGCGGGTGGTCGGTCGGGAAGGTCACCTCCAGCTTGGTGGTCGACGCGTCGTCGCGCTCATTGGGCACCTTGAAGTCGACGACCGCGTAGCCGCCCTTGGCTGCCGTGCCCTCGGGCTGCACGCTGACGTGGGCGAACGCGGGGGCGGACAGGGCGAGTACGGCCGTGCCGGCGAGGGCGCCGACGGCGGCGAAACGAGAGGCCTTCATGCGAAGCACTCCACTGTGAGTGAGATTCGGGATTCCGGTGGTGAAGAGGAGTACGCGCGCGCAGGGGTGCCCGATCGGCGGGAAAGTCGGCCAGGCCAGGCCAGGCCAGGCCAGGCCAGACCAGGCCAGTCAGGCCAGGCCAGTCAGGCCGGGACGGCCGGCGAGGCCGAAACCGCTCGGCGAAGCCAGGACGTCCGCGAAGCCATGACGGTCGGCGAAGCCGGACAAGAGATCCCGCGATCGAAGAACTCGCGCACGCACGCGTGCCGCACGACGGCGGCCCCTCAGCCCCACGCAGTGGAGTGATGGCGGTCGCGTCGTGTCAGGCGGCGAGGGCGAGTGCCGCACCGGCCGGCGGACCCCGCCTGACCACCGTGTGCTGAAGCGCGAGAGTGCGCGGCTCGGCCGGACCGAACCACCCGGCGCACAGGACCCGCGGGCCCGCCTCGGGTGCACTCGGCAGTCCGGAACGCAGGGCGCGCACCAGAGCGAGCGCCCCGCGCAGGGATCGTACGAACGCCCCCTCGGCGACCGAATGCGCCGACAGGGCGGACATCTCGACGATGCGTAGCAGGGCCAGGTCCCCGCGCCGCAGCAGCCATCCCGCGGCGACCGCCGCGAGGACGTGGGCGAGCAGCATGGGGAGGGACGGCAGCAGCGACGCGGAGGCGTCCGTGGCGGAGTTCGTGACGGTGGACAGGGTGTCCGCCGACCGGTGCGAGGGGTGCGTCCCCATGGCCGGGTGCAGCCGTGCCTCGGTGAGGATCCGCTGGGCCTGGGCGGGGCTGATCGCCGCCGTGGCGGTCCCGCAGACGAGCCGCGCGGCCAGCTCGACGAGCGCGGCGTCGGACGCGGAGGACCCGGAGGGCATGGAGGACGAGGAGGTCATGGACGCGGCAGAGGCGGCCCCGGTGGCGGCCGCCGCCCCCGCGCTCACGCCGTGCTGCCCGAGCCCGAACAGCGTGTGCAGGACGGTCTGGCCGGCCGCGAGCAGCACCGCGATCCCGGGCAGCGAACGCGCCCGCCCCGCGAACGGCACCGCGACCAGGAAAACCCCCAGGAACCCGGCGCCCAGCGTCCACAGCGGGATCGTCGCGCAGGAGCCCAGCGCGTGCCCGACCCCGGCCAGCACGACACAGACCGCGGCGAACACCGCGGCCCGCAGTATCCGGAGATCACTCCCGGAGCGCGCTGTGCGCGGGTGGGGGGCAGACATGGCGGGCTCATCATCGCACTGGCCTTATGACCGCTATACGGCAGGTCCGCAAGATGAGGAACGGGCGATTCGTGACGTACGGGGAGTAGGTGACTGTACGACTGGAAGATCACCTTCTGATGTGGGCCGCCCCCACATACACCGATTACTGTGTGGGCGCATCGACCATATGGGCGGCATCACGTCAATGATGTGCTTACACCCGGGCACTCGCGGCAATACGTAACGGTATGTCGAGCCGCGGCCAGGAGGCTGGAGCATGAGCATCTGGTGGTCACTCCATCTGCGGCGGGAAGCCGCGAGCGTGCCGCTCGCCCGGCGGTTGCTGATCGGCACGATGGAGACGGCGGGCGTCGACCCGGACGTGTCCTACGACCTCTCCGTCGCCCTCAGCGAGGCCTGTGCGAACGCCGTCGAGCACGGCGGTGCCGGCACCTCCGGCGACTCCCCCCAGGCGTATCGCGTGACGGCGTATCTGGACGGCGAGAAGTGCCACATCGAGGTCACCGACTCGGGCCCGGGCTTCACCACCCCACCCCGCGCGCCCCGCCCGGCGTCCACCGACGCCGAACACGGCCGGGGCCTCTGCCTGATCCAGGAACTCGCCGACCATGTGCAGATCGGCAACACACCGGGGCGGGCCGGGGCGGTGGTGAGCTTCGAAAAGATCTTGAAGTGGCGCAAGGACACACCGTTGATGGCGGTGTAGCGCCGGTTGATGGCTGTGTGGCGCCGGTGGCGCCACGCGCGGTCGTCACCGCGCGCCGGTGTCAACCACCGCAAGCGGAGCGAATCCTGTAGAAGGTGCTCAAATACCGCGCGTGGTAGGACGCGCTGGTGATCCGCACGACCGCCTCGTCGGCCGAGCGCAGCGACGACCCGTTCAGATTGGCACTGCCCGTGTAGACGCGCGGTGTGATGGCGCCGTTGTAGTAGCCGTCGATCAGCATCTGCTTGTTGTGCGGGCGTACGTCGATGCCCGGCCCATTGGGAATGCGGCAGGCGCGGTGCTGGATGCCGGCGGCGTTGAGCCGACTGGTGATCGTGCTGTCGGTCTCGGTGTGGATGATGTCGATCCAGCAGCCTCTGCCACGCAGTTGGGCGAGCTTGTCGGCGACCTGGCGGCGGGAGCCGAGGAAGCTGTGCGTCACGATGCGGATGGCGGTCTGGTGGCGCAGCCCGTCCGTGCCCGTGTAGGCGCAGCTGATCTCGTCGAGCACGTTGACGACGGTGTCGGTGGCCGGGTTGTTGTACGAGCTGTCCCCGCGGGGAAAGAAGAAGCCTCGGTAGGTTGAGCCGGACGGCGTGGAGAAGTACGCGTTGTTGTTGCCGCGTGCGAGCGTGCGCCCCCGGCGGAGCTGCTCGTGGAACGAGGCGTACCCGGCGTACACCGCGCTGCTCACGAAGGTGACCGCGTCGTTGAAGGACTCGACCTTGTACCAGTCGGAGAGGTTCGAGGAGGTCTGGAAGACGACGTTCGAATAGCTCGTGCCGTCGTCGAAGGGCCCGATGCTGGAGAAGGTGAAGAACTTGTTGTGGTTGTACGCCGGTTGGGGCGGCGCCACGGCCAGGCAACCGCGCTGGACGTCGTCGACGCCGTCGGGGTCCTCGAATCTGTCGTCGCAGACGACGATCCAGGAGCGGGCGGCGTCATTGGTTCCCAGCCCTGCCCTGAGGGTCTGGTAAGGCACGTTGGTGTACTCGGCGCCACCGGCGCCGTCCACATAGGTCGAGTCGTCGACGATGAGCCTGACGTTGACGCCGCGCCGGTGGGCGGCGAGCAGCGCGTTCGCGACCTCCTGGTCGTTGAACTCGTACATCGAACCGCGGATCGTCGCTCCGGCCGGCGCCGCGTCGATCAGCCGCACGAGCTGGGTGAAGATCGCCTTCTGCTGGGCCGGCGTGCCCAGCGGGTCGTTGAACACGGGCCCGTTGATGACCGGTTTGGTCAGCGCGGCGGCCGGCGTCGCACCGCCGACCAGGAGGGCGGTCACCAGGGACAGGACGGCGGCGACGGCCGGCAGCACGGAACGGAGGGACCGGGACGGGCGTGGGCGTACGGGCGAACAGGTCATCGTCTCGCTCTCCTGGGCTCGGCAGATCGGGAAGTGACCAGATCTCTTTGCCCGGGAGAGCCCGCAAAGCTATTAGAACCTTGGCATTTGGGGTAATTGCTGAGCTTTACGGGTGACCAGTCTCCAAGCTTCCTCAGGACTCACAGCCACCGCACAGTGCCACCTCAAGCTGCTGACGGGCGGCGTCCCTAACTTCCCGGTCATGACGGGAAACCACAAGGACAGGACGATCACCCGGCGCCGCGCCCTCGCGGTGACCGGAGGCACGGTCGCGGCGGGCGGGCTCGCCGTCGCCGGTTATCAGGCGGCCTTCGCCGACACCGCCACGGCCACGACCGACGCGGTGGCGTCGACGGCCTCCGCGGCCGCCTCGGAGAGCTCCGGCTGCATGACGCTGATGTCCAGCGTCACCGAAGGCCCCTACTACCTCGACAACGCCCTGGTGAGAAAGGACATCACCGAGGGCAAGAGCGGCGTCCCGCTGACGCTGCGCCTCACCGTCGTGGACGCCACCGACGGCTGCACCCCGGTCTCCGGCGCCGCGGTGGAGATCTGGCACTGCGACGCCTGGGGCTACTACTCCGGCTACACCACGGCCAACCCCGGCGGCTCCGCGCCCGCCGAGAGCGAGGACGGCTCGACCGCCAACGACAAGACGTACCTGCGCGGTTACCAGATCGCCAATGCCAACGGGGTCGTCAAGTTCGAGACGATCTTCCCGGGCTGGTACACCCCGCGCACCTGCCACATCCACCTCAAGGTGCACACCGGCGGCCAGAAGGAGGACGGCACCTACGAGGGCGGCAAGGTCAACTACACCGGTCAGCTGTTCTTCGACGACGAGATCGCCCAGGAGATCTTCACGCTGGAGCCGTACTCGAAGCATTCCGGCAGCTACACCACCCTCGACAACGACATGGTCTACGACGGCGGCGGCGCCTCCAGCGGCCTGCTGACCCTGAAGGCGGTGCACAAGAAGGACTCGTCCAAGGGCTACAAGGGCTTCCTCACCATCGGCGTCGACCCCGACGCCGAGAACACCGGCGCGGGCAGCGGCGGCGGTGGCGGCGAGGGCGGCACGCCGCCGGGCGACGCCCCGACGGGCACCCCGCCCAGCACTGCCCCGTCGGCCTCGTCGTCCTCGTCCTCATAGGGGGTACGACCATGAGCAGCCGCCAGGACGAGGCGCTGGCCCACGCCGCCGTGACCGCGCTCACCGGGCAGCTGGCCCTGGTACCCAAGCCGGGCCTGCCCGACCCGCGCGACCTCGGTGCCCGCGCGAGCCGCCGGGACCACTGCATGCTGCGCTGGTCGGCCAAGGCCCTCGCGCCGGGCCTCGTGGCGATGGCCGCGGCTGCCCGGCGCACGGGGGAGCCGACGCCCGGACTGCGCACGGAACTCGGCGCGATCGGCAGGTGCACCGAGCACTCGGTGGGCCTCGCGGGCGGCGGCCACCGGGGCGCCCTCTGGGCACTCGGCCTGCTGGTCGCCGCGGCCGCGCTCGACCCCCGGGCCGGGGCGCGGGACGTCGCCGCGACCGCCAAGCGCATCGCCGCGCACCCCGACAAAGGCGCCCCGCGCAGGCCCTCCCGGGGCTCCTCGGTGTCCGCGAAGTACGGCGCCGCCGGAGCACGCGGCGAGGCACGGGCCGGATTCCCGCACGTACGGCGGGCGTTGGACGCCCTCACCCAGGCCCGCTCGGCCGGCGCCACGGAGGAGCAGGCCCGCCTGGACGCCCTGCTCACGGTGATGTCCACCCTCCAGGACACCGAACTCCTCTACACCGCGGGCCCGATCGGCCTCCGCCACGTCCAGGCGGGCGCCCGCACGGTCCTGGAGGCGGGCGGCACGGCCACGCACGCGGGCGCGCAGGCCCTGACCACCCTCGACACCGACCTGCACACACGCGCGTGGAGCCCA
This sequence comes from Streptomyces sp. NPDC059010, assembly GCF_042740355.1. Lineage (NCBI taxonomy): Bacteria > Bacillati > Actinomycetota > Actinomycetes > Kitasatosporales > Streptomycetaceae > Streptomyces > Streptomyces sp. NPDC059010. The sequence continues at coordinate 66,947 of NZ_JBHYJA010000047.1, forward strand.
CGGGGGAGTGCGGGTCTGCTGGCGGGGGCACTGTTCCTGGACTCACTGCCGGTCGGGACAGGAGCGAGGGCGGCGTGAGCTGCCGGATTGACCCAGGGCGGCTTGAGCGGCCGGATTAGCCCAGGGCGGCTGAGCTGCCGCATTAACCGAGGGCTACTTGAGCTCACGGCACGAGCAAGGGACCGCTTGAGCTCACGGCGCGACCAAGGCGGGCCCGCTCTCCCGCCCCACCCGGGCGCCGGCGGCCCACCTCCCCGCCGGCCCCATCGCATACGACGCGCCCAGCGTCGCGATCCCCAGCAGCAGCCACCCCGCCGTCCCCCACCCGACCAGCAGCGAGGTCAGCACAAGCGGCCCCAGGGTCCGCGCCACCGTCACGCCCGTACCGAAGAACCCCTGGTACTCACCCACCCGATCGGCGGGCGCCAACTCGAAGGACAGCTGCCAGGACCCCGCCGACTGGCCCATCTCGGCGACGACCTGCAGCACCGCCCCGACGACCAGCACAGCGGCGGCCACCCATGGCGAGGCCCCCGCCGACAGCGCGAAGACCGCGCACGTTGCCAGCATCACCCACCCCGACCGCCGCACCGCGCGCGTGGCCGACGCAAGCCCGGTCACGCCGCGCGCCATCCGCACCTGGAAGACCATCACAGCCCCGGTGTTGAGCACGAACAGCACCGAGACCAGCCAGGCCGGCGCCGCCGTCCGCTCGGCGATCCACAACGGCAGCCCGAGGCTGAGCAGCGGCATCCGCAGCAGCAGAACGGTGTTGAGGAGGGTGACCAGGGCGTACGGCCGGTCCCGCAGCACACCGAGCGAGTCCCGCGTCCGTACGGCAACGGGCGCCACCGCCGGGAGCCTCACCAGCACCCCCGCACACACCACGAAGCTCACCGCGTCCAACGCGAACACGGCCAGATACGCCTCGCGCGTCCCGGAGTTCAGCGCCAGCCCGCCCAGTCCGGCTCCCACCGCCAGCCCGGCGTTGAGCGTGGACTGCAGATGCGCGAGCAGCCCGGTCCGGTCCCCGGCGGACACCAGCCCGGCCAGGAGCGCCTGCCGGGCCGCCGCCAGCCCCGACTGTGCGGTCGCGTACGCACACGCGGCCACGACGAACGGCACGAAGCCACGGACGACGAGGAAGGACCCCACCGCCAACGCCGTCGCCAGCGCGAGCAGCACCGCCGTGCCACGCGCCCCGCGCCGGTCGGCGAGCCGCCCGAGCGGTACCCCCGCCAGCGAGCCGACGGCCCAAGCGACGGTCAGTCCCAGCCCCACGCGCGCGGGCGCGAGGCCGACGACATGGGTGAAGTACAGCGCCGACGTCACGTAGTAGGCGCCGTCACCGACCGAGTTGGCCAACTGGGCGGACGCCAGGACGCGTTGCGGTCCCGCGGGCGGGAGGAGACGGGTCGTCATGCCAACGACGCTAAAGCCGCCGTGGACCCCTCAACAGGCCCAATTCCGAGGCATCTCAGTGGCCCAATACCAGGGGGATCTCAGTCGCCCTCCAGCACCTGCCCCAACACCTCCAACGCCTCCGGATACACCCGCTCCCGGGGCGTCCCGTACCCCACGACCAGCCCCTGCGGCCGCCCCGCGCCAAGGCCACGGCCCCCGGAACCGCCACGGCCACCGCCCCCGGCGCCGCCACCACCCGCCGTATGCCAGTGCTCCCCCAGACACCCCACCGCGAGCCCCGCCGCCTCGGCCCGCGCCAGGACCTCCGCCTCGTCGTCGACCTCCACCAGCGCATGCAGCCCGGCCGCGATCCCGCGCACGCGCCGACGCGCCCCCAGCCTGTCCAGGAGCTGGTCCCGGCGCCGCCGGTACCGCAACCGGCAGGCCCGCACATGACGGTCGTAGGCATGGCTCTCGATCAGTTCGGCGAGGGCCAACTGGCCGATGGACTCGGTGTGGTGGTCGCTGTGCAGCTTGGCGTCGGCCACGGCGTCGACCAGGTGCGGCGGCAGCACCATCCAGCCGAGCCGCAGCGCGGGCCCGAGGGTCTTCGAGGCCGTCCCCAGATACACGACCTGTCCCGGCGCCATGCCCTGCAGCGCGCCGACGGGCTGGCGGTCGTACCGGAACTCCCCGTCATAGTCGTCCTCGACGATCAGTCCGCCACGCACGCGTGCCCAGTCGGTGAGCGCCCGCCGCCGCTCGGGATGCAGCGTCACACCGGTCGGATACTGATGCGCGGGCGTCACGACAACGGCGGCACAGTCCCCCAGCTCCCCCGCACGCGCGCCCCGTTCGTCGACCGGCACGGGCACGACGGCACCCCCGTTGCGCCGCACCACCTCCCGGTGGAACGGCAGCCCCGGATCCTCCATGCCGACGGCGCCGCCCTCCAGCACGCGCGTGAGCAGCGCCAGCCCCTGCACATAGCCGGAGGTGACCACGATCCGCTCCGGCGGCGCGACCACCCCACGCGCCCGCCCCAGATACCCCGACAGCGCGTTCCGCAGCTCGATACGCCCACGTGGATCGCCATAGTCGTACGCCAACGAGGGCGCCGTCGCGATCGCCCTGCGCAACGCCCGCAACCAGGCGGCCGCCGGAAACGCCCCCACGTCCGGGCTGCCCGGCCGCAGATCGAACCGCGGCTCACGCGCGCGTGCGGAGGCCTCCGGCGGTTCGGCGGCGGGGAGGGGCAGCGGGGCGACCTGCGTGCCCGAGCCCTGTCGCGCGGTCAGGTAACCCTCGGCGACGAGCTGGTCGTAAGCGGCCTTCACGGTGTTCCGCGAGATGCCGAGCTCGGAGGCGAGACGCCGGGTGGCAGGCAGAGGTTCCCCGGGAGCGAGCCGCCCGTCCCGCACGGCATCCCGCAGCGCCCGTTCGAGCCCCGCACGGCGCCCATCGGTGCCGGTGAGATCCAGATGCAGGTCCACCTCAACCCCCTCAGGGGCGCGGGGAACTGCGCGACAAGCCCCCACAACCCGCAGACCGCGACGATGGCCGGACACCCTTCTGGCATCCGGCCATCAATCCAACGTCAGCCCTTAAGAGAGGCCATCCAGCTCTCGACCTCGTCCGACCGCCGAGGCAGCGCAGCGCTCAGGTTCCGGTTGCCGTCCGCCGTCACCAGGATGTCGTCCTCGATCCGCACCCCGATCCCCCGGTACTCCTCCGGCACCGTCAGATCGTCGGCCTGGAAGTACAGCCCCGGCTCGACGGTCAGCACCACACCCGCCTCCAGCGTGCCGTCGACGTACGACTCCACGCGCGCGGCAGCACAGTCGTGCACGTCCATGCCGAGCATGTGCCCGGTCCCGTGCAGCGTCCACCGTCGCTGCAGCCCGAGCTCCAGCACCCGCTCCACGGGCCCTTCGACAAGCCCCCACTCGACGAGCCGCTCGGCGAGCACCCGCTGCGAGGCGTCATGGAAGTCCCGGTACTTCGCGCCCGGCTGCACGGCCGCGATCCCGGCCTCCTGGGCGTCGTACACGGCGTCGTAGATCTTCTTCTGGATCTCGCTGTAGCGGCCGCTGATCGGCAGCGTGCGCGTGACGTCGGCGGTGTAGTACGTGTGCGTCTCCACGCCCGCGTCGAGCAGCAGCAGATCACCCGAGCGCACGGGCCCGTCGTTGCGCACCCAGTGCAGCGTGCAGGCGTGCGGACCGGCGGCGCAGATGGAGCCGTAGCCGACGTCGTTGCCCTCCACGCGCGCGCGGAGGAAGAACGTGCCCTCGATGTAGCGCTCGGAGGTCGCCTCGGCCTTGTCGAGGACCTTCACGACGTCCTCGAAGCCGCGCACGGTCGAGTCGACGGCCTTCTGCAGCTCGCCGATCTCGAAGTCGTCCTTGACCAGCCGCGCCTCGGACAGGAAGACGCGTAGTTCCTCGTCCCGCTCGGCGGTGACCTTGTCGGTCAGCGCGGTCTCGATGCCGGCGTCGTAGCCACGGACGACACGCACCGGACCGGTCGCCTCGCGCAGCCGGTCCGCCAGCTCGCGCACGTCGGAGGCCGGGATGCCGTACAGCTTCTCCGCCTCGGTGAGCGAGTGGCGGCGGCCGACCCACAGCTCGCCCTGGCCGGAGAGCCAGAACTCGCCGTTCTCACGGTCGGAGCGGGGCAGCAGGTAGATCGTCGCCTGGTGGCCGTCCGCGACGGGCTCCAGGACGAGCACGCCGTCCTCGGTCTGGTTGCCGGTGAGGTACGCGTACTCGACCGACGCGCGGAAGGGGTACTCGGTGTCGTTCGAGCGGGTCTTCAGGTTGCCCGCCGGGATCACCAGACGCTCGCCCGGGAACCGCGCCGACAGCGCGGAGCGCCGCGCGGCGGTCTCGGCGGCCTGGGGGATGGGCCGCAGGTCATGCAGCTCCGTGTCGGCCCAGCCGGACTTCATGCTCTCGGCGAGCTCGTCGGACACGCCCGGGTACAGGCCGTTCTTGCGCTGCTTGATCGGCTCTTCAGACTCAGTCTCCGGGTCCGCTGCGGTAGCAGCAATGGACTCGGCCGGGGTGAGCTCGTCGGCCACGGTCATCCTCCTCGATACGGCACTGGACCCCGACCATCGTACGGACGTACAGGACGGAACCCAGGGTCGTAGGACCGGTCACCCCGTGCGCGGGCGCCGCTGCTATGGCCGAGGTCACTCGCTTGTTATGGGTGCTTTCCCGGGTGCTTTCCGATGAGCGCTACGCGCGCGTGCCGGGCCGCTACTCAAAGCGAGCGGCGAGCAGTACGACGTCCTCCTCGCTGTCCGCCCGGTCGAGTCCGTCCGGCAGCACGGTCCGCAGGACGTGGTCGACGAGGGCGTCCGGGTCGTGCCTGATCGCCCGGGGCACCCCGGCCGCCGCCGCGTGCAGCCGTGCGAAGGCACGGTCGGTGGGGTCGCCGGTGCGGTGCAGCAGCCCGTCGGTGTACAGCAGAACCGTCTCTCCGGCTTCGGCGGACAGCTCCACGCTCGGCGCCTCCCAGCAGGCCAGCATGCCCAGCGGCGCGGACACGGAGGTCTCCACGAACTCGGTGCGCCGGTCCCCGATCAGCAGCGGCGGGGTGTGTCCGGCGCCGGCCAGCGTGATCTTGCGCAGGGCGGGCTCGCAGTAGGCGAACAGGGCGGTGGCGGAGCGGGCCGGCTCGGTGAGTCTGAGCAGCAGCTCCAGGTCGGACAGGACCGCGACCGGGTCCTCGCCCTCCATCACGGCGTACGCCCGCAGGCTGGCCCTCAGCCGTCCCATCGCGGCGATCGCGCTGGGCCCGGCCCCGGTCACCGAGCCGACCGCGAGGCCGAGCGCGGCGTCCGGCAGCGGCAGCGCGTCGTACCAGTCGCCGCCCCCGCGCGGGCCGGTGCGATGCCGGGCGGCGAGCTGGACGCCGGCCATGCGCGGCAGCCGGGAGGGGAGCAGCTCCTCCGCGATCGTCCGCATGCACGCGCGCGTGCGCTCGACTTCGAGGAGCCGGGCCAGATGCTCGGTGGCGTAGCGGGTGTACAGGCCGACGAGGTGGCGCTGGCGCTCGGCCGGTTCGGCGGGCTCGTCGTACAGCCACACGGCGGCACCGAGGCGGCCGGCGGTGTCGGTGGACAGGGGGAGGGCGTAGCACGCGGCGTAGCCGAGGCGTGCGGCCACCTCGCGGTGGCGGGGGTCGAGCCCGTCCTCGGACATCAGATCCGGCTGGGCGATCTCACCGTCACCACCCGGAAGTCCGTCGAGGATCCTTCCGTACGACATCGCGCTGCGCGGCACGGTCTCGATGTGCCCCAGGTCGGCGCGGGCGAGGCCGAGCCCTATGGTCGTGTCCGGGCCCAGGCCGTCGGCCGGTTCCAGGACGACGAGTCCGCGCCGGGCGCCTACGAGGGCGGCTCCGGCGCGCAGCAGTTCCTGGAGGGCGTCGGCGAGTGCGTCCGTGCGGGCCAGGCGTTCGGTGAGTTCGTGGAGTGTTGTGAGGTCGGACACCCAGCCGGCGAGCCGGTCCTGGAGCACCAGGCCCGGTGCGTTGGGTGACGGGACCGCTGAGCCGCCCGGGGTCGCGGGCGCGACAGTGTGTGCGGGTGAAGGAACCGTCGCATCGATTCCGGCCACTTTCGAAGGGTGAGGGGCGTTCATGGCGTCCGGCTTTCCGACCGGTGCGTATTGCTCAAAAGCATCGCAAACCCCCATGTCATTCTGCGCCGCTAGCAGTGTCTCCACATCTACACGCACTCGTAAGGGGATGTCCAGCATTGTCCTGCTGGGATTCCTGGTGTCCGTGGGTAACCGGAGCGCTCGTCGTAGACCTCTTGCGCAAAGGCAAAGTTGGCTTAAAACTGCTTCAGTGAACGGGGTATTGCGGTCGACTGGTTTCGCTCCACAGAGCGTCACAGCGGTCGTGATGGGTACGTACTCGGAGAAGGCCAGGGGTGGTTGACAGCCACCCGGAACCTGGCGACGGACCCGGGCGTCTTAGCCACCGACGACCGGCCCCATCCTCCCGTGGCGGAGGCGAAGAGAAATACGCGCGACGCTAAACGCCAGACTTCGCCACCCCACGCCACGCCCATGCTTTTGGTAGACGCGGTATGGGCGAGGTTGCCGCGGAAGCAGCCAACGCTCGGCCCATAGGGGTTTCCCTTGCTCACAGCAGGGGTGTGATGCGCCATTAGGTACGCACAGTGAAGTGATCGACACATGGTGTGATGTGGTCCACGGTGTTGCCAGCGGTGCAACGGAAAGGAACGAGCGCTCATGCGCGAGATCCTCGGAAGGCGACGCAGGCTCCTGCGCGGCGACGGGAAGCCTGAATTGATCAGCGCGGCCCTGACCTTCGCGACTCAATGGCAATGGCCCGTACTCCCGGGAGTGGCGGCGGACCCGCAGCGGCGTGACCGCTGTGGCTGCCCGGATCCCGAGTGCACGGTGCCCGGTGCCCATCCCTTCGACCCCGGCCTCCTCGCGGCCACCACCGACGAGCGCATGGTGCGCTGGTGGTGGGGCAACCGGCCCGCGGCCCCGATCATCCTCGCCACCGGCGGCAAGGCGCCCTGCGCGGTCAGCCTCCCGGCCCTGCCGGCCGCCCACGCCCTCACCGCACTCGACCGCATGGGCATGCGCCTCGGCCCGGTCGTCGCCTCGCCCACCCGCTGGGCGATCCTGGTGAAGCCGTACTCGATGGAACAGCTGGGCGAACTGCTCTACGCCAAGGACTTCGTCCCCGGCTCCCTGCGCTTCCACGGCGAGGGCGGTTATGTCGCCCTGCCCCCGTCCGAGACGGGCCCGGGTCAGATCAGCTGGCAGCGCGCTCCGCTGCCCGGCTCGGCCTCCCCGTGGGTACCCGATGTGGAGGCCGTTGTCGACGCCGTGGTCGAGGCCCTCACTCGTACGGGTGTGAGCGCGCCCGAGTTGTAGGCCACACCGGCGTGCGCGGAGCGGGGCACACGTGCGCGGTCGTTACATTCCGTGTATGCCCCGTCACGCTGAGACACGCCGCTCAGGCTCAGGAAAGATCCGTCTGTTCGCCCTCACCGGCGTCGTGGTGGGCGCCGTCGCGCTGCCGCTTGCCGTAGCCTCCGCGGGACCCGTGGGCGAACAGGACCGCGCCCACGGCCATACGTCCCGCAAGGCCGCGCGTCCTTCGGTACCTCCCTCCCCCGCTCCCGACGCGAAAGGGCCCGCGGTCGGGCCCGTCGAATCCCCGCTGCTGCTCGGTCTGGGCCTCGCCACCGCCACCCGGTGCGGGCCCGAGCTCGTCTCGCCCGAGGGCATCGAGGCGCAGACCTGTGTCCTCACCCAGGGCGCGGAGACCTGGGCGCGCACCTACTTCCGCAATGCGACCGGCGGCGCGCTGGACTCCGTGCTGAGTCTCATGGGGCCAGGCGGACGCACGGTGCAGATGCGCTGCGCCGAGGGCGTCGAGGACGAGCCGGGGACGTGCGAGACGCCACGGGAGCCCACCCGGGGGAATCTGGACGCCTACACGGCGGTCGCGGAGTTCGCCGCGCGGGCCGGGAACGGGCCGCTGCTGCTGCGCTCCGCGAGCAACTCGGCGCCGGACAATTCCGGGGCGCCCACGGGCGGTTGACACGCGATGTCATTCCGTAAATGACTGCGCACATGAAAAGACCCGGTTGCTGGCGACGGGGGATGCACCAGCAACCGGGCTAATGGAACGGTAACAAGAGATCGGCGGTTCGCAAATTCGATCTGGGCTTTCCAGTCACGGATTACCCTGCTCCGCTTGGGAGTTGTGATCGGATTCACCCCTCCCGAGGGGGCCGGGGGGGGGGGGACGGCGGGGGGGGCGCCCCGCCGAGCGACGCCCCCCCCCACCCGCCCCGGCCGAGCCGGGGGTGGGAGAGCCGCCGCGCCGCGCCGG